>JAPPKM010000142.1 GCA_028874315.1 Chloroflexota bacterium
GCGACCGGGTGCTTGGCAACCACATACGGCACGTCGTGACCTGGGCTGGCAACGATCGGCTGCCCGAAACTGACGGCCAGCCCGTGCGCCTGCGGATTGCCATGCGCGGTGCGCGCTTATACGCCCTGCAATTCGTGGCTGCCTAACCGAGAGCCGCCCCGTTCGCACCGGCTCGGCGCGGCCACCCGCCGACGCTTCATCGGTTCTCGAGGCCGCGCGCCTTTAGATTCACCGGCAACCCCGCAAATATTACGATCACCTCATCCGCCGCGGCGGCGAACTGCTGGTTAACCCGCCCCAGCCCATCGGCGAAGTCGCGTCCAAGCCTGGTTGTCGGGATCACGCCAAGCCCGACCTCGTTGCTGACGACAATCCAGGAGACATCGCTTCGCTCATAGAGGTCGATGAGGCGACGGGCCTGCGTCTGGATGTGTGCCGGCGTCCCCTCGCGATCCGGATCCTGGAGCAACAGGTTGCTGACCCACAACGTCAGGCAGTCAAGCAGCACCGTGTCAAAGTCCTTCAGGCGCGGTTCGAGTGCCTCGGCCAGGTCAAGTGGTTCTTCCAGCGTCGCCCAGCTGGTCGGACGCTCCGCCCGGTGCGCCGCGATGCGAGCGGCCATCTCCTCGTCGCCGGCCTCGGCCGTGGCCACGAACAACACCCGGCCGCCGTCGCCCGCCAGCTCCTGTGCGTAGCGGCTCTTCCCGGCACGAACGCCGCCCAGGACAAGGATCAGACGCCGGCTCATACGCGGTCGGAGCTGTCGGCGTTCGCAAGATGGTGCGTGTCGTTCCATGACTCCAGCACCCGGCTGCCGTCATGGTCGCTGATGATCGCGAGCGCGGTGTTGTCGACTTGAAATTTCCAGAAGTCGGTGTCGGCCAGATCCAGCAGGCAGACCACAAGGGCGCGCAGGGTGCCGCCGTGCGCCACGACCAGAATGTTCTCCCCGGCGTCAAGACTGGCCTTCGCGCGCGTGCTGAAGCGGCGCACCCGCTGGAGCGCATCAATGGCGCTTTCGCCGCCTGGTGCTGACCATCCCATGTTGCCTCCGGCCTCGATCCGCTCGGCGAGCAATCCCGGATATCGCCTCTCGATTTCCTCCAGCGTCAGCCCTTCCCATTCGCCGCCCGAGAATTCGCGAAGGTCCGAATCGGGGGTGACCGCGAGGTCGCGGCCGTCGGCGATGATCTGAGCAGTCTCTGCCGCACGCGCCAGGTCGCTGGCGTAGATGGCCGAAAACTCAACACGCCGCAGCCGTCCGGCAAGTCGGGTTGCCTGGCGGCGGCCTTCGGCGTTCAGCGGCACTCCCAGGTGTCCTTGCATCCGGCCCGTTCGATTCCACTCCGTCTCGCCGTGTCGCACGAGATACCAGGTGCCCATGTTTGCGCGCCTACCAGAACGGTGCGCCGGTAAGCCCCGGCGACAGCTGAATCAGGATAAGCCCGGCCAGCAGAACCGTGACCTCCGCAACCTCGTTGGTTGCGCCGTAGGTGTCGCCCGTCATACCGCCGAGCAAACGCTTGAACCAGAGTCCCAGTCCCAATGCAACGACCGTCGCGATCGCCAGCACCAGCAGCCCGGCGACCCCGAGCAACAGTCCGCCCGCTACGGCGGCCGTGAGCAGCGCAAGGGCGAGCTGACGCCAGCTCGCGCCATCCTGAAACGCCGTTCCGAGTCCCTGCGTTCGCGCGTACGGAAAAACGGACATTGCGGCGACCATGGCAAAGCGCGAAAGAGAGGGGAAGAGAACCAGCAGGCCAAGCCGTTCGGCTTCGGGGATGCCGACCAAGAGCGTCCATTTCAGCAGCAGAAGGCATGCGCCGCCGATCGCGGCGAAGGCCCCGACGTGCGAATCCCGAAGAATGGCGAGGCGCGGCTCCCGGTCGCGGCCGCCCAGGAGGCCGTCGCAAGCGTCCAGAAATCCTTCGGTGTGAAGGGCGCGGGTGAGCACGAGTAGCGCCGCGACGAGCAGCGCACCGACCACGGGCTGTGGTAGGACCTGGCTGGCTGCAAGATCAAGCCCAGCCAGGATCCCGCCAAGCCCGAGACCGACCAAAGGAAAATAGGCCCTGGCGGGAGCCATTGGCCCGGAGTGATCCGGCGCCACCGGCAGCACCGTCAGGAAACTGATGGCCAGCCGCAAGCTCTTCACGTGGAAGCTTCGGCGAGATCCGTAGGCGCCCGGTCCGAGACTCCGGCCTCGTCGAAGGTGGCCATGTCGGACAGGCAGGCCGCGGCGACTTCAATCAGGCCCGTCGCCAGCAGGGCGCCCGTGCCTTCCCCCAGCCGCATCTCCAGATCCAGCAGGGGCTGCAGTCCAAGGTGATTCAGCGCGATTCGGTGGCCCGGTTCGGCAGACCGGTGGCCCGCGATCAGAAAGTCCAGGACCGTTGGGCAGAGGCTGTGCGCGATCAGTCCGGCGGCGCCGGATACGAAGCCGTCGAGCACCACGGCACGCCGAGCCAGCGCCCCACCCAGGACCACGCCCGCCAACACCCCGATCTCGAAGCCGCCCACCTTGGTCAGCACGTCCACGCCACTCGCCGTGTCCGGACGATTTACGTCCAACGCGCGTTCCACGCACGCGATCTTGTGTTCCAACTCCCGGTCGCTGCGACCCGTCCCCCGCCCCGTGGTCTCACGCGCCGGCGCCCCGGTTAGCGCGGCCGTGATCGCGCTCGCGGCCGTCGTGTTGCCAATCCCCATGTCGCCTGTCGCGATCACCTGCGCTCCCCGCTCGGCGGCGAACCGGGCCAGCTCGATTCCGGCCTCCAGGCACGCGTCCGCCTGGTCTTCACGCATCGCCGGTCCCCGCGTCATGTCAGCAGTTCCCCGTCCCGCCGCCACAACCCGAAGGTCCGGGTGTTCGGGGAGCGGCGAGGCAACCCCCGCGTCCGCAATCACCAGCTCGACGCCCCGCGCTCGCGCCATCACGCTGATCGCGGCTCCACCCGCCAGGAAATTCAGCACCATCTGCGCAGTGACCGCCTGGGGATATCCAGTCACGCCCTGCGCGACCACCCCGTGATCGGCGGCGGCAACGATTAAAGTGGTGTCTCGAGCAATCGGACGCTCGGTTCCGAAGATCCCGGCCAGCTGAATCGAGATCTCTTCCAGCCGGCCCAAACTGCCCGGCGGCTTGGTCAACCGCTGCTGACGTCGCGCCGCCGCTTGCTTCGCTTTGGCATCAGCCGGGCGAATGCCGGCGGCAACGTCGTCGAGTCGCACCTCTAGAACTCAATCCCCCGTTGCGCGCGGATGCCCTGTTCACGGTAGGGGTGCTTGATCAGCTTCATTTCGGTCACCAGATCCGCGCAGTCGATCAGTTCCTGCGGCGCATAGCGGCCGGTGATGATCACGTGCAGCGGCGCTGGCCGCGCCTTCAGCGTCTCCACTACGTCGTCCACCGGCACCCATCCGTAGTGCATCGCGTAGGTGAACTCGTCCAGCACGATGATGTCTTCGTCACCCTTCAGAATCGCCTCTTTGCAGTGACCCCACTGCTCCACCGCCAGCGCCGCCGTCCGGTCCATGTCCTTGGACAGCCAGGTAAATCCATCGCCCAGCGCCTCGATGGGAATGTCCAGCCGCATCGCCGCCCGGTGCTCGCCGAAGGTGGCAGTCGTGTGCTTGATGTACTGAAACATCCGGATCTTGAAGTCCCGACCCCACGCCCGAAAAATCACCCCCAGCGCCGCCGTCGTCTTCCCCTTGCCCTCGCCCGTATTCACGATCACCAAACCATGACGCCGGCGAGGGCGCTTGGGAACCTCGGCGGGTCGTGTTCCAGGCTCGCGAGTGCTCATATCCTTGCTTCTCTGGGCGTTGCTGCGCGGGCCTCCGCCGACAGATGGTGGCGGCTTTCGTGACCGTTTCTGCCGTTCGCCCCTGTTGCGGGTACTCGTGATCGGTCCTCGTCGGCCGGGGCGATTAGGCTGACCACCAGCGAACCGGTCACCGGGTCCGGGTACACCGCTGATCGAACCCCAAATGCGGCCTCAATGATGACCGGCGCCAACACCTCCTCGGGCGTCCCGTCGGCAAGCACCCGTCCTTCACTGAGCAGCACCAGCCGATCACAGTAGCGCGCCGCCATGCCGAGATCATGAATGGCGGCCACGGCTGTCAGCCCCTCGTCCACTAACTGGCGCACGAGATCCAGCACCCGCAGCTTGTGCAGCACATCCAGGTTGGCCGTCGGCTCGTCCAGCAGCAGCACGCGAGGCTGTTGGGCCAGGGCGCGCGATACGAATACACGTTGACGCTCGCCCCCCGACAGCGTGTCCAACGTTCGCTCGGCGAACTCCTCGGTCTCCGTGAGCTCCATCGCCTCGCGGGCAATCGCCTCGTCGGCCGCACCCTCGATCTCAAAGCGCCCCAGGTGCGGATACCGCCCCATCAGCACCAGCTCACGCGCGGTGAACCCGTGCGTATACGGAGCAATCTGTGGAACCAGGGCCATCCTGGCCGCCACGTCGCGGGCCGGCATGGAGTTCAGTTCTTCGCCCTCCAGCCAGACCGCCCCCTCCTGCGGTCGCAGCACGCCCGCAATGGCGCGGAGAAGTGTTGACTTCCCCGCGCCATTCGGACCGATCAGACCGACCAGTTGACCCTGGTCCGCGTGCAGCCGCACGCGCTCGAGCAGCGCCTTCGCCTCGACCCGAAAGCCGAGTTCGTCCGCCCGGATAGACGCCGATCGCTCGGTCTGCATCGTCAACTACTCCGCCAGGCTGAAGGGCGGACTCTCGGAGTCGCCCAACTCGTCCGGCCACAGGATTCGCGCCAGATCTTCGGCCCCGCGGATGTTCCAGTAGGACAGCGTGGTGAAATGCTTGCTTTCCACCACGTAAATGGCCTCGTTCTTGACCGCCGGCAGCTCGGCCAGCGCCTCATTGTCCAGCAGACTCTGCCTGAACTCGTTGGCTCCGAACTCGATGGGCTGCGCAATCACGATCACCTCCGGGTTCATGGCGATCACGCCTTCCAGGCTCGTGGTCTGATTGCCCTCGATCCCGGCCTCGGCCGCCACGTTCAGGCCGCCGGCGGCCGTGATGACGCCGCCCTCGGTGGAGTCTTTGCCGGCCGTCCAGATCTTGTCGCCGTACTGCGTGAGCGCAAGCACGCGAGGCTGTGCCTCAACCGCGCCGGTCACGCCGATCAGGCTCTCGTATCGCTCGCGAACCTCGGCGGCGAACGCAACAGCCCGCTCCTCTTCCCCATAGATGTAGCCCATCAACAGGATGTTGTTGATCCGAGACTCCGGACCCTGCTTGAGCTCGGTCTGGATCACCGGAATCCCGGCCTTGGACAGAGCCGCAACCCCGTCCGCCGAAAAGAACGGACTGGTCACGATGATGTCCGGCTCCTGGGCAATGATCGTCTCCGGGTCGCGAGTGATCTCGGCCTTCTCCTGCAGCAGGTCCGCGAAGTTGGAGTAGGTGATGTTCTTCGACGAACTGCCAACCGCGACGAGTCGATCGATCGGCACGATGGCCAGCGTCATCTCGTCGTGGCCCACCGACGCCGTGATGATGCTAAGCGGCTTGGCAGGAATGCTGACGACGCCGTTCAGCCCCTCCACCTCGCGCGGCCACCCGAAGTTGCTCGGGTCGACAATCCCCCGCACGTCTTGAAACGCCTCGGCGAAGGCCGGCGCGGCAGGAGTGGCTTCCTCAGTCGGGGCCGGCTCGGGCGTAGCTTCCGGCGTTGCCGCTGCGGTTGCCTCAGGCGTGGCCTCAGGGGTTGGCTCAGGTGTCGGCGTGGGCTCCTGCGTTGGCGCCGGAGTTGCCGTCGGGCTGGCTGTGGGCTGTGCGGTCGCAGCAGGCGTTGGCTCGACCGTGGCCTCCGGTGTCGGCTGTGCCGTCGTGGTGGGCGCCGGCGTCGACTCCGCGCGCACGACCTCCGGCGTTGCGGCCGGCGGCGGCGCAGGCGGTGGGACGTTGTCTTCCGGTCCGCAGGCCGCGAACACGAGGGCGAAGACTGCGATGAGCAGGGGTAAAAGGGCCAAACTGCGAAGACGCTGCATTGAAACCAGAAATCCTTTCCGTGGGCCGTGCGACGACGCGTATCGGCCCGAAGATCGCAAGAGCGAGTGGTTGACGAACAACTACTGATTCGAGAGTTGGCGTTACCGCACCCTGAGGCCTTTCAATTGCTCGCAAGTCAGCGCGCGCTGGGCCCGAGGCGGGTCTGGTTGACGGATCCGAAGAGATGCCGAGTCCCAATGCAGGGCTGACGCTCGTGCATTCAGGACCCGAACTGATTCGGAACATCCAGCCCGAATTCGATCCCCACGCTCGAAGAGGCTCGTATTCCCCTTCGGGACCAGCTGGCAGGACCGGCCCGTTCCGTGACTGCCAATCTTCACTACAGCTCGATTCCCAGTTGGGCCTTAATGCCCTGGTCCCGAAATGGGTGTTTGACCACCTCCATCTCGGTAACAACGTCGGCGAAATCAATCAGGTCTTGCGGGGCGTAGCGGCCGGTGATGATGACGTGCATGCCCGGCCGTCGACGCTTCAGTGTGGTCGTGACGTCCGCAACTGATATCCACCCGAAGTGCAGCGGATAGGTGAATTCATCCAGAACAACAATGGCCTCGTCACCGTTTTCCAGCGTGGCCTTACAGCGCTGCCACTGGCTCACGGCCAACGCTCGAGCCTGATCGAGGTCCTTGGACCGGCGCGTGCAGCCGTTGCCGCGGGCTTCGATTGGAATCTCGAGCCTTCGCGCCGCGCGGTGCTCCCCAAAGCTGGCGTTCGCGTGCTTGATGAACTGGAACATCCGGCTGCGCAGGTTGCTGCCCCAGGCTCGAAGCATCACCCCGAGCGCCGCCGTCGTCTTGCCTTTGCCCAGTCCGGTATTGACGACCACCAGGCCACGTAAATCCTCGGGCTCACCTGATTGACGTTCGAAACCGAGTCCGACTTCCGTTCCGGAACCTGGCAACGTGCCCGTCCCTTCCTGGGTGAAGGCCTGGGGTGCGCAAGTGCCTCGTGCGCCTTGGTCGGGTTGTGCCGCGGTTGCTTGAAGCGCTGAGGTGTGTCTCACAGCGCGTAGGCCTGACGCTTATTCCGAATCAGCAACAAGACGAAAAACGGCGCGCCCACAAAGGCCGTCAGCACCCCGACCCGAAACTCCGCCGGTTGAATAATCGTCCGCGCAAACGTGTCGGCCACGATCACGAACACGGCTCCCGCCAGCGCGCTCAGCGGAATCAGCACCCGGTGATCCGGCCCCAGCACCAGCCGCAGGATGTGCGGCGTGACCAGCCCTACGAACGCGATCGTTCCGCTCACGGCTACGGCTGCGCCCGTCGCCAGGGCGGCGGCCGCGAGCAGCGCGACGCGCGTGACGCCCACGCGAACGCCGAGCGCCCGCGCCTCGTCGTCGCCCAGCATCAACAGGTTCAGATCGCGTGCGCGAACCAGGATCACGATCGCGGCGCCCACAATCAGCGGCGCCGAGATGTGCACGTGCTCCCAGGACCTCGAATCCAGGCCGCCGGCCAGCCAGAACAGGACTTCGCGCAGCGCTTCGTTGTCCGGCAGCAGGATGATGATCGCGGAGATCACCGCCCCCAGGAACGCGTTCACCGCCACGCCCGCCAGCAACAGCGTCGCCATCGAGAAGTGCCCGCCAACAGCGGCAATGCCGTAGACCAGCAACGTCGCCGCCACGGCGCCCACGAAAGCAAACGACGGCAGCGCAAGAAAAAATAGGCCCGTCAACCCCGTCGCAATTGCAATGACCGCGCCCAGCGCCCCGCCCGCCGAGACCCCGATGATCCCGGGATCGGCCATCGGGTTGCGGAACAGCCCCTGCATCGTCGCCCCGGCCACCGCCAGCGCCATCCCCACGAAGGCGCCGACCAGGATCCGCGGCAGCCGGATCTGCTCGATCACCAGGTGCTCGGTACGACCGACCTCGGCAACGTCCATGCCCACGAACGACAGCACGACCGCCGCCACGTGCCCCGCCGGAATCTCCACCGGCCCCAGGCTCAGCGAGATCAACGACGTCAGCAGCACCAGCCCGCCGAGCAGCACGCCGCCAACGGCAAGGCGAACGGAAATACCGGCTTGGCGGAATTCACGCACCGACGTCAGCCGAGCGGCCTCTCGCAAGCCCCACCTCCAGCGAATCTCCGCTGAAGCCCGAGGCCTCCGTGTGCCAGGCCCTGCGACCTGACGCCCGAGGAACCCTCTCTTAAGCGGAGAGCGGTCACCTCTCGTTCAGGCAGGTCTCCTGGCTTACGGGCTTAGGTTAGTCGCCGGCCCCTTCCCATCGATTCCTCGACAGTGGGCTCCGGCCCCGAAATCCCGCTTACAGTGGCGCTACCGCGGCGGATTCTCACCGCCTTCCCTATTCTCCCTGGGACGGGCACCTGAACGAACGATGCATGACTAAGATCAATCGGGCGGAAGTGTTGCCCTATGGTCGAGGCCTGTCAAGCCCGTACCCGAGCCGACCGACGTGGCCCTACCACCAACGCTGCATGCTGCATGTGGAGCGCATGTGATAATGCTTAGCACATGCCAAAAATGATCCAGGTCCGCAACGTGCCGGACGACCTGCATCGCGAGGCCAAGGCGCGAGCGGCCCGCGCTGGCCTGAGCCTCTCGGACTTTCTGCTTCGAGAGCTGGAGCGATCGCTGTCGGTACCGCCCGTTGAGGAGGTACTTGCGCGGATCGCCGCCAGGGATCGTCCTCGGCTGTCCGAGTCCCCGGCCCGGATCATTCGGCGTGAACGCGAGCGGCGGTGATCGTCGCCGACGCGTCGGTGGTCGTTGAAATGCTGCTGGGCCCGGCAAGTCCTGCGGGGAATGTGCTCGCCACGCACTTCGGAAATCAGAATGTCGTGTGCGCCCCGCACCTCCTGGGCGCGGAAATCGGTCAGGCTCTTCGGCGGCTTGTCCTGGGGCGAGAGATGTCAGCAGCTCGAGCCCGGGCCTCTCTTGACGACCTGGTCGACCTGCCAATTCGCCGCTTCCCCCATACCGCCTTGCTCTCCAGGGCCTTTACCCTTCGAGACAACGTCACCGTCTACGATGGCATCTATCTCGCTCTGGCCGAGGTGCTTGATGCTCCGCTCCTCTCCTGCGACGCCGCCCTGCGGGATGTACCCGGATGCACGGCAACAGTTGACATCGTCCCCTCCAGCCCCACCCTTGATTGACCCTGCCTATATAGCCCCAGTGCCAACAATGCGTGGTGTGCCCGGACCGCACGATTCAGCGGGTCGCCCACGTCTCCAGCCAGCGCCACATGTCGCGCGAACCGCGCGGCCGGATGAGGGCTGATGAGAATGACCGCCCGGCAAGACCTCGGCTTCACCTTCACCTGCGCCATCAACGCGCCCGTCGACCAGGTCTACAACACCATCGCCGACCGGCACGCCATCAGCACCTTCTTCACCGACGCCTCCAGCGGCCCACTCACCACAGGCAGCACGGTCGACTGGCGGTTCGGCGACCTCGAGATTGATGTGCATGTCGAGGAGGCAGTCCCCAACCAACGCATCGTCGGCAACTGGCCCGCCGCCGGACGCGTCGGCTACCGCACCACCTTCACCTTCACGTTCCAGCCAAACGGCGACGCCACAACCATCCACGTCAGCGAAACCGGCTGGCGCCGCGACACCCCCGGCATCGACAGCGCCTTCGACCAATGCTCCGGCTGGACCCACTTCTTCGCCAGCCTCAAAGCCCGCCTCGAACACGACGTCGACCTCAAGCAATTCTTCATTGAATCCGAGGACCAGCCACAGGCCCATCCTTGAACCTCAACCAGCCAGACCCGCCCTGGCCTCTCGGCGGCGTTCAACGGTCGGAAGAATCGGCCTGCCTCAGGCGGCGATCTCACTAGACGCCCACGGCCGCAACCATGCCTGAGTCGTTGGTGGTCGGGGCGAGAGGATTTGAACCTCCGACCTCATCGTCCCGAACGATGCGCGCTACCAGACTGCGCCACGCCCCGAAGAAGCCCGAAGTATAGGCCACCACCAACTCTCTCGATGCCAATCTCCGGCGCAATGTCATTCTACTGCTTGACATAATGGTGGAAGTGCCTGTACGCGGAACCTGGGCTCCTCGCTCGCTGCGCTAGACGAATACTCCACCGGGATCCAGCGCCGCCGTCGCCATCCGAATAGCTGCCGAGCCAGTCGCGGATTCCTTGCCCGGTTCCACCAGCGCCTCGATTCCCTGCGCGTCTAACGACGCCGCGTCGGCCTCCGCCGCTCCCGGCTCCGCATAACTCCCCACCGCCCGCAGGCCGTCCGACGACGCCACCGCCTGCACAGCCCCCGCCATCCCAGCCACCGCCTGCTCCGCCGTCCCCGGCGCCAGGTCCTCACACCGCACCAGGGCCGCCGCGCCATCCAACGCTTCACGCTCCAACAATTCACCCGGCTCGTCGTCCCCAACCCGCCGCCGCCGAACCCGCAACGTCAACTCCACGATCGCCCCCAACCGACCTTCCGACCCCCACAACGCGTGCGTCACCCCGTAACCCACCGAGTTCTTCACCGTCGCCCCGCCCGCCGTCAGCACCTCGCCCATTCCGTCCACCAGCCGCGCTCCCAGGACCCAGCGGCGCGCCGGCCCATCCTGCGACGTAATCGTCGACCCGCGCCCCGACGCAATCAGCCCGCCCACCGTCCCCGGCGCCTCCAACCGCCGAACCGGCCAAACCAACCCCAGCGGCGCCAACACCTCGTCCAGGTCCGCCACAAGCACCCCGGCCCCCACCCGAACCGTGAAATCCGGAGCCGCCACCTCAATCCACGTCAACTGCCTGGTTGAAATGAGACCAGCGCCGTCTGCTCGCGGCTGCAAAATCCCCTCCAGGCACCCTGTCCCCACGATCCGCAACCGCGACCCATCCGCCCGCGCCGCACGCACCGCCGCCTGCACCTCGGCAATGCTCGCCGCTTCTTGAACCGTCTGAGCATCCATCCCCAACCGCCACCCATCACCCACCAGCCAACCCCTGAACCATATCGCGCCGCACCACCCGCATAAGTCGCGAGCCTCGTCCAACCACCGCGCTGGTGTTTACGACCCGGCCTCGTCAGCGCCGCTCGTGGTTTCGCCTCATCGTCGTCACATCTCTCCAGTCGCGAACCGCGCAGCGCGCCCTCCCACCGCATCCCGTTGGCACTATGCAGCTGTGTAGACTTGTTCATAGCAGCTCGATGCTGAGCAGCCGCACAGCTCGTGCGGGTGTGCAGGGGACAAAACAGGGCGGTCGAGTGGTGCCGGCGATCGGCGCCTAGGAGTCGTCCTGAATGTGTGGGAGAACCCGACGCGCGGTGTCGCTGCTAATCGCCACGCTTGCTTTCGTCACGTTGGGCGTCTCGATCACCCAGGCCCAGTGGCCCACCACCTGCGTTGAACTCAACGACCTCGCCGAGGCGGCGGCAGGCAATCACCAGAACGTCGGCATCTATCAGCGTGCGTACGGGGATCAGGCTGAAGCGCAGTGTCAGCACGACCACCGCGACGATGTGCGCCGCACCTTCGCCTGGGCCCTGGGCGGCACAGGCGAAGCGGTCGCCGGGACCTGGCCAACCAGCTGCGTCGCGCTCAACGATCTGGCGGAAGCCGCCCGCGGCAACCCGGGCAACGTCGGCATTTACCAGCGGGCCTACCCTGATGCCGCCGAAGCCGAGCGCGCCTGTCGGTCGGATCATCGCGCCGAAGTGCTCGCGACCTTCGCCTGGGCGATCCCGGCCCCCGTCCCGGACCCAACGCCGGAACCGGAGCCCGAGGCTACGCCTGCGCCGCAGTCGACCCCGTCAGCGGAGCATCCGGACTATCAACGCATTCGGAGTGCGGCCCTCGCTCGCAGCGGCGATGCGGACCTTGCCGATGCGGTGGCCGCCGACGTCATCGGACGAGGGGCCATCGACAGCTTCCTTCGCGGAACCGATGCGGGCGTGCAGTTCGGACTCTGGAATTGCTCGGTGCGAAGTGCGGCCTGTCCCCTGGCCCCTCAGGCATCAACTGCTCCGCCGCCTCCGCAGACCGATCCAGGCGCCCAGGGCCAGGCTCCGCCGACCACACTCATTACCACGGTCAAGGATGATGGGCGTGGCCTCATCATCACCCAGGTCGTAAACCCGGAAACCGGACTCACCGTCCGCCTCAGCGATTTAGTGGCACGTGGCGAAGTCGCGGTCCGGGACGGGGCCATTATTGACCTGTCCAACCTGGATGCTGACCAGACCTACGAGGTCATGGTCTCCAGCAGCAACCCCTCCGTCGTGGGGATCCGTGATTGCCTGGGGCCATCGGAGTGGACCACGTTCACGGGATTGACGTCTCGCAGCTTTTGGTTCGTCGTGCGCAACTGCGCGCTGGGCACTGCGACGGTCACGGTCGAGGTGCGGCTGGCCGGGGCCACCAGCGCTGCGGCCAGCCTGAGCCAGCAGAGGACCACGGTACCGATCCCCAGCGTGCCCGAGTTCCAGCGGCCGCTGGTCGAGCAGGACAAGCGGGAAGTGCGCGATCTCCTCGCCCGGGGCGGGCCGGACCGGCCGGTGCAGCGGCCGTACCCGCCGCGTATGTTCGGCTACGTAGAAGCCGCCACCAAGACCGCGACCACCGTGAGCTGGGCGACCTGGTGGGCGACGCCCCCCACCGGCGACGTGAAGATTACCGGCTACCAGCTGCGGTACGGGCCGGCTAATGAGCCGTCCAAAACCACGACGGTTGAGTTCACCGACCCGAATGCCTGGCAGCACAGGCTCACTGGGCTTACGGCGGACGCGAGGTACAGGATCCAGTTGCGCGCCTGCACCAATCACCAAGACTGCTCGGCCGCCGAGTGGTCACACGCACACGGATTCAGGGCACGACCGCTGCAGCGCGGGCCCGACAGCACTACCCCAATACCGTCGTCCTAGGTCAGGCCGATCCTCCGCCCCTCGTCGCTCCTCGTTCCGCACTTCGGCGACCGCCCGGGCTACGGCTTCCTTGATCGCCTCCCCCGTCTGGTCACAAAACGCTCCACCGATTCGCTCCTGCATCTCGAAGTCCCCGTCCCTCGGCTCATCCGTTTCAGCCACGTGATCTGCCCAGTCAGAACCGCAGCCACAACCGTCCCAACCACATTCAGCCCAACCACTGCAACAGACCCACCATCCATGTCCTGACGCTCGCAACGTTGGCCTTCGTGGCGTAGTGATTCGTAGTCCGATCTGATTTGTCCCATAGACCTGGCCTCGTCAGCGCCCCTCTTGGATTCACATCACCGTCGTCACATCCTTCCAGCCGCGCTGTGCACCGCCCACCCTTTCACGGCATCCCGTTGGCGCCCCTCAGTTGTATAGGCTTCTTCATAGGCGCTCGATGCTGAGCAACTGAACTTCCCGTGCGGGTGTGCCAAGGGGCACTGCCGGGCGGTCTGGCGGAGCCGGCGATCGGCGAAACGGAGTCGTCACGCATGTGGGCGGGAACCCGACGCGCGGCGTCGCTGCTTATCGCCACGCTTGCTCTCGTCACGTTGGGCGTCTCGATCGCCCAGGCCCAGTGGCCCACCACCTGCG
>JAPPKM010000100.1 GCA_028874315.1 Chloroflexota bacterium
CCCCCCCCCCCCAACGGGGGGGGGGGGCTGGCGAGAGATAGCTCCCCCTTCACCCTCACCCGATTCCCAAACGACCGCGGATTCGCGCCAACTGCGGTTGAGACGTTCGGACGTCGGCTAGAACTCCATCGCGGCGGCGATATCGGGCTGCATGTTGCGGAGGTGGGTGGGGCGGACGTAGATGTCTTCGACCAGCGTGCGGGCCGGCATGCGGGCGCAAAGCAGGATGATCTGGGCAATGTCGTCGGCGTGCATCATGGACAAGCGGGCCTCGGCGCCGGGTATGAGGGGGCGGGCGTCCAGCATCGCGGTGTCCACTTCGCCGGGATAGATGGTGCAGGCCCGGATGCCTCGGTTGCGGTACTCGACGTTAATCGCCTTCATCAAGGCCACGACCGCCGCCTTGGAAACGCTGTAGGCCGTCCCGCCGGGTGGCCCGGGACTCAGGACCGAGTACGACGCCACCGTGATAATCACCCCGCCACCGCGGTCCAGCATCCCCGGCAGCGCCGCCTGGGTCAGGGTGAGCGGGCCGGTCACATTGATGCGCGTCAGGGTGTCGATATCGTCGGCGCTGGTCGTGCCGACGCTACGTGCGGCGGTGTTGGCCCCGGCGTTGTTGACCAGGATGTCCAGGCGGCCGAAGGCGGCTTCGGTCTTGGCGACAATGTCTCGGGCGGCCTCGGCATCGCCCAGGTCGGCGGGCAAAAACAATGCGCTGGAGCCGACCGAGCCTTCGATCAGTTCAGCGGTCTCCTCGAGCAAGTGGGTGCGCCGACCTACCAGGGCTACCGAGGCGCCATCGCACGCCAGCGCCAGCGCGGCCGCGCGGCCGATTCCGCTGCCGCCGCCGGTGACAAGGGCGGCCTGACCGTCGAGGATTCCCATGGCTCTCGAGCTTCCCTTTGGGTCGATTCGCCCGGCTTACTGGCTTTGCCCGCGCGCCGAGACTTCCCAGATGTCCTGGACTATGCCTTCGCGGGCAACGAACGCATGGTCGTAGAGATTCACGCAGGGGCAGATGTGATTGGGAATGATCCGAATTACCTCGCCGATCGTGTAGGCCCCGGCGTCGGGAACCGAGAGCACGCCGTGCTCGTCGGAGAGGCTCACGATGGTGGCGTCCGGTCGGCCGATGACCATGCCGAAGCCGCTGTTCTCCAGGATGCTGGGTCCGCGCCGGTCCGACGTGAGGGCCTTGGCGCCCGCGTCAACCACCACGCGGTCGCGCGCCGGGCGGTTGACCACGGTGGCCAGCACGGTGGCCGCGCACCAGTCGGTGTGACCCAGGAAGTTGGCGTGGGATCCGTCGTTGAAGACCGCAGTTCCCGGCCGGAGCTCGTCGATGCCCGCGAGGAACTTGCGAGCGAAAAGCGACGGCGTCGATCCCATGCTGACTTCGCAGGGCGCGCCGGTGGCATCCCGGATGGCCTGCGCGGCTTCCAGCATTTGGCGCTGAGCCTGGTCGGCAATCACGGCCAGATCCGCGTCGTCCCGCGCGGCGTAGTCGTGGCCCTCGTGGGTGTAAACCCCCCGCAGGGCGAGTCCCGGCGAATCCAGGATTCGTTGGGCCAGTTCCGCGGCCTCATGGGGTTCCACAACGCCGGTGCGGCGCTGCCCGACATCGATCTCGATGCTGATGTCCAGGGGATCGGCCCCGCCGAAGGCCTGGCTAAGCAATTCGATCTGTTCGGGGTGATCGACGCCCACGGCGAGCCGGACGCGCTCGGCCAGCGCCCGCAGCCGGCGCATCTTGGCTGTGCCCACGACCTGGTTGGCGATGAAGATGTCGTCGATCCCGCCGTCGGCAAAGACCTCAGCCTCTCCGGTCTTGGCGCAGCAGATGCCCCGGGCGCCCGCGTCGATCTGGAGCCGCGCCACGGCCAGCATGCGGTGGGTCTTGATGTGCGGTCGCAGCCGGGCGCCGGCGGCTCGGGCGATCTCGACGGTGCGAGCAATGTTGGCCTCGACGACGTCCAGATCCAGGACCAGGGCCGGCGTGTCCAGGGTGTCGATCGGTTGGCCAATGGCCAGAGCTGGATCGCGAGTGGAGAGTGCGAGTGCGACCATGGGGTTTCGCCATCGGGGAAGCGCGACAGTCTACGCGCGGCCGGGCTGGTGTCGTATCGTCGCGCGAGGCCAAAGGCAAGGAGGTCCGCGAAATGGCTGCGGAGGTAGAGACGCTCCAAAACTGGATCGCGGGGGAATGGACGGCGCCGCGCGGCACGGATGCCGCGGAGGTGACCAATCCCGCCTCGGGCGGGGTGGTGGCCGAGGCGTCAACGTCGTCAAACGCGGATGTGGCGGATGCCGTGGGCGCCGCTCACGATGCATTCGCCAGCTGGCGGGCTACGCCGGCCGTGGAGCGCGGACGCCTGCTGTTCCGCCTGCATCACCTCGTCGAGGAGCAGTTCGAGGATCTGTCGCGAACCATCACCATCGAGAACGGCAAGACGCTTGAAGAAGCCCGCGGCGAACTGATCCGAACCCTCGAGAACATCGAGGTCGCAGCCGGCATTCCGACGCTTCAGATGGGCGACTTCTCGGCCGACATCGCCGCAGGTATTGACGAAACGTCGATCCGCGAGCCGATGGGCGTGTTTGTCCAGATCGGTCCCTTCAACTTTCCGTCGATGGTTCCCTTCTGGTTCGCGCCTTACGCACTGGCGACTGGGAATACCTATGTCATCAAGCCGTCGCCGCAGACTCCGATCAGCCAGGCGCGGATGATGGACCTGATCGCGCAGGCCGGATTCCCGGCGGGCGTCATCAACCTGGTGCATGGCGGTGCTGAGACGGCGGAGGCGCTGATCGCGGACCCGCGAGTGCAGGGCGTTTCGTTCGTTGGAACGACGCCGGTGGCGCGGCGCATCTACGAGTTGGCCGCCCAGCATGGCAAGCGGGTGCAGGCGCAGGGCGGGGCCAAGAACCACCTAGTCATTCTTCCGGACGCCAACCTGGACGCGGCCATTCCCAACCTGATGGGTTCCACCTTCGGCTGCGCCGGCCAGCGCTGCCTGGCAGGGTCGGTGGTTGTGGCGGCGAATGACGTCTATTCGGAGTTCAGCGACCGTCTGAAGGGCGCGGCGCAGGCGTTGCGGCTGGGCGATGGGCTCGACCCGGACGTCGGGATGGGACCGGTCATTTCGCAGGACTCGCGCGAGCGAATCCTGGCCACGATCGACGACGCGGCCTCCGCGGGCGCGCGGCTGGTAGCCGACGGACGCGGCATGACCGCCGAGGGGCTGCCCAACGGCTACTGGGTCGGTCCAACGGTGGTTGACGAGGTCACGCCGGACATGCGGATTTCGCAGGAAGAGGTCTTTGGCCCGGTGGTCAGCCTGCAGCGGGTCGGAACCCTGCAGGAAGCGATGGACATGATTGACGCCAGCCCCTTCGGCAACGCGGCCTCGATCTACACCAGCAGCGGGCCCGCCGCTCGCGAGTTCGTGTCAGGCGTCAACATCGGCAACGTGGGCGTAAATGTCGGAGTCGCCGCTCCAATGGCGTTCTTCCCGTTTGCCGGACGCAAGGCGTCGTTCTTTGGCGACCTGCACGGACAGGCCGGCGATGCCGTGCGGTTCTTTACCGATCCGAAAGTCGTCGTCTCACGATGGCCGAAGTCGTCCGACGGCCGCGACCCCTGGGATTGAGCCGCTGATGTCCGCCCGCCGGCGACCGGACCCTGACCGCCCAGCGCGTGACTGGGCCTACCTGCAAGACATTCATCCCGCGATCAGCGGGGCCCAGGCTCGAATCGAGCGAGAGGCCGAACGGGATCGCGAGCCAATTACGGAACGTGAGTCCGCGCGTCTGCTGGCAACTCTGGTGCGTGCCTGTGGGGCTCGAACGGCGCTGGAAATCGGGACGAACCTCGGCTACTCGGCAACCTGGATCGCCGGCGCTCTGCCGCGCAACGGTCACTTGATCTGCCTGGACATCGATGGCGAGATCCTGGAGCGGGCCCGCGAGCACCTCACGCACGAACGGGTGGCCGACCGAGTTGAGTTGCGCTGCGGCGCGGCGCTGGATTTGCTGGCCGACCTTCCCGGACCGTTCGACTTTGCCTACATCGACGCGAACAAAGACGACTACCCCGCCTACCTGGAGGCGTGTGTGGAGCGGCTGCGTCCGGGCGGCGTCGTCTGCGTCGACAATCTCCTCTGGGGAGGCCAGGCCGCCATGGAGACCGACGACCCAAACCGTCCGCGTCAGTGGACGCCGATCATCCGGTCGTTCAACCGATCGTTCCTGGATCACCCCCAGCTGGATTCGACCATCGTGCAGATCGGCGACGGCGTAGGCATCGGGGTCAAACGGGGCTGAACCGCCTCTCGGCGGCTGTGCGCGGTCGGCGCGAACGGCCGCGTGGGCTGCCGCAATTGACGTAGCTGCCGCTGCCGCCTAGCGTCATACCCGGCACCGAGCCTCAGCGGCGAATGGAGCAGGAACTCGTGATTACCAACACTGCAAAGCAGCGGATGGAGCAGGGCAAGGTTGCACTCGGGGCCGGCTGCGGCCTCGGTGTTCCATTCCCCGCGGAGATGTTGGCGAGCATGGGGTTCGACTGGGTGCTGATTGACAATCAGCACGGCAGCTGGGACCGCTACTCCTCCATGCTGGCATTCATGGCCGTGCGCGCCGGCGGCTCGATCCCTGTGGCCCGTGCGCTCGTCAACCGGTACGACGAGATCGGTCGGCTGCTGGACGAAGGCGCACTGGGCATCATCGTGCCGATGGTCGACACGGTCGAACAGGCTGAGGCGGCGGCCTTTGCCTCGCGTTTCCCGCCAGCCGGCGGCCGCTCCAACGGCGCGGGCGGCGCCAGCGTTTACGGACCCGACTACATTGACCGATTCAACGATGAGGCCTTTGTGGCGATCCAGTTGGAGTCGAAGGAAGCGATCGAGAACGCCGACGACATCATGGCCGTGGACGGCATCGACGGTTGCTGGCTCGGTCCCGCCGACCTGGCGAACTCCATAGGCTTCGCCCGCGACTCGGCCGAGCACGACGAAGCCGTGATGCGCATGATCGAAGCCTGCCAGAAGCACGGCAAAGCCCCCGGCATCGCCGCCGGCAGCGTCGAACAGGTCGAGAAATGGGCCGCCGCCGGCTGCACCTTCATCAGCGCGGGAAGCGACAAGGGCTACATCGCACTGGGCGGCATGGCGGAGTTCGAGGCGTTGAAACACCTGCGCGAGTAGGCGGTGAACCGCCCCGAGTACTCGCGACTTCCCCGGGCTTCTGTTGAGGAGCGTCGCAAATGATCGAGCGCGACTACAGCGAACTCTTCGACTTTTGCGGGGGGCCGTGCGAACTCGGCGATATTCTTCAGCTCATCGCTATTGTCGCGATTCTCATAGGCGTCGTATCAGGTTTTCTCTTGCTGGTTCATCGAAAGATGAAGAGCGGCGACTACTCTGGCCGTTGGGGAGGAGGCTAGGTCTGTACGGATAGCCAGGGGTGCTCTGAAGGTCCTGGTGTCTTGTGGCACACGAAGGCTGATACATTCCCAAGCGGGATTGCCAGTCTCTCTTTGCTTGACTGTCTCGCGGGCACCGTTAGCCTCAATTCCCGGGAGGACGCGAGTTGTGGGGCAAGGGGGCGTGACGTTCATCGTTCAGTCGAGTCTGTCGGACTCAGCAAGTGGCTTCCGCCCTCCATGGCGGCTGCCTGAGATTGGACTCATTCGAAGAGCCGGAGACTTCGCTTGATTCTGATACTAGTGGTAGTGGCCGGTATTGCGCTAACAGTGATCGGCCTCATGCCAGGCGATACGTACGAGCGAGGATTGCCTCTGGCTGTTGTGTTGGTCGGATTCGCTCTTTTGTTGCTCGTAATCTTCTTTAGATTCCTAAGGGAGCGATACGTGAATGCAAAGCAGCCGGATTGGGAAGGCTACGAGTGGAAGTCACCGCAGGCGAGAAGGCAGGACCTCAGGTGGCGAATAAGCGCACGTGCCCGTAGTCGAAGTGGCAGCCGCGTGTTGGGCATGGGGTCGGGGCTAGGCTCCGGGAAGCCGAATGTTCGGAAGTCCAGTGCGAGACGTCAGGATGAATTGCGAGTCGCGCAGGGTAGACGAGACGCAGCTCAATCCCAGTCCAGAGACACGCTACAGCGTCGACGTTCGATCTCAGTCGAAGAGCGGGAACCGATCGATAGTGAACGTGAAACTATCTTAGAGCGGCGTTCAGGACGTGAGGCCAGAAATCGACAATTGTCTCGAGCCGCGGAGCGGCGTCAGGAGGAACTGCGTATTGAGCAGGGAAGGCAATATGCAAGGGAAGCAGATTTCAGCGCTAAGGGAGGTAGTGAGTCTGTCAGTGAGAGAAAAAAGCGAGCGCGCCAGAGGCGGCGGCGAGATAAGTTCTGGCGGCAGAACAGATCATTCTGGAGGTAGCGACGAAATACGTCCTTTGTAGGGAAACCAAACAAGATTTGTTCGGTGTCGAGCTCTACGCGAATTCTCTTCGCCTTCAGACGGTCGACTGCTACGATCCTTCGGCGTGGAATGCTCCAGGCTAAGGTCCGGCTATGAAGATCGCCAACATCACCGTTCGCCAGGTTGACGTCCCGCATCCGCATCCGTATGTGAGTGCCTGGGGACCGCCGGGCCGGGTTGAGTATTCGCGCGGGGCGGTGATTGTGAAGGTGGAGACGGACGAGGGGCTGACCGGCTGGGGCATTGGCGACCCGCAAAGCGGGATCACGAATCGTGACGTGGTGGCGCCCCAGCTCATCGGCCAGGACGTGTACGCGTTGGCGCGGCACGCCGAGGTGATGCGGCAGGCCGGGACGCTCCTTTTTGACATGGCGCTCTGCGACATCATCGGCAAGGCGGCGGGACAGCCCTTGCATCGGTTGTGGGGCTATCGCGACACGCGGGTGCAGGCATACGCGAGCACCATCATTGCGGCCACGCCGGAGCAGCGTGCCGAAGATGCGCTGGCTTACCTGGAGCAAGGATTCAAGGCCATCAAGCTTCGGACGGCGTTTCCGACGCTGGCCGAGGACATCGCGCTGGTGTCGGCAGTGCGGGACGCCGTGGGCGACCGCATGGTGATCATGGTGGACGCCAACCTGGCGGGCGGGTCATCCAGCGACCATCGCCCGGCCTGGGACTTCGATCGCGCCCTGGCGGAAGCCCGTGAACTGGAACAGTTGGACGTGTATTGGCTGGAGGAGCCGCTGCCGCGCGACGACTTCGCAACCATCGCGCGCCTTACGGCCGAGACCGACATTGCCATTGCCGGCGGCGAGGGCAACGTGGGCATGGCGGACTTTATCGAGATGATCCGGGTAGGCGCGTACGACATTCTGCAGCCGGATACGGCCATGAGCTGTGAGGCCCTGTCGCAGTTCATCAAGATCGCGGCGGCGGCGGAGTTTGCCGGCAAGCTCTTCGTGCCCCATCACGGGGTCACCGGTCTGGGCATCGCCGCGCACATGCAGTTGAGCGTGTGTATTCCGAACTGCCCGTACGTGGAGTTCATCCTCGACGAGCCGTATCGCACGGTGGAGCACTACCAGCAGCTGGGCGGGATCGTGGACGCGCCGCTGCGGATTGATCCCGACGGCTACTTGCCGGTTCCCACGCGTCCGGGTCTGGGCGTGGGCGTGAACGAGGACGCTATCGCCCAGTACGAAGTCGAGGTCACTGACTAGACGGAGGATTGGTTTCGCGGGCCCGCTGGGGGGGGAGCGGCCCCGGTGGACGAGCGGTTGCCGGACCAGCGTGCGGGTCCGGGACGGGGCTGTTCGCCGTCCGCACCGGCGATGGGTCCGGGACGAACGTGCTTGGCCGTGAGCGCGCCGACGGCCAGGGCGGTCTTGGCCGACGCGCCGGCTTGCTTGAGGATCGTCTCGGTCGATTCGCGGACGTGGTGGTAGACGGCGTCGCTGTCGCCGATTCCCCGAGCGGGACCGTCGCCTGCCTGCCAGATCTTGGCCAGACGGTCGGCCAGCAGGTCGCTGACGACCATCAGGTCACGGGCCATGCGTCCGGCTGAGTCATCCTCGCCGGCCGGCTGCCGTCCCATCTGGCGGCCAATCCAGAGGCTGGCGACCGCAGCCAAGGCGGCCGCGATCGCGGCGGCGGCGACTCCCAGAATCAATGACTCGTTCATGGCGTGGTGATTCTAGACCCAAAGCGCCTGGGTCTTGCGGCTACCGCCTCGCGCACAACGCTCTACGGAGAACCAGCCATGTCCCCAAGCAACGACCCGCGGGCTCGCGTTTCGAACGAGCAGCGTGAGGGGTCGATACTGCGCGGAATGTCCCAGAAGCGAAGAAGAACTTGAAGAACCATTCCCATTGAATGTATTGATCAGCGTTTAGTTGCCCGATAGAGAGAGGATTCCTTTTGCATTCCAGTAGTCATTGAGTTCATATATACAACGAACGATAGCTTTGTCGTCCAAATCCCGCTGTGTTAGGTTGACTCGCAGTAGAGCTTTGCAAGGCCCGAGAAGCTGCCATTTGAGATGTGGCTGTCAACATGATGCCAAGTCATGCCAGGGCCATCGTCATTGGTGCGGGGATCGCCGGCTGCAGCGTGGCATACCATCTGACCAAGCTCGGCTGGCGAGACATCCTGGTCGTAGAACAAGGGCCGCTCTTCGAGACCGGAGGATCGACCTCGCACGCGCCAGGTCTGGTGTTTCAAGTTAACCCGTCCAAGACCATGACGAACTTTGCACGTTATAGCGTTGACCTGTGGACAACTTTAGAACTTGAAGGTAGTCCATGCGCCAAGACCGTTGGCAGCCTTGAGGTGGCCTGGACACCGGAACGACTGGCTGACCTCAAGCGCAAGGCCGGGTACGGTTTGAGTTGGGGCGTGGAGGCGCATCTGCTGAGCCCCGGCGAAGCGCGCGACCTGCTTCCCCTGCTATCCGAGCGCATTTTAGGCGCTTTGTATGTGCCCTCCGATATCCACACGAAGGCAACCAGGCCGGCCGAGGCGATGGCGTTGGCGGCGGAGCGGGCGGGGGCGCAGTTTCACGGCGGTGTGAGAGTTACCGGATTCGACATCCGCAGAGGGCGAATTCGGGGCGTTCGGACCACCCGAGGTGACATCGCCACGGAACTCGTGGTTGCGGCCACCGGCATCTGGGCGCCAACGGTTGGAGAAATGGCCGGCGTCCCGATTCCGCTATCGCCGATGCAACATCTCTATGCCGTGACAGCGCCGCTTCCGGAACTCTCCGGCTCGACCGAGGAGATTGCGTGGCCACTCTTGCGCCATCAGGACGAGGCGATCTATTTCCGGCAAGAAGGCGAGTGCTATGGGATCGGGTCGTACCAGCATGAGCCGCTGCTGGTGGACGCAGAAGACCTGCTGGACCACGACGAGGCACCGGTCTCGCCGTCCGAAATGCCGTTCACGCCATCGCACTTCAGAAAGGCACTGGAAGCGGCGGGTGAGGTGCTGCCCAGCCTGAAAGGCGCAGGGTTGACACGCAAGTTCAACGGCCTCTTTTCGTTCACGACGGACGGATTCCCCGTTCTCGGCGAATCGCCGCAGCTCGCTGGCTTCTGGTCGGCGCAGGCGGTTTGGATTACGCACGCCGGCGGGGTGGGCAAGGCTGTGGCCGAGTGGATCGTCAGTGGTGAGTCGACCACCGATCTCCGCGAATGCGACATACGGCGGTTCCACGCGCATGCCCTGGACCGCTCGTACGTCCGGGCGCGAGCCGCGCAGCAATACCGCGAGGTCTACGACATCATTCATCCGCGGCAGCAGGTGGCCAGTCCTCGGAACGTCCGGCTGTCCCCCTTCTACCCGCGTCAGCAAGAACTGGGCGCAGTTTTCTTTGAAGACTCGGGTTGGGAACGTCCCCAGTGGTACGAGGCCAACCTGAGACTGCTCGATGAATTGCGTGTTACGGGAGAGTCGCGAGATGGCTGGGAGGCTCGCGAGTGGTCGCCAACCATCGCGGCTGAGCACGTAGCCACCCGCGAACGCGTGGCGATGTTCGACCTGACGCCTTTCGCTACGTTCGAAGTGACTGGTCCGGGCGCACTGGCCGCGCTTCAGCGGCTGTCAAGCAATGAGATGGATAAACCAATCGGCCGCGTCACCTATACGTCCATGCTCACACCACGAGGCGGGATCAAATGCGACTTGACGGTGACACGACTCGGGACGGAGCACTTCACGGTGGTCACGGGTGGCGCGATGGGGAATCATGATCTCGGTTGGATCCAGGCCCACATGCCCGACGACGGGTCTGTAGCGGTTGCCGATATCTCGGAGGGGCTGTGCTGCGTCGGCTTGTGGGGGCCGAAGGCGCGCGATCTGCTGAGCGGCATCTGCGAGGACGACGTATCCGACTCTGGATTCCCGTACATGACCGCAAAGGCGCTCACGATAGGCGACGTCCCGGTGCTAGCACTGCGCATTTCGTACGCGGGCGAACTGGGCTGGGAGATTTACGCGCCTGTCGAGCACGGCCTGCGGCTGTGGGACCTCCTGTGGGAGGCGGGCCAACCGCTTGGCGTGATTGCCGCCGGCGGTGGCGCATTCGACTCGCTGCGGCTCGAGAAGGGCTATCGGCTCTGGGGTAACGATATCCACACGGAATTCAACCCGTATGAGGCCGGTACAGCATTCGCGGTGCGAATGCGGAAGGGCGACTTCATCGGTAGGGACGCACTCAGGAACGTCCGAGCAAAAGGCCCAAAGCGACGGCTGTGCTGCATGACCCTGGACGACTCCGACGGCCTGGTGACGGCCAAGGAGCCGATCATGGACGGCGACCGTGTACTGGGTTACGTGACGAGCGCGAACTACGGCCACTCAATCGGCCGCGGGATCGTCTATGGCTACTTGCCCATGAGCCACTCGAGTCCGGGAACCAGCCTTGAGGTGCTGTACTTCGGCAGGCGTCTGCCGGCGACGGTTGCCAGGGAGCCCCTATACGATCCGCAGGGTACGAAGACGAAGTCGTGAACCGGCAGCATGGAACCCTTGGAATCGCCAGTCGACTGGAGGTCGTCTGATGGCTCAGGGTCTTGTAATCGACGGTCTCAAGCGGCGTGAATTGCCGATAAACCTTCGGCAGAGCGGCAACAGCGACGCCCGGATTCTCATATCGACTCGAATCAGGAAGTCCCCGTGGTGGCACCTGTCAAAGGCGGCGGGATGCTGGGCCTACACGACCTATAACCACATGTATCACCCGCGGGCCTATATCAAGCCGGAGGACGGTGGGCTGCTTGAGGAATATAGGTACCTGACCGAGCACGTCAGCATGTGGGACGTGGCGGTCGAGAGACAGATCCGGGTCAAGGGTCCCGACGCCGCGGATTTCGTCGACATGCTGATTACTCGTGACGTCCACGCCCGAGTCCCGGTGATGCAGGCCCGATACGTGATTCTCTGTAACCAGTACGGCGGCGTTATCAACGATCCGGTGCTGCTGCGCGTGGCTGCGGACGAGTTCTGGTTCAGTATTTCCGACTCGGACGTGCTGCTTTGGGCGCAGGGCGTGAACTCGTATGCCAAGTTCAACGTCGACATCCGCGAGATTGATGTGTCGCCAGTCCAGATTCAGGGTCCCAAGTCTGTGTTGCTAATGGAGAAGATGTTTGGGTCCCACATCAGGGACATTCCGTATTACGGTTTAATCCACGACACCTTGAACGGCCACGCCGTTACGATTTCCCGCACCGGATTCTCGGCTGAGGTTGGGTTTGAGATTTACCTGCACGGCGCGATGCGTCATGCGGACAAGGTGTGGCCGTACATCCTGGAGCAAGGGCGGGACTTCAACCTGCGGGTGATTGCTCCAAGCCACATCCGTCGAATCGAGGCGGGGATCCTGTCCTATGGCCAGGACCTGGACATCGAGAACAATCCGTACGAGGTCCGGCTTGGGTGGCAGGTGGATCTGAAGAAAGACGAGTTCATCGGCAAGGATGCGCTGGCCAAGATCAAGGCTGAGGGGGTCACGCAGCGCTTGGTCGGGCTGAAGGTCGGCGGGCGGCCGCTGACCTGGTACAACGAGGACTTCTATCTCGTTAGTGACGATGACTCCGGGGACGAAGTGGGCTATGTGACCAGCGCATTTTGGTCGCCGAATCAGCAGTCGAACATCGCGCTGGCGGTGATGCCTCGGTCGCACTGGAAACGGGGGACGTGCGTGAAGGTCCACCTGCCGGACGATGGTCTGGTGGACGCCGCGGTGGTGCGGGTGCCGTTTGTTGATCCGACCAAGGAGCTTCCCAAGACAGAGTTGTGAGAGGGCTCCGGCGCCAGGCGTGCATGGCTCTTACAGTTTGGGGACGCAGACGTGGGCCTCGGCGATGTGCGGCGCGAGCACGGAGCTGCTCAGGGTCGGCTCCGGCCATGGATCCCGAATCAGAGCGCCAGTTTCCTGACGAAGCGTAGGCCCCTGCGAAGTCAGTCTAGAATTGCGGTTCCCATTTCCACATATCGAGGATGAAGCGAATGCATAAAGTGCTGATTGACACGGATCCCGGTACCGACGATGCCCTGGCGATCTTGATGGCTTTGAATAGTCCCGACCTACTCATCGAGGGGATCACCACAGTCGGAGGTAACGCAACGCTGGCGCAGACAACCGAGAACGCCCTTCGGCTGGTCGACTACGCCGGTGGCGGGCGTGATGTGCCCATAGCCGTTGGCGCCGACCGGCCGGCGCGCGGCTCGTTTTCGTATGCGTACCACGTTCACGGCGCGGAGGGGCTTGGCGTCGACTTGCCCGCCACGACGTTGAAGACGCATCGAGCGGACGCGGTCGACTTCATACGTGACTGCGCCTCGTCGAATCGGAGGCGGTTGACCATCATTGCCCTTGGGCCGCTGACGAACGTGGCCGCGGCGCTGGACGGGCGTCCGGATATCGCCAAGGCAATTGCAGCGATCGTCGTGATGGGTGGCGCCGTCCAGGTGCGGGGCAACATCACACCCCACGCGGAGTTCAACATCCATGAAGATCCGTGGTCCGCAGATGCAGTCCTCACGTCGGGCGTGTCGGTCACGCTGGTCGGTCTTGACGTGACCCAGCGGACGTCGCTGCACCGCAGCGAAGGACCACCGTGGATCAAGGGCACGTCGAAGTCCGCACGACTGGGAAACCGCATCCTTGAGGGTCGGTTTCGGGAGCGGGCTGACGTGCGGGAGTACCATCTTCATGATCCGCTAGCCGTGGCAGCGACGATCGAGCCGGACATTCTGACTTGCCGGCGGGCGCACGTGTCGGTTGTCAAGGACGGTGAGGAACGCGGACGCACGGTAGCCAGCTACGGTGACGGGCCGGTTAACGTGGCGATCGGGGTGGATGTCGAACGAGCCTTGGAGGTCGTGCGGACTCTGATCTCGAGCTAGGCCGAGCGCGGGCCGGGGACGGGCGCTCGCCGTCAGCGGACATCCCGGCGAGGCTGAAGGAATTGGATGCTTGGGTCTCGTGGAGCCAGGGCACGAGGTCCCGAGTGGTGGGCCGGACTGGACGAAATCGAGAACCGAGGTCGACTCACGGGTCACGCCGT
>JAPPKM010000081.1 GCA_028874315.1 Chloroflexota bacterium
CGAACTATGTGACCGCGGCCGTTGCCGTCGTCCTGGCCGTGGTTGTCGCGGCCGTGGTCGTGATTGTCGTCGTCGTTTCGGGGTCATCCGATGGCGAGGCCCCAACCAAGGCCAATCCCGGCGCCTACACCCAGGCCGTTGTCCAGGAGGCCATCGAGCGCTACAAGCGCGACGGCCGGCAGGCCACCATCGACTATTACAACTCGCCGGATCATGTGGACGGTCAGTGGTACGTGTTCATCGTCGGACCGGACGGCGTCACCATTTCTCATCACAACCCGCAGTTCCGCGGCCGCGACCCCAGCCAGCGCATCGACGCCACCGGCTATTTCTACGGGGACGATCTGCTGTCGGCCGACGAGAACGGCAAGTGGGTCAACTACGTCATCGTCAACCCCGAGACCGGGCAGAACCAACAGAAGCACACCTGGGCCGTGCGCTACGACGATCTGCTCTTCGGGTCCGGCTGGTACGAAAAGTAGGCCAGGCCACGCCGATTGAGATTAGCTCGCCGGGGACCTTGTGACTAACGGCGCCAGGCGCTAGCTCGTGTCACGCGCACTCCGCGACCGGGCGACCTGTGTTCTGATCCGAGACGGAAAAGTGCTGCTGGTCGCGGACGCCGGGTGGAAGTACATGCTTCCAGGAGGCGGCGTCGATCGCGGCGAAACGATCGAAGCCGCCGCCGTGCGCGAGTTGCGCGAAGAGACGGGGCTCGTCGCCACCCACATCCAATACCTCTACACCTTTGACACCGTGAGCAACCGGCACCACACCTTTATGGTCGAAGCCGAAGGAGGGCTGGACGAAGACGGGGTCAAGTCGGCTGGCGAAATCCACGGCTTCCTGTGGTGGGACATGCAATCCGACGTGCGCGTGTATCCACACGTCAGGGCGGTACGAGACTGGCTGTTTCGTTCTCGGCCGGAGACCATCCAGGCCACAACGTAGAGGTCTGGCTACGTGACCGGAGCGTGGCTCCGACTCGTCGAGTCTCGCGCGCCTTTAGCGCGGCCGACGCCGGCGACGGCTGCCAGCCGTCCCTAGCGTGAACCTTTGACCTGCACGGTCACGATGTCGATGCCGTGATACTTCCGGTGGCGCACCGCCGACGCGTAATGGCGGAGCAGGCGCAGCGAAATCACTTCTTCGTTCAGCGTTTCGGCCTGATCGCCCAGGTGAGCCATCCAGTCCTCGATGTTCTGCTCTTCCAGGACCGCCAGGAACTCCATCTCAACCGCGCCGTCGCCGGGACGCGCCAGCACAATCAGGCGCGGGGCGTTTTGCGTCTCGTCGGGAGCGTGAAGCTGCGTAAGGCTCGCAAGGGTTTCTTCGCCGGCGGCGCGCAGGCGGTCCCGCGACGCGACATTCCAGCCAATTCGTGCGGCGAGTTCGCTCAGAAAGCTATCGATTTCCGGCAGCGCCGCGGTCGACACCTGTGCGTCCAGCCGTCGGACTCGCGGGCTGGTCAGTTCGATAAACGCGGTCAGCAGAATGGCTGCCACGATTCCGACCGTCATGCTGTTGCCGAGTGACGCGCCCAGCGTTTCGCCCAGCAGTTCCGCGGCCACATTCCGATGCTGGAGTCCCACGCCCAGCCCCAGCGCCAGTCCCGCAACCAGCGCCTTGCGGTGATCCAGCCCGTCCTGCACGACCATCCGCATGCCTTCCACGAAGAGCAGCCCCATGATGGTCAGCAGAAAGACCCCCATGACCGCGCTGGGAACGGCCAGCAGGATCGCGGCAATCTTGGGCAGGAACGCCAGCCCGACCAGCATGATCCCGATCGCATAGCCAACGCTGCGCGCCGCCACCCCGGTGAAGTTGATCAGCGAGATGCTCGACGGCGAATAGGCCACCGTCGGCGGCGTCCCCACCAGGCCGGCGAGCAAACTGCCGACCCCGTTGGCGTTGAGCGTGCCTTGCACCAGGCGAAAGTCGATGGCGCGCGGCTGGCGCCGTGAGACGTTCTGGATCACCACGCCGTCCCCGCTCGTCTTGATCGCCACCACCAGGGTCACGGCCACAAACACCGGTAACAGCGCCCAGAACTGCTCGGTCGGCCGCAGGTCCAGCCCCGGCCACGCGCTGACGTCCGGCAGGGCCATCCACGGGGCGTCGAGCACGCGCTGGGCGTCGTACAGGCCGGCCAGCGCGGCGGCCGCGCTCCCAACCGTGATGCCGATCAGCGGCGCCCACAAGCGCCAGACGCCGGACGCGCGCATCGCCAGGGCCGCGCTGGTCGCCAGCGTCACGCCGGCCACGGCCAGGCTCGCGCCCAGCGACTCAACTTCGTTGACCTCGGTCAGCCGGTTGAACGCCACCGGCATGACCGTGAGTGCAATCAGCATCAGGGAGGTCCCCGCCACCACCGGCGTGATGATTCGGCGCAGCCGCGGCAGCCAGGCCGCCAGGGCGAACTGAAACAGCGACGAGACCACGATCAGCAGCACCAGCAGGGATTGCCCGCCCTTGGTCAGCGCCAGGACGGAGATGGCGACAAAGTGCGGGCTGGCGCCCGACATCAGGATGTGTCCGGCCCCCACCCGCCCGAGCCGAGCCGCCTGCAGCGCCGTCACGATGCCGCCAATGATCATCGCCGCAAAGACCGCCCACGACAGGTAGAGCTCGCTCTGGTCGGCCGCCCGGGCGGTGATGGTGACCATCAGCACCGTGTTGGCCAGGACCAGCATGATCCCCTGCAGCGCCACGCCGATCGTTATGACCGGCGGACACCGCTCGTCCGGCTCGTAGCGGATTTGCTCGTTCATGGACGCTGCGCCCGCTGCGCCTCAGGCAACGGTTTGGTTATGAGGTCTGAATTGGGGCTCGCCGGCCAACCAGCATCCAATCGCCTGGAGTTGGTGGCACCTCGCAACGCATCCGTCACCATCGGCGAGGCTGCCGACGGCGCCGAACGCGAAGTCCCGCAGTCCCGGGGCTATACGCCCTCCACCACGATCACGTTGGCCGTTGCCGACCTGTGCCGAATCTCTCTGAGTTCGGTGAATTCAGGCGAGGCGAGCCACGTCCTGATCTTCGCCACGCTTTCGAATTCAATCACGATGAGCCGCTCCGGCGCCCAGTCGCCCTCGATGGCCTCGGCGGACCCACCGCGCACCAAATACCTGCCGCCGTGGGCCTCAACGGTCCCCGCCACCTTTTCGCGAAATTCGGCATAGACCTCCGCGTCCGTCACCTGGTTGTCCACAATCACATAGCCAGCCATTCATTCCTCCACTCTGGGCATGTACCTATGTCAATCCGTTCGATCTTCCCAGAGGCGAGAGTATGGCCGCAACCGATGAATCGACGACGCTCGAATCTCCGATCGGTGGCTTCGGGCCCGTGCACTGGCGCCCGGCAGGCTGCGACACGGCGGCGGCCCTTTGAGACGTGCCGGGTCGGCTCGAAGCGCGCGTAAGCCGCGGGATGGGCCTCGGTAGGCTGGCCGGGATATGCCCGACCGCATTGCCCTCGCCTCCCTTCGCTTCGCCTCCGTCACCGTCAACGACCGTACGCGGTGGAACTTTGCGGAGATCGGCGATGAAGAAGGCCTGACCGCCGTCGTCGAGACCACCTCCGGCGGCGACGTCGTCAGCCGCCTCCCGCCGCTGATGCGGGCCCTCATCGGCCACCCCATCCACGATGAGGCCGATGTCGCTCGCATTACCGGACTGAGGCACGGCCAGATCACACAGGACTTCGGCCTCGCCACCGCCGTCAGCGCCCTGCGCACTGCCGTTGCTGACATCCAGTCCCAGCGCGACGGCCTCTCGCTCACCCAGGCCCTGGGCGGTCAGCCCGTCGAGAGCGTTGAGCTCTACGCCAACACCAATCGCCAGCTGCTGACCACCGAGCGCCGCCCCCGAGACTTCGCCGCCGTCGCCGAACGCGCCGTTCGTGACGGTTTTCGCACCGTCAAATGCACCCCGTTTGACGAAGTCGATCCGGGAGCTCCCAGCGCCAAAATTCTCGAGTTGGCCCGCCCCGGACTCGACCGACTGGCCGCCGCCCGCAACGCCATTGGGCCCGACATCACCCTCCTGGTCGACTGTCACAGCCGCTTCGACCTCGCGTCCGCGCCCGCTGTAGCCGACGAACTGGCCCGGCTCGACGTCGGCTGGTTCGAGGAGCCTGTCAATCCGGAACGAGACCCGGAAGCCCTGGCCGAGATTGCTGGCCGCGTTTCCATGCCCGTCGCCGGGGGCGAACACGCCTATGGCGCCGAGTTCTTTCAGCGTCTGGTCGCCTCACGCGCCGTAGAAATTGCCATGCCCGACATCAAGCACTGCGGCGGCGTTCGCGAAGCTGTCCGGGCCGCCGCGCTGGTAGCGCGTGAGGGCGGCCAGACCTCCCTCCACGGCCCCAGCGGTCCCGTCTCCATCCTTGCCGGCGCCCACGTCACCGCCGCCATGCCCGCGGCCCTCCCGCTCGAATTCGGCGCCTACGAATGTCCCTGGCGAGCCGATCTCATCGACCCGCCCGAACGCGTCCACAACGGCCGCCTGCACCTCCCCACCGGCCCCGGCCTCGGCGCTCGCCTCGACCCATCGGTCCTTCAGACCCACGGCCACGATTGGAGCCCCGTGTCACTCTGAGCCCTGGTCGCTCCCTCGACCCTCAGTTAGTCAAGCTCCGTCCAGCCAGACGAGTCGTTGCCTCAAGTAGATGTGAGGCAACGCATGAGGCACAATGACTCACACGATGACTCAAGGGGGCGATTTCTGTGCGGCAATTGACCGTGCGCGGCTTCGACGACGAACTCAGCTCGGCAATCCAGGGGCTCGCCCAGCGCGAAGGCATCTCCCTCAACAAGGCCGCGCTGCGACTCCTTCGCAAAGGCGCCGGGCTGGCCGACGATGGCGCAGGCCGTCCCAGGGTTGGCGACTCCCTGGACCATTTCTTTGGATCCTGGACTCAAGACCAGGCTGACGAGTTGGACGCCGCACTCAAGGAATTCGACACGATCGACGAGGAAATGTGGAAGTGAGGCTTCTGCTCGACTCCAATGCCTACTCACTCTTCTTTCGTGGACATATGCAAGTCGGTGAGCTGGTGGGAAACGCCGACGAAGTCCTCCTCTCGGCAATCGTTGTCGGTGAGTTGCTCGCCGGGTTTCGGGGCGGCTCGCGCTTCGAGCAAAACGTCGCCGATCTGCGAGACACGCTGGACAGCCCGCGCGTGACATTTGTACCCGTTGGGTCGGTCACGGCTGATCGCTACGCCCGGATCGTGGCTTCCTTGCGAGACAAGGGCCGTCCCATCCCAGCAAACGACGCGTGGATCGCCGCGCACGCCATGGAAACCGGCGCCGACCTCGTCTCCGCCGACCGCCATTTCGAACACGTCGATGGCATTGCCTGGGTCCGCCTGTCGGCCCCTTGACTCCGCCGTTCGTGATGACCGGCGCTCGCCAATCGAATCTCATGCAATTGAGGTACGGCCGAGATTGCCGCTGAAGAGCAACAGCACCGGCGCCTGATCGACTCGGCGTGGAACTATAGGTTCGCCAGGTACCGTGAAGCCGACGGTTGAAAGCGAAAGTACTGGAAGCGGCTGCCGGCGACCGGGTCGAAGGGGCGACCGGCTCCTTAGCGCAGGTTGCCGCTCAGCCTTCTGGCTGTCCGCATTCGAGAATCCGTCAGGCAACGCAGGGAGAATCCCATGGATTTCAACGTCGAGGAAAACCTGGGCGCCGTCGATCGCTCCGTTTCCTCACTCCAGCGCGATGGGCAGCCTGCCCACGCGGTCACTCTGGCCCGCACCTACGCCACCACGCATCAGGACCTGTGGGACGCCGTGACGAATGCCGAGCGCATCCCGCGCTGGTTCCTGCCGATCACCGGCAACCTCGAACTGGGCGGCAGCTACCAGTTGGAAGGCAACGCGGGCGGCCGCGTCACCGCCTGCCAGCCGCCGTCACGTTATGCCATCACCTGGGAATTTGGCGGCATCGTTACGTGGGTGGACGTCCGCGTATCGGCCGAAGGCCCCGACCACGCCCGATTCACCATCACCCACACCGCCCACCACTCCGACCACTGGGACACCTATGGCCCCGGAGCGACCGGTGTCGGATTCGAGACGGGCCTGCTCGGGCTTGCCATGCATCTGGAGGATCCGGACCAGCCAAAGCCCGACCCGCTCGAATTCGCCATGTCGCCCGACGGCAAGGCCCTCCTCACCGGTAGCGGCCGGGCCTGGGGCGAAGCCGCCATTGCCGCCGGGGCTGACGCCGAGCCCGCCCGAGCAGCCGCCGCGCGCACCATCGCCTTTTACACCGGCGAAGAGACCGGCGCCGCCTGACTTGCTGACATCACCGGACGCCGGATCGGAAGTGAGCTAACCGATGCGCATCGTCATGCTTGTGCTGGCCTTCATCTACGCGGCGCTGGCCATGCTCACCGCGGCCGTGGGCTCCTTCGCCGACGGCGGCGATATCTGGTCGCGGCTCGTGCTGGTGCTGCTCCACCCCCTGGCCGCCGGGGCTCTCTTCCTGCTCCTCCTGCGGACCACGGCCTCGCGAACGCTCGTGCTCGCCATCGCCGCGCTGCTGCTGGCCACCGTGGCCGCGGACCTGTCACTGGCCGCCGCCATCGCCGGCGGCGCCATGAAGGGCGACTGGGAGCTCCCCTTAATCTTCGCCGTCATCCCCGCCATTGGGGTGATCTATGCCCTGGGACGAGCCTTGCAGTCGACCCGCTAAAGTCCGCGCTAGCGCCACCGTCGACTCGCGTACGCCAGGACCCCGCCCAACAGAATGAGCGTCACCGCCGTCACCAGCAACGCTACCCAAACGCCCGCAGCAGAGGATTCCGGTGACTGATCCGGCTGCGGCCCCACCGTCCCGGCCCGCGGCGCCCGGCCTTCGCCCAGCGCGTCCAGGTCCGCTTGCGCCTGCCGCAGCAGTGCGGTTCGACTGCAAATGCTCGCCTGGTAGCCAGCGTCCCCTGCAGCGTTCAGGGAGGCGTAGACGATGTACGGCTCACCTTCGCTGAAGGCAAACCCGCAACTCCCGCCGGTTGGCGGCGTGGTGATGAACATCCGTTCGTGCACGACGCCCTTCCACACCGTGCTGACGTCAAAGCCAACGGTCGTTCGATCGCCGTGCTTGCGGGGCGTCACGTTCGGGTCGAAGGAATGGCTGACTGAAATGACTTCCCCGGCGAATACCGCGTCAAACTTCTCCATCTCTTCAGCCGGTGAGCCTGGCACCACGCACTTGCACGCGTGGACAGCGCCCAGGCTCCCGACGAACCACAGCGCGCCGAGCACGAGCGCGGCACCCATGACGCGCGTCATCGAACCCGTCATCGGCGCGACTCCCACGTGGTTGGCTGAAACATCAATCGATTCTCGGCCAGTCCCCGGCCAGGTCGACTCCCAGCCGCTGCGCCCGATTGACCACGGACGTCGACACGGCCTCGCAGACCTCCTGTTCGCTGATCCGGGTTGAGCGTCCCCCGCTGAACGCCACCTCGCCGTTTATCAGGATCGTTTCCACACTCCCGCTCCCCATCGTCAGCGCCAGTTGATGCACCGGACTGTTGTCCGGATACGCCTCCGCCGCGGCCGGGGATCTGACCACAACATCGGCGCGTTTACCCGGCTCCAGGCTTCCGACTTCTGCCTCCAGGCCGGCTGCTGCGGCCGCGTTGACCGTCTGCATTTCCAGCAGCGCCTCCGCTGGAACAGGGTCCGCATAGGTCTGGGCCACGAAGTGCGCGGCCTGCATCGTGTCCTCCGGCGTGCCGTCGAACGATCCGTCCGTGCCGAGCGACAGGCGCACGCCCTGGCGCATTCGCTCCGCCATCATGAAGCGCGAGCGCCCGCCGATCCCCAGCGAGAAGAACGCCGTCGGGCACCACACGATCTGGCAGCCGGACTCGCGAACGGCCGTCTCCTCCGCCTCATCCAGCGCGTTCGCGTGCACCACCACCGTCTGCTCGTCCAGCACCCCCAGCTCCTGCAGGTGCACCAGCTGGCTGGTGCCGTTCAGGGCCCGATAGATTTCGGCTTCCTCGGGAACGTAACCGGCGTGCAGGTGCAGCGGCACGCTGTTGGCGTGAGCGCAGGCATGGGCCGCCTGCAGCAACTCCGGCGAGGCCGTCCCCACCCCATACACGAACACGTATCCACGAACCAATGCCTCGGGATCTCCATTGCGGTGAAGCTCAGCATCCAGTTGTTGCAAGCACCGCACGCGGTCGATGGGCGCCCGAGCCATCAAGCTCGGACTCTCCAGCGCCGGCATGGCGTCAAAGCACTCCCGCCGATCCCAGAGATACGTCGGCGCAACCAGTGCTCGCAGCCCCACCCGCTCGATCGCCGCCGCTGCCGCCGCCGTCGAAAACAGCGACCCCGGCTCGATGAACATCGTGAACCCGCACCGCAGCATCTCCAGGCAGGCCAGCGCCGTGGCCGCCCCTTCATCGGCCTCAGTTACCTCCGCCTTCCAGTCCGCGAAATTAACCGGCGTCGAGCCGGTGTCGTGAATGCTGCCGAACACCCCCCGGCAGGTCGTATGCACGATGTGGTTGTGCGCATCGATGAATCCCGGATGCACGATCCCCCCGCCGGCAGCCACCGTCTGCTTCGCCTCAAAACGCTCTGTCAGATCCGCGTCGCGGCCAACCGCCGCGATGCGCGAACCGGCAATCGCCACCGCCCCGGAGTTGTAGATGCGGCGCTCGGTATCCATCGTGATGACCTGCCCGTTTCGAATCAGCAGGTCGCATGGCCGCCTGTCCGCGGGTCTCGGATCAGGCATCGGTGAGTTCGTTCATGGACGGGGATTCCGGTCCGCCTACTCGTCGCCCATGGCCGCCAGCCGCCGCATCAACTCGTCCATGTCCACGTCTTCAACGTGACAGGCAATCGACCACACGTTGCCTGAGGGATCGGTCACCCGGGCAATTCGGTCGCCATAGAACTGGTCCGCCGGCTCGCCCACGGAAGTCGCGCCTGCCGCCACGGCTTGCGCGTAGGTGGCGTCGACGTCCTCCACGTACAGATGGATCTGGGAGCTCGTGACAGGAAAGTCCGGGGGCGCCGCGTCCGACAGCATTAGCGCCGCGCCCCCAATTTCCACCTCCGCATGCCCGATCAGGTCCTCTCCCATCGGGATGCGCAGCCGCTCCACAGCCCCAAACGCGTTCCCCAGGAACTCCAGGTACCCGGCCGCCTCCTCAACGATCAGGTACGGCGTAACGGCCGAATACCCATCCGGAATGGGTTTGACTTCAGGCATTGCATCTCCTCCATGTCTCATGGAACATTCTCCCAGCCGGCCGCCGCTTGCTGTGGCGAGGCTCCACCGCCGTACCCTGATTGACGCGGCCAAACCGCCCTCGTACGGTATTTCCGTGGCAGAAGCAACCGCGGTTCATGAAAGTTCCGGGATTCTGATTCCAACAGACGGAATCCCCCGGAAAGTCCTGCGAAAAGTCGGAAAGGCCGGCCGCAGACAGATCATCAGCGACTCCTATCCCTACCGAACCAAGATGGGGCGGCGAACCTACGAGGCCCGGAAGTCCGAGCTTCAGGTCGAGTTGCTGAAGCTCCAGAATTGGGTCCAGGAGTCCGGACAGCGCATCGTCTTGCTGTTCGAAGGGCGGGATGCCGCCGGCAAGGGCGGCACCATCAAGCGCTTCATGGAGCACCTGAATCCGCGCGGCGCCACCGTTGTTGCGCTGCCGGCTCCCACCGAGCGGGAGCGCGGCCAGTGGTATTTCCAGCGCTACGTCCAGCACCTGCCGACCAATGGCGAAATCGTGTTCTTCGACCGCTCCTGGTACAACCGCGCGGTCGTTGAGCCGGTCATGGGCTTCTGCACGCCGGCCGAGACCGTGCGCTTCCTCCGCGACACCGTCCTCTTCGAGGAAATGCTGATCAACGAGGGCCTCCGGCTCTTCAAGTTCTGGTTCTCGGTCAGCCAGGAGGAGCAACTCCGGCGCGTCATGTCGCGCGCCCAAGACAGCCTCAAGCAGTGGAAGCTCAGCGATGTGGACCGCCGGGCGCTACCCCTCTGGGACGAATTCACGGAGGCCAAAAAGCTCATGTTCGCCGCCACCGACACCAAGGCTTCCCCGTGGGTGGTCGTCAAGGCGGACGACAAGAAGCGGGCCCGCCTCAACTGCATGGGCTACGTGCTGCGCAGCTTTGAATACGATGCCTGGGTTCGTCAGCGCGTGCCCAAACCCGATCCGAAGCTGATTGGACCCGCGAAATCCCTCTACGCCAAGGACGAAGTCTGGTAGCGCGCACCGGGATTGGCCGCAGCGATCGCCGGATTCTCGAGCATCAGAGCCTGCAGGCCACCAAATGAGCGTGGGTGTGGGGATGGCCTAATGGCAGCCACACGCTGACTCGTTTCCGCTTCCTGACTGTGATCGGTGCGTCGCATAGCCGTCCCGCTTCCACCAGTCCAGCCCACCGATCAACTCACGAACCTCAAATCCAAGCGTGAGCAGCTTCAACGCAGTCTTCGTCGACGCATTGCAGCCGATGCCGTCGCAGTAGCAGACGTACAGCGCGGACGTGTCCAACGATGCTGTTGAATTTGCGCTGATTTCCCGATGCGGAAGGCTGATGGCGCCGGGAATGTGCTCCTGTTCGAAGGCGCCCGCCGAGCGTCCGTCAACCACCACGATCGGCTCGCCATTCTTCAGCGCCTCATTCAGGTCTGCCGAGTCCATCTCGTAGGCGAGCTTGCTCTGGTAGTGACGAATCTGGTCCAGGCTCACGCTGCCGTCTCCTGCGGTCGTGTGGCGGTGCAACGAGCGTTCCACCGCCGTCCAGCCTATGGCAGGCGGCCTGGCCTGGGCCATGCGCAGGCGAGGGTGCGTCCCGACACCTGCGGGCTTCAAGGCTGCTGCAGTCTGCTGGCGACAAGTCTGGTCGGAGCTTCACGGCCGGCGCGGCTGATTGACCGTTTCCCGCCCCATGTCCATACTCTCCGCATCGCTGGAGGGCGGGACTTTCAGTCATGATTGAATGGCTCGGAATCGAACACCTCTTCGAGCTTTCTCCAACCGAAGCGGTTCTCGGCTTCTTCACCCCGCTGATTATCTTCGCCGTATTCTTCGTCGTGCAGCTCGTCCTGCCCGGGATCCGCGTTACCGGCTACGTCACGAATACCGAGATCGGCAAACCCCGCAACTACCGGCTCAACGGTCTCCTGGTGTATGCAATTGCGGTCATCGTATGGGCGTTCGAGCTCACCGGAATGCCGCGCACCTGGTTCTACGAATCGGCCGTCTATTCAGTGGCCGGCGGAACGGTGGTCGTAGCCATAGCTACGGCCATTGCCGTCTTCAGCCAGCCGAAGGACGAAACCGGGAATCCAATTGCCGCGTTCTGGATTGGACGCGTTCAGGAGCTTTCGTTCTTGAAGGAACGTATCGACCTGAAAATGTACTTCTACGTCGTCGGCGGCTCCATGTTTTCGCTCAACGCCCTGTCCGCGGCCGCCTGGCACCTGGAGCGCTTCGGCGAAAACGCCAATCCTGGCGTCTTCCTGGTCGCCGCGTTCTATACGTATTACGTAACGGACTACTTTATCTTCGAGCGAGTCCAACTCTATACCTTCGATGTGATCTACGAGAAGCTCGGCTTCAAGATGTTCTGGGGCGGCCTGATGGTCTACGGCTGGATCTACATCCTCCCCCTCTGGGGCATGGCCGCGCATCCCAGCCCCGGATTCTCCACGGTCTGGACGTACGTCTGGCTCATCGCGGCGGCGGCCCTGTATTTGACCGGGTGGGTGATTTCCCGTGGCGCCAACATGCAGAAGTACACCTTCAAGCGCTGGCCCGATCGCAAGTTCCTCGGGCTCATCCAGCCGGAGTACATCCAGGCCGGCGACCGCAAGATCCTGGTCAACGGCTTTTGGGGCGCGTCCCGCCACATGAATTACCTCGGCGAGTGGTTCCACTCCTCCGCCATCGCGCTGGCCTTCGGCCACTTCACCAATCTCTGGGCCTGGACCTACTTCATCTGGATCGTCACGCTCTTCGTCATCCGCCAGCGCGAGGACGATCACTACTGCGCCCAGAAGTACGGCCCCGAGAAGTGGGCCGAATACCAGGCCCGCGTCAAATACCGCATCTGCCCCTGGGTCTACTGAGCTAAGACTCCGTGAGTGCCAAAACGGGTGCCACCGACTCTGCGAGGCGAGGCTCGGCACGTATTGACCGTTTTCTAGCCCGTCTCCATAATCTCCGCAGCACTAGAAGTCGGAGTAGTTGGTCATGATTGAATGGCTTGGTATCGAACACCTCTTTGAGCTTTCCCCCACCGAAGCGATCCTAGGCTTCCTGACTCCGCTCGCAGTCTTCGTTGTGTTCTTCGTCGCCCAGGTCGTTCTTCCGGCCCGCCGGGTTCCCGGCTACGTCATCAATCCTGAGACGGGGCAACCCCGCAACTATCGGCTTAACGGTCTCCTCGTCTTCATCATTGCCATCATCGTATGGGCGACCGAGATCACCGGCATGCCGCGCGACTGGTTCTACCGATCCTCGGTCTACGCTGTGGCCGGCGGCACCGTATTCGCAGCGCTCATTGCACTCGTGGCCATGCTCAGCCAACCGCGAGGCGAGATCAAGAATCCGCTGCATGCCTTCTGGACCGGCCGCTCCCTCGAGCACTCGCTTATCAATGAACGCTTTGATCTGAAGATGTACCTCTACGTCGTCGGCGGCACCATGCTGGTTCTCAATGCCCTCTCAGGTGCCGCGTGGCACTACGAACGCTTCGGTGACAACTTCAATCCCGGCGTCTTTCTGTACACCGCGTTCTTCACGCTCTACATCTTCGACTACTTCATCTTCGAACGCGTCCAGCTATACACCTACGACCTGATTCACGAAAAACTCGGCTTCAAGTTGATCTGGGGCGGAC
>JAPPKM010000091.1 GCA_028874315.1 Chloroflexota bacterium
AACAAAAAAACTTTTGGGGGGGGGCGCCCCTTGTGGGGGGGGGGGGGGCCCCCCCCCCGCCGGCGCCGGGGGGGGGCGGGTGGGGGGGGGGGCGGGGGGGGGTCGCGGGGCGTGAGTGGGCGAGGTTTGGCCAGGGCGCTGGGACGAGGGCTGGGCGGGTGGCGGGCGGAGGGCGGGGGGCATGGGGCCGGGGGATTGCAAGCACATCGGGGGGAGTGTACACTGTATGAGCACGACGGGCAAAGGGACGCGGGGCCGGCGGGGTGGGCCGGGGTTGGTCGGATGGATCGGGTGGGGGCGGACGGGTGGACGCTGGCATGCACGGGTGCTCATACTGGGATTGTCTCTGTAACGAGACGTGCATTGCCGGCGGGCGGCCGGGGAGGTTGCCCATGCTGGCGAGATGTCGGGGTCGACGCGGTGGGGCGTCCCCCACGTGGGCGCGTGATGACGGCGTCACGCGCCCGGGGGCCGGTCAGGCGTGATGGCCCGGCGGCTGGCGGAACGGGTGCGGTCGTGGCCGGCGCGGCGGGTGGCGGTGGGGGCCGTGGCGGGGCTGCTGCTGGTGAGCGCGGCCTGGCTGGGCGGGCTGGGGCCGGTGGGGGCGCAGGAGGCGGAGGGCGAGGCCGCGGCGGACCCGAAGAGTGTGGCGGAGGTGCGGATCAGCGGGATCAGCGGGTCGCTGACGTATGGGGGCAGCGACGGCTTCACGGTGACGGCCTCAAATCTGACGACGGTGGTGGGATACGACGTGATCGTCTCGCGCAACAACGGCGCGCTGGGGATCGGCGCGTGTGGGACGGGGTCGCAGACGCAGCGCGTATCCGGGGTGACCTCGCAGAACCTGAGCTTCACAGTGCGGGCCTGCTGGGCGGGCAGCGGGACGGTGACGGCGGTGGTGCGGCGGACGGGGCTGACGACGAATGAAGATGCGGCCAGCCAGACGGTGACGGTGCAGGCGCGGGCGCCGCAGGCGCCGGCGCGGCCCACGGCGCCGAACCCGAAGCCGCGGGAGTTCACGGCGCAGTGGCAGGCGCCGGGGGACACGGGGGGCACGGCGCTGACGGGCTACCACGTCATCATGCGCCCCAACGGGGCGGCCTGGCCGCCGGATGGCGAGGCGAAGAAAGTCGGCGCGTCCACGCGCCGTCAGCGGTTCAGCGGGTTGTCGCCCAACCGGATCTACTGGTTCAAGGTGAAGGCCTGCAACGGGGCCAACCAGACGCGCTGTTCGGGCTGGTCGCCGCAGGCCTCGGTGACGCTGCCGATCGACCGCCCCGACACGCCGACGTGGGGTTCGTTCACCGAGGAGGCCACGCAGATCCGGGTGACCTGGAGCGCGCCGCAGGACACGGGCGGGGTGGGGCTGACGGGCTACGGGCTGCGGCACTGGCGGAAGGGCGGGACGGAGCCGTCGAGCGCGCAGGTGGTGGTGAACGCGCAGACCAGCGCCCGCGCGTTCACGGGCCTGGCGTCGAACACGACCTACCGGTTCAGCATCCAGGCCTGTAACGGGACCAATCGCTGCAGCGGCTGGACGAACAAGGACGGAACGACGAAGCCGACGCCCACGCCGCCGCCGGCGCAGGCGCCGGAGCGGGTGGGGCGGCCCGACGTCAGCCTGCGGGACGCGGCCTTGCACGTGGATTGGGACGCGCCGGGGGACGGGGGCTCGGGGATCACGCACTACGACGTGCAACATCGCGCGGGCACGACCGGGGGGGTGGACCGAGACGGAGGTCCGCGGCCGCACGAAAGCGACCATCAGCGGGCTGACCAACGGCACGGCCTACCAGGTGCAGGTGCGCGCCGTAAACAGCAGGGGAAACGGGGAGTGGTCGAGAACCGCGACGGGCACGCCGCAGGTCGACGCCGCGGCGCCGGGGAACCCCGGGTCGGGCGAGCCGACGCTGGCGCCGCCGGCGTGCGACCCGATCCCGAACCCCGGATCCACGACGCCCAGCCGCCTGGACCAGCCCACCAATCTGCACGTCAAGCCGTTCAGGAACCGGCGCGCCGTCCTCTCCTGGAATCCGGTGGCGGGGGCGGCGAAGTACGTGGTGCAGATCCGGAAGCGGACCTCGACCGGCTGGGGCAACTGGCTGCCGCCGGATCGCCGCTCGGGGTACTCGATCAGCGGCGATGTGACCACCCACAACTGCTACACCGTGGACCTCGACCGCGTGATCACGCCCACGAGCGGATCGGCCGAGGGGCTGGCCCACAGCGTGGCCTACGGCCTCCGGCTGCGCGCGGTCAACGGGAGCGTCACCTCGGCGGTTAGTACCGAAGCCATCATCATCGACAGCCCCATCATCGAGGCCAACGGCAAGAGCACGGCCGGGGCGCCGCAGGTCAAGCTGAAGTGGCTGGCCATCGGGGACATCCTTGGCAGCGACTATTCCACGGGCACGTACGCCTTTCACCACCGGCGCGTCGGCGGCAATCACCAGGAGTTGGGCTGGACGCTCGATACGTTCTTTCCGGTCAAGGTCTTCTCGCAGTCCTCAACCAATCCCGACACGATCGATGCGGACCTCACGATGGAGGCGGTCCACGCCATCCAGCTGCGGTATGAGGCAACCGGCCCGCAGCGGACCTCCACGGTCTTTGCGGCGCGCGACGCCTATGCCTGGCCGTCGGCGCGAGCCGCCGACGGCGGGGAACGGGTGGCGACCTTCCCGATGAACTACCGCGTCAAGAACCGGACGTATGCGTATCGCATCTGTCAAGAGGGCATTCCAGGCAACTACGCGCAGTGGGAGAACCTCGTTAAACATGCGCTGGGCCAGTGGCAACTTGCCACGAACGGGCTGGTTCGCATGGTGCACGAACCCGGCAGTTGTGCCGACTATCAGACCGTGCTCAAGCGCGTCCGAGCCGTGTACGAAAACTTCATTGGCCAGCAACTTACCAGTGATCAACTTGCTGCTCTGGAAGGGCTCGTGGAGTCAATGGACATCTTTACCGATGTCCAGGTCGACGATACGGAACTCAGCGAGATCATCATGGTTAACCAGAGACCTACTGGGATTTATGGCGAACTACACGTCATGGGCGTGTTCCCAGAAATGAGCGAGAAGTTTGGCATCGACACATGTGTATTCCGAAGCAAAGATCCAACGGGTCGGACGCGCGGAGCGAGGCCGTGCGCAGCACCGCGTCACGAAGATCACGTGAGAGGGTGGGTCACGGACATCCTGTTGCCCTGGAGTCTGTATCACCCCACCGACTCGATGGATGTTCCGGGAGGAACGGACGTAGGAGGCGGGGTCACAGTCGACCGGGATGACGTGGAGTTCAATAAGTGCACGACCCGGCAGCCGCTGCTCTACGAGCACTTGGTTCACGAGGCCGGCCACGTCCTGGGTATTCGGGAAGGCTCAGGCCAATCAGGGTGGTCAGTTGATGTCGTTCATCACCCGTCGATCGCCGAATCAGTGATGAGCTATGAGAGCCGGGAGCTCAAGAAGGGCGATTCGAAGAGCCTACTGCCTAACGACCCGGACTGTTCGCCCCATCCTCTGGATGTCTTGGCGGTCTATGCGCTGTATCAGCAGGCGTCGAGCGGATGAATGCGACCTGGTTCCGTCGAAACCTGTGCTTTGCTGCGGCGATTTGGATCGTACTGGTCGCCAGCTGCGGGCCAACCGACGAGTCCGCAGGCTGCCGCTGCATCAGCGATGCGTGCGAGTCGATCGCCGGCTGCAGACCGACCGATGAAGACAGAAGGACTCACGTTGATGACGAATCTATGGACGAGGCGAAGACCGAAGGCGCGAAAGATCTGACCGATGAAGAGCGAATTTCGTCGCTGGGGCCCAACGCCGTTTCCGGATTCGCCTGCGGACCAGGCGGACTAAGCGCCGGCTCGCAGGCTCCGGTATATCCACCGCCGCACTTCGTCGACTGGAGTCCTGACGGCCTGCACCTTGTTTTCGACGACGTCACATCGGTGCGGCTGGTGGACGTGCAAGGGACATGGCTTCGCCAGGTTGTGAACGCGTATCCCGGGCACCAATTCCCCGACTCCGTAGGTCTGCAGGCCGCGCTATCGCCCGACGGTCTACAAGTCGTATATACCACCTGCGAGTACCCATCCAAAGGGCTAAGGGCGGCTCCGGACGCTCCATCGGCGGAGCGCGGGAACTATCAATTCGAACTCGCCACCGTGGCGTTGGATGGATCTTCGGCACGACGGCTTACGACCAATAGCCAGTTCGGTCGCCACCCGGCGTGGTCGCCGGATGGCCGCCGCATCGCGTATGTCGCAGACCCGGCCGCCTTTGTTTATCGGCAGCTCTTGACGCTCTCGGTGGTAAGCGATCGCGCTGAGCCCCTAAGCCTTGGGGAGCGCCTGCTGTCTGTCGGCACAGCGCCGCAGTGGTCGCCCGATGGTGCGCGTCTGGCCGTTCTGACATATGGAAGCGAAATCCAGGTGGACGGGGCCTTTGGCGATCTTCTAAACCTCGTCATTGTCGAAGCTGACGGATCCGGGCAGCACACCATCGCTGAAGGCGTCGTTAGCGAGGCGTCGTGGTCACCAGACGGTGGGCGCCTCGCCGTGGCGCGGCTGCACGGGAACACCGTGCAGCTGGAAACGATCGCGTCCGATGGGTCGGATGCAGACGTCATCAGGCGGCTGACCGATTGGGCGAGCGTGGCGGCGGTTGCAGGCTTCGTGGAAGTCGAGCCCGACTTGAACATCTCGTGGTCGCCGGACGGTTCACGGATTCTCTATTCGTGTGGTCACCAGTTCTGCATAGTGGACCTGGACGGGGTGAGCGTCGGGCGGTCGCCGGAGGAGTTTGCCAGGGAGAGCGGTCAGCCCGCGGCGGCGTGGGCGCCGGACGGGTCGCGGATCGCGGTGCGGGCGGCCGGCAACCCGACGCCCAATGGCGCGGTGGTGCTGTACACCATGGCGCCGGACGGCACGGACGTGCGGGTGCTGGTGCGCGGCGGGCTGGGCATGGTGGCGGAGCACTCGGGCTACCAGGACGCCGAGGCGGGCACGGCCGCCTGCCGCGAGGGCTACGTGGTGCCCAATCCGGCCAGCAACCCCGGGCTGGTGCGTGACTGCGAGATGCTGATGGGGCTGCGGGACCGCCTGGTGGAGGGGACCATCCTGAACTGGAGCCCCGGCACGCCGCTTGCGCAGTGGACGGGCGTGCAGGTCAGCGGCGAGCCGCGGCGGGTGACGGGGCTGACGCTTGGCATGCGGCCGGGGATCCATGGGCACGAAAGCCACCGGCTGACGTTCGGCCGGTTGGCGCCGGAGATAGGCAACCTGGACCAGCTACAGACACTGGATCTGTGCTGCCACAAGCTCCTGGGCACGTTCCCGCCCGAGCTTGAGGGTCTGCAGCACCTGCGGGAACTGAATCTGCAGCTCTACGACGGTGTACGCCTGGACGGCTGCCTGAGCGCCGGATTTGTGGAGCAACTGGAGATCGCCAAGGGACTGCGGGTCTGTGGGCAGGAAGGTGGCGCATGACGCGTTCACGCCCACCAGACCGCGGCACTGTAGCCACGCCCTGGGCTGACACGAGCGCGGTCGTCGCGCTCAGGACGGGTCTTGCGGATAGCGCATTGCCCGACGATTCCGACTGTTCGCCGCATCCGCTGGACGTGCTGGCGATATATGCGCTGTATCAGCAGGAATCAAGCCCGTGACTAGTGCCTGGTTGCGTCGAGTTGTGTCCATTGCTGCGCTGGTTGTTTGCTTGTTGTTTCCGGGATGTAACCCGCTGTCTCCGGCTCGTGGCGAGGAGGTTAGTGAGGCCGGCGGCTTTGTATGCGGACCGTTCTGGTCAATCCACAAGGACATCCCCCCGCACTTCGTGAGTTGGAGCCCAAATAGCACGCACCTCATCTTTGACGATGACACGTCGGTGCGGGTCGTGAACGTCAACGGGACGCGGCTGCGACAGATCGTCGACGCGAATCCAGGCTACCGATTCGGTGGGGGGATTGGCCCGTACGCACAGTTTTCGCCGGACGGTCAAGCGATCGCGTATGCCAGTTGTGAGTTCTCGACCGATAGGGACGCCTTTCTTGGTGACGCTCCACGGGACCCCCGCGGGGACTACCGATTCGAGATAGCGACGGTCGGCGTGGACGGGACCGGCGCGCAGCGGCGCACGGCGGACGCGTATCACGACCACTTTCCCGTGTGGTCGCCCGACGGCCGCCGTATCGCGTACTTGTCGTCTGGTAACCCGTACACCGAGGGTCTGGACGAACTGCGCATCGTCGCGGTGGGCGCCGCGGGCGCCGAGCCGGTAGCGCTGGTGCGCGACCTGTACGTCTCGGCACCCCCCCGGTGGGCACCGGACGGAACGCAGCTGGTAGCTCTTGGGCTTGGCGACGACGTTCAACTCGGGGACTGGCTCGCTCAGACGATGGACGTGGTGATTGCCACGCCCGACGACTCCACGCCGCGCACGGTGGCGCAGGCGGCGAGCACGGTCTCCTGGTCGCCAGACGGCGGCCGCCTAGCGTTCGCGCGGCTACAGGGGAACGCCGTGCAGTTGGTGACGATCGGGCCCGATGGGTCGGATCCGAAAGTCATCCGGCACCTGACCGATCGAGCCGGCCTGGCGGCGTACGTCGATGTCCAGCACTCCGTCTATAACGCCCCGCTGCTCCACGTGGCGTGGTCGCCGGACGGGGCGCACCTCCTGTATTCGTGTGACCAGCAGTTCTGCGTGGTGAACCTGGACGGCGAGATCGTGGGGCGGACGCCAGAGGAGTTCGCCAGCGAGCGGGGACGGGCGGCGGCCGCCTGGGCGCCGGATGGGTCGCGAATCGCGGTGCGGGCGGCCCGCAACCCGACGGCGTACGGCGCAGTGGTGCTGTACACCATGGCGCCGGACGGCTCGGACGTGCAGGTGCTGGTGCGCGGTGGGGTGGCGATGGTGGCGGCGCAGTCGGGCTACGAGGACGCCGAGGCGGCCAAGGCCGCCTGCCGCGGGGGCTACGTGGTGCCTGATCCGGCCAGCAACGCCGGGCTGGTGGCGGACTGCGAGACGCTGCTGGGGCTGCGGGATCAGCTGGCGGGCTTCGTCCTGCTGAACTGGGGCCCCGGCACACCGCTGGCGCAGTGGGTGGGCGTGCAGCTGAGCGGCGAGCCAGCGCGGGTGACGGGCTTGAACTTCCGGTTCCGGCACCCGGACCACTACCTGGGCGGCTGCCTGGATCCCGCGTTTGCGGCGCAGCTGGCCGAGGTCAGCCACGTCAAGCTCTGCGGCTCGGGCAGCGGGTCGTGAGATTCCCAGGCGCCGTAGCCCGCGAGTGGCCGCAGATGCGCCGAACCCGGCCGATGGGGCGTCCAACAAGCTGGCGTGCACAGCGTTCGTTTGGCGTGCCGTGCGGCCTGGATCCGGGCGGCGGCACTACAACCGACCGAGATGACGACCGGTTCAATTCCTGCCGTGCTAGTCCGCTTGTTGCATACGAAGTCGCAATGCATGAGGGCGGGCATGCCTTGGGTATTCGAAACGTACGAAGCCTGTCGTGTGGATGGGACGGCAATCTCTGGCATCACCCGTCGATCTACGAATCGATAATGAGCTATGAAGGCCTCGTGCTTAGGACGGGCCTTTCGGCTAGCCAACTGCCCAACGATCCCGACTGTTCGCCGCATCCGCTGGATGTGCTGGCGGTATATGCGCTGTACCAGCAGGAATCGAACCCGTGAGAACACCCTGGGTGCATCGAGTTCTGTGCGCGGCCATGATTCTCGGTCTTGTATTGGCTGCCAGTTGCGGACCGGTTGATGACACCGAAGTCCAAGAGAAAGTCCATGAAGTTCAAGAGGAAAGCCACGACTCCTATGGTCGCACCCCGGAGTATCGGGAGTGGGCGGCTTCGCTCGGGCCCGGTAACAGTCCTTGGTTCCCGTGCGGCCCACCCGGCGGCGGGCACCCATCCAAAGTGCCCCCGCCCCCGCACTTTGTGGACTGGAGCCCGGACGGCACGCAGATCATCTTTGACTACGCCACGCTGGTGCAGGTCGTCGACGTCAACGGCACCCGGCTGCGGCAGTTGGCAGATTCGAATCCCGGCTATCCACAGGTTTCTGAGTATGCGTGGTCCGTAAATGAGCACGCCGAGTTTTCGCCGGACGGGCGGCAGATCGTCTATGCCAGCTGTGAGTATCCGACCGAGGGGCTGACGGTACGCCGTGACGCGCCCTGGACGCCGCGCGGGGAATATCACTGGGAAATTGCGACGGTAGCTGTTGATGGGTCGGCGGGACAGCGGCAGACGACCAACGAGCGAGGCGACTATCTGCCCAGTTGGTCACCCGACGGCCAACGCATTGCTTTCCTTTCGGCAAGTCGCAAGTACTACACGGGATACCTCCAGCTTCGAACGCTGACGGCCCAGGGTGCGGGTGCTGCGGCCGAACTCTTGCTGACCAACGAAGCGGACCCGGCCTACGTTCCGCCGCAGTGGTCGCCGGACGGGTCGCGCCTGGCCGTGCTCATTTCAGGCCGGCTCGAAGTGGTCGAGGCCGACGGGTCCGGCCAGCGCACGGTCGCGAGCGACGTGCTGAGCCGCGTGTCCTGGTCCCCGGACGGGCGGCGCCTGGCGTTCGTGCGGCGGCACGACCAAGGTGCACAACTGGTGACGATTGCCACCGACGGATCGGACGAGCGCGTGCTCCAGTCGATTACGGATATGCGGGGGCTGGAAACGACCGTCCCCGGGATCTGGCTACCCTACCCGCTGTCGCATGCGGCGTGGTCGCCGGACGGGGCGCACATTATTTACGGCTGCGGCGATCACCTGTGCGTGGTGAATCTGGATGGCGAGGTTGTGGGGCGGACGCCGGAGGAGTTCGCCAATGAGCGGGGGCGGGCGGCGGCCGCCTGGGCGCCGGATGGATCACGGATTGCGGTGCGGGCGTCCCGCAACCCGACGGCCTACGGCGCAGTCGTGCTGTACACCATGGCGCCGGACGGCTCGGACGTGCAGGTCCTGGTGCGCGGTGGGGTGGCGATGGTGCCGGCAAACTCCGGGTACGAGAACGCCGAGGCGGCCAAGGCCGCCTGCCGCGGGGGCTACGTGGTGCCTGATCCGGCCAGCAACGCCGGGCTGGTGGCGGACTGCGAGACGCTGCTGGGGCTGCGGGATCAGCTGGCGGGCTTCGTCCTGCTGAACTGGGGCCCCGGCACACCGCTGGCGCAGTGGGTGGGCGTGCAGCTGAGCGGCGAGCCAGCGCGGGTGACGGGCTTGAACTTCCGGTTCCGGCACCCGGACCACTACCTGGGCGGCTGCCTGGATCCCGCGTTTGCGGCGCAGCTGGCCGAGGTCAGCCACGTCAAGCTCTGCGGCTCGGGAAGCGGGTCGTGAGATTCCCAGGCGCCGTAGCCCGCGAGTGGCCGCAGTTGCTCCGAACCCGGCCGGTGCGGCTTCCAACGACCTGGCGAAGACGGCGTCCGTTCGACATCCCTGGTGGCCTGGACCCCGGCGGCGGCGTCACGGTCGACCGTAATGACGTGCGGTTCAACGCCTGCGGCGCGACTGACCTTGGGGTGTACCAGACCCTAGTGCACGAGGCTGGTCACGTCCTGGGTATTCGCGAAGGCTCTGCAGTGGCGGGATGGGTTGACGACTATGTGGTTCATCACCCGTCGATAGCCGAATCGGCGATGAGCTATGAGGGCCTGACTCTTCAGACGGGCGATTCGAAGAGCCTACTGCCTAACGACCCGGACTGTTCGCCCCATCCTCTGGATGTCTTGGCGGTCTACGCGCTGTACCAGCAGGAATCGGGCACGTGACGATTACCTGGGCGCGTCGAGCCATGTGCGTTGCCATGATGTTTGGATGCGTAGTGGCCGCCGGATGCGGGTCGACCGATGACAAGGGGCGGCCGCAGGTCGCGGACCACACCGAAGACGCGGCAAAGACTGACGACAAGGAACAGCCGCACGTCTCGGGCCAGACCGAAGCGGAAGTAAAGACCGATGGCAAGGACCAGACCTATGGCGATTGGATTGCGTCACTTCCGCCCGATGCCGCACCCGGATTTGCCTGCGGACTGTCGCCATCGATGCACCCGCACATCCCGTTGCACTTCGTCGACTGGAGTCCAGACGGGACGCATTTGATATTCGACGACGTAACGTCGGTGCGAATCGTGGACGCTCAAGGAACACGGCTTCGTCAGGTTGTCGACGCGAATCCCGGACACCAGTTCCCCGACGACATCGGCATGCACGCCGCGTTTTCGCCCGACGGTCAACAGGTCGTGTATGCGACCTGCGAGTACCCGACGGAGGGGCTCAGGGTAGCGGAGGACGCTCCGTGGACCCCTCGCGGGGAATACGAGTATGAGATCGCAACGGTGGGTGTGGACGGTTCAAGGGCGTCGAGGCGCACTTCGAATCAACACTACGACCACCTGCCGGTTTGGTCGCCCGACGGCCAGCGCATCGCTTTTCTGTCGGCTGATCGGCCACGGTATCCGATGCTTCGGAGGCTCTTGACGCACAGTACCGGCGTCGCGCCCAACATGCTTGTCGAGCACGCCACGTTTGCTGCTGCCCCGCCCCAGTGGTCACCCGATGGTGCGCTGCTGGCTGTTTTGGCGTATGCACCGCAGCTTGAGTGGGGGACGAAGGTCATTGATGAAGGCGGGTGGGGCCTGATTATTGTCGCGGCTGACGGCACGGGAGAGCGCCAAATCGCCGAGACGGTTAGCACTGTGGCCTGGGCACCGGACGGGACGCGGCTTGCGTTTGTGCGGCTCCAAAATGACGAGGTTCAGCTGATTACGACCGCCGACAACGGATCGGATGTGCAAGTCATCACAAGGGTGACCAATCGGGCCCTGCTTTCCGATCATTACGATATCCCGCACAGCGTCTATCACGTCCCGCTGCTGCACGTGGCGTGGTCACGGGACGGGGAGCACATCCTCTATACGTGTGAGCAGCAGTTCTGCGTGGTGGATCTGAATGGCGAGCTGATCGGTCGGTCGCCTGAAAAATTCGCGAAGGAGCGGGGGCGGGCCGCGGCGGCGTGGGCGCCGGACGGGTCGCGGATCGCGGTGCGGGCGGCGGGCAACCCGACGCCCAACGGCGAGGTGGTGCTGTACACCATGGCGCCGGACGGCACGGACGTGCGGGTGCTGGTGCGCGGCGGGCTGGCGATGGTGGCGGAGCACTCGGGGTACGAGGACGCCGAGGTTGGCCACGCGGCCTGCCGCGAGGGCTACGTGGTGCCCGACCCGGCGAGGAACCCCGGACTGGTGGCGGACTGCGAGACGCTGATGGCGATGCGGGACTCGCTGGCGGGCCAGACGCTGTTGAACTGGGGCGCGGGGACGCCGCTTGACCAATGGGCGGGAATCCAGATCAGCGGCGAGCCGCGGCGGGTGACGGGGCTGAAGTTCAAGTTTCGGCAGGGGGTGCACTGGCACGAGAGCCACCGGCTGATATTCGGCCGGCTACCTCCAGCGATCGGCAAGCTGGACCAGCTACGGACGCTGGATCTGTGCTGCCACAAGCTCCTGGGCACGTTCCCGCCCGAGCTTGAGGGTCTGCAACACCTGCAGGAACTGAATCTGCGGCTCCACGGCGGCGCGCGGCTGGACGGCTGCCTGAGCGCCGGATTTGTGGAGCAACTGGAGGTCGCCGAGGGACTGCGGGTCTGCGGGCAGGAGCGCAGCCGGTGACGGGTTGGGGCGTTTCGGCGCACGAGGGCCGGCGAATCCTGCGAGTCCTGCTGGTTGGGCTTGGGCTCCTGGCGTTCACGGTCGCGTGTGCCGGCCGGGAGCCGCCCACAGGCGAGCCGTCGCCAACAGCGGTGGCGGACGCCGGCCATGCCGTCGACCCGTTGGGCGGCCCGGCCAGGAATCTGGCGGCGGCCTCGCAGGGTCCGGCCGCGACGGTGGAGGACATCCTGAACGAGGGTCTGCACCTGGCCGGCGCCTCGCCGGTGCACCTGGCGATCCGGGGCACGCCGGCGGCCAATTCGGTGCGCTGCGCCTGGCGCGGGGTGGCGCGCACAGCCGACCAACGGGCGGACGCGATCCGATTCTGGCTGCGGCTAGGGGCCGGGGGTGCGATCCCGGACCAGGTCTTCCTGGAACGGCTGTTCGCCGTGGTGCTGGACACGGTGGGTCCCGACTACCGCGAGACGGCGAAGGCCAATTTCCTGGCCATCGCGCGGGGCGGGGAGTCGCGGGACTATTTGTTTTTGACGTGCTTCGCGGACTACGCGGTGACCAACTTCCTGCTGGGCAGCGGCACGACGCCGGCGACGGTGACGGTGGCGTATGACCGAATGGATGAGGCGGCCTCGTACGACCTGTACGTACGGGAGCACGAGGCGGGGACGTACGGGACCGACGCGCTGCAGACCCGCGGCGCGTAGGAGACGGGGTTGCAGTCGCGGGTGGTGGCGGCGGAACAGGCCCTGAGCGCGGAGATTGGGGGCCGCGAGGCCGTCGTCTTCCTGGCCCCGATGGGCGCCCACAACGCCATTGGGTTCGAGGCCTGGCAGGCCGTGGCGCAATGGGCGGTGGTGACGGACGGCGCCGGGGTCGTGCAGGCGGTCCGTGACGACACGCCGGCGGGCGACGCGGAGCACACGCAGACCCTGGCGAACCTGAGCAGCCGGATCACGACCGGGGCGGCCAGCGACGGCTAGTCGACCAACCGGGCCACCGGCGTGGATCAGCTACAGCAGGAGTACCGCGACCTGGGCGCCTACGCCGACATCACGCCCGGCGACGGCCAGGCCACGACCTTTACGCCGGCCCAGCCGCCGGCGGCGCCGACCTGCACCAACGGGACGGTGATCC
>JAPPKM010000061.1 GCA_028874315.1 Chloroflexota bacterium
GAGAGATACAGGTGAATCGCCGGCAGCCGCCAGTCATCCGTCAGCAGCGACACCAGCTCGCAACCCTGCGCCACCAGGTAGCGTGACACCGCCGTACACGTTGCCCGGCCCAACCCTCGCCCCTGGTGATCCGGGTGCGTCGCCACGTAGTCCAGCACCCCTTCCCGCAACGGCTCGCCCGGCGTCCCCGTCACCGGGCTGACACGTTCGGCCAACATCCGCGACGCAAACGTCGAACCCACAATCCGCCCCTCAAACGCCACCACCGCCGACCCCGCCCGCCGGTCCGCATCCGCAAGAGTCTCCAGCACCTGTTCCACGCCGCAGTCCCTGAACCCCACCGCCTGCAACGTCCCCGCCAGGTGCTCCTCGTCGCCCAGTCGATAGCCCCGCAGTTCGTAGCCCTCCGGCACCCCGACGTCCGGCATCGCCAAAACGCCCGCCGCGCTAACGACCATGCACAGCTGTTTGGCGGAAAGCTCGCAGTCTTCGGCGCCCACGACGTGACCTCCAGCCACCGCTGCCGGCAACACCGCAAATCCTAGCCCCGGCAGCGGCTCACGCGGGTCAAACCGCATGTCCTGAGCCAAAGCTGCCAGCGTTCGGCCCCGACGTCTGGCAGAGGCTTGGGACAGGATCGTCCACAGCCACGACGGTCGGGAACGGAACAACGCCCCACCCCGTCCGCCAGCCCCGCGTCCTGAATGCTAGGCTCTTCGACGCAGAAGGATTCGGTATCGAATATTTCTATGCCCAACCCGGGAGGGTGCTATGAAACCAGTGATGTCGCGTCGTCGCCTGCTGGCGGGCGCCGTTGGAGTGGCGGGGGCCGTCACGCTCGCAGCGTGCGGTGAAGAGCCGATCGCGGAAGAGACCGTGGCCCGGGAAGCCCCCGCCGAGACACCCGTCCCGGCCCAGAAGGTCGTCACGGCCGAGCAGCCGGCGCCGGCCATGGCCGAGAAAACCGTCCCGGCCGAAAAGGTCGTCACCGTGGAGCCCGCCGCACCGCGGGCCGAGTTGGTGGAAATTCGATTCGCCACCGATCACGTGTCGGGTCCCCGCGGGCGAGCCACGCAGTGGGGGTTGGAACAGTTCTTCCAGAAGCAGCCGAACACCATCGTGCAGGTCGAGCCGATTGGCGGCGACTACTGGGACGCGCTCTCCATTCAGGCCGCCGCCGGCTCGCTCGCCGAGCTGGTGCTCTGGGATGGCTGGCTCTTCAACCAGTGGCGCGGCGAGGGAATCACCGTCCCCATCAACGACACCGTGGACAAGATGCCCGGCTGGGATCCGGACGAGTACTACTGGATGCCCAACATCTATACCGAAAACGGCGAAGCCGCCGACCACCAGTGGCCGCCGCCAACCAGGTTGGAGGGACCCCAGCACGGGTTCAGCTACCAGGGGTGGACCGCCGGATTCCTCTACAACATCACCATGGTTGAGCGGCTCGGCCTGGGCGCGCCCACCGAGGACTGGACCTGGAACGACCTGCTCGAAAACTCCATGAAAGCCCGCGATCCCGAGGCCGACCTCTATGGAATCGACGCCATCGACCGCGAAAAAATGTGGATGCCCCTGTGCTTCTCCGCCGGCGCCACCCTGCTGCGCGGCGAGGGCGACGTCGACTTCACCATGTTCGACGATGGCGGGGACGAGGGCTTCCAGTTCACCTGGGACCTGATCCACACGCACGACGTGGCGCCGCCGCCCGAGGTCCGCAAGCAACTCTCCGGCGAATTCGGCACCGTCTTCGAGGCCGGCAAGCAGGCCTACTGGATGTCCGGCCGCGTTTATACCGTCGGCTTCGGCGTGCCCCGCATCCAGGATCGATTCGAGTGGTCCCTCGGCCCGGTGCCCAAGAACCCCCGCACCAACTACCACGGCAACATCTGGGGCGAGCAGTACCACGCCGTCACCAACGGGGCGCACGCCCGTGGAACCCTCGAACCGACCGCCGAGTTGGGCCACTTCCTGGGAACCGACGTGCAACGGCGCGTGGCCGAAGTTGACCGCGGCCACCTGCCCATGTGGAAACCCGCCTTCGACACCCCCAACGCCACGGCCGCGCCGCCCCAGGGCATGGAATGGCTCCAGAAATACGTGGACCGCCCCGACATGCGCCACTACCAGGCCCGTCTACCCTTCTGGGTCGAGTGGTGGCTCGTCTGGGGACCGCCGCTCGACAAGGCCATGCTCGGCGAGACCAGCGCCGAGGAGGGCATGCGCGAAGCCAAGCGCCTGGCCGAGCAGAACCAGGCCAAACAGATCGAGGAAATGCGAAGCCGCGGCTGGATCTAGCCGCACCCGTCACCTGGCCCATGCCGGCTGACTATCCAGGTGGGCTCGGCCGCCACGTCCCCGGCGGCCGGGTCCACCCCTTCGTGGTGAGCCCGCCCCGCCATTCTCGGGCGCGTCCGATTTTGTAGGGGTACCCCTTGTGGGTACCCAGGGGCAGGCTGTCGCAGGTATACCACGCCTCCGTGGGGAGCCCGCCTGCCAACCCATGCAACCCGTTCGCGGGGCGCCCGTCCTCCATAGGGTCGGTTCGTAAACCGCCCCGTTCCGCCCCTCCGCATCCCCATCTGACCTAGGGGCGGCGTCTCCGACCCGCCCGTCAGCCTGTGCCTGCCAGGCAGGCCGAACCTTCCATCGCGCAGGCGTTCAACGCGACCCGGAACCAGCCATTTTGTCCGTGTTGGGGAAATTGAACCTACCGGGCCGCCGTTCCTCCCCACAGCTCCCGAACAGCAAACCGAAGACACCACCGCCCAGAAGCAGCATCACGACGCGTCGTCGGGATGCTCGCTTCCCCCGTGGTCGACTGTACCCACCGTCGACACCCACGGTTCTGCCTCACCCTCCAGCTTCACCCGCCACGGCCCAGCTTAGCCCGACATCGGGGGACCAGTGCCCTGTGGCCCAGGCTGCGCGCAGCCTGGGACCCGCGCTCGTTCGCACCCGTCCCCCCACGTCGCCACTCCCACCTCCCACCGCCCGTCTTCCGCGCCCCGCGCGTCCCCGCTCTTCGTAGGGGCGGCGTCTGAGACCCGCCCGTCTTCCGCGCAACCTGCCCCGTCAGCCCACCCCCGCCCGCTCCTCCCGCTCACTTCTCTCAGCTCACTCCTCGCTATCTCGTCCTGAGCCTGTCGAATGGCGGACCCACCAGCCCCCGCACGGCACGCGGCCCTGTAGCATGCAAGGTCAGGAGGGAGGTTTGCGATGGCTGTCACCGACCTGGGCGCCCGCCTGCTAACGGCCGACGACTTGCTGCGGCTGTCCGGCCAAGGCGTGCGCGGCGAGCTGATCCGGGGGGTGCTCTGCGAAACCATGCCGACGGGGCGCGAGCACGGACAGATCGTCGTGAATATGGTGATTCTGCTGGGGAACTTCATTAAGCCCCGGCGTTTGGGAGTGCTCACGGCCTCGGATTCCGGCGTCTGGCTCGAACGCGATCCCGACACCGTGCGGGAACCGGACATCGCCTTCTTTGCGGCGGAGACATCGCCGCTGGACCAGCGCGTCACAGGCTACGCCGAGATCGCGCCCGACCTGGTCGTCGAAATCGCCTCGCCCGGCGACACCCGCCGCGAACTCAACGACAAGGCGCGCATGTGGCTCAGCTTCGGCACGCGGCTCGTCTGGATCGTGCACCCCGACCCGCGGACGGTCGAGGTGCATCGCCCAAATCACCCCGTCACCACCCTCAGCCAGGCCCAGGCCTTGCACGGCTTCGATATCCTGCCCGGCTTCACCTGCCAGGTATCGACCCTCTTCACCGCCTAACCCGCAGCCCTCCCCGTCATCCCCGCGTCCCCAATCCGCGCGCCCTCCTCCACTCCCACTCGTCTCCGCTCTCACCTCTCACTTCTCTCAGCTCACTCCTTCCTCACCCCCGTTCGTGGTGAGCCGGACCGCCGTCCCCGGCAGTCCGTGTCAACCACATTCCCCCGCCAACCTCAGCCCGCCTGCGTCACCATGATGGTCACCGTCACGGTGGCCGACGGACCGCCCTCCAGGCTGCCGGCCCGTACCGTCAGGCTGTAGCTCGGCGTCGCCGCCCGGTTCAGCCGCGCGCCCACCACCACCGCGCCCTTCAGCGAATCGACCGCCCACGTCAACGCCGCGTTCCCCGCCGTGATGTCGTACACCACCGTGCCGCCTTCCGGATCGGTCGCCGCCACCGTGCCGATCGTCGTGCCCAGCGCCGCGTCCTCCACCACGCTGAAGCTGTAGCTGGCCGCCCCGAACACCGGCGCCTCGTCCACGTCCGTCACCGTGATGGTCACCGGCACCGTTGCCGTGGCCGTGGCCGCCCCGCCGCCGCTCGTCGCCTCCACCGTCAGGCTGAAGCTGGTGGTCGCCTCGTAATCCAGCGCCCCCGCCACCGTCAGCGCCCCCGTGGCGGCGTCGATCGCGAATGCGCCCGCGTCGTTCCCCGCCGTGATCTTGTAGCTCACCGCTCCACCCTCCGGATCGGTCGCGCCGACCGTGCCCAGCGCCGTCCCCACCGCCGCGTCCTCCGCCACCGACCACGCATAGCTGGCTTCGGCGAAGACCGGCGGGACGGCCACGTCCGTCACCGTGATCGCCACGTCCGCCGTGGCCGTCTGCCCCGCGGCGTCGCTGGCGGATACGGTCAGGTTGTACTCGTCGGCCGTCTCGTAATCCAGCGTGTCGGCCACCGTCAGGGCGCCTGAGCGGCTGTCCAGCGCAAAGGCCCCCGCCTCGTTGCCCGCCGTGATGGCATAGGACAGGTCGCCATCCTCCGGGTCGGTGGCGCTGACCGTGCCCACCGCCGCCCCCGCGACCGCGTCTTCTGCCACGCTGAACGCATAGTCGGCCGCCCCGAAGGCCGGTGCTTCGTCCACGTCCGTGACCGTCACGGTGGCCGTTGTGGTGGTCTGGCTGCCGCCCGCGCGGGCCTCGACGGTCAGCATGTAACTGGCGCTGGTCTCGTGATCCAGCGCCCCTGTCACCGTCAGCGCCCCGGTCGCGGCGTCGATCGCGAAGGCCGCCGCGTCGTTGCCGGCGGTGATGGCATAGGTCACCGAGCCGGACCCGGTGGTCGTGGCCGTCACCGACCCCACCGCCGTATCCGCGGGACTGTTCTCGGCCACGCGAAAGGCATAGCTCTCCGCCCCAAAGGCCGGCGGCGGACAGCTCGAGGTCGTCGCCGCCAGCGCCGCAGGCGCGCTCCAGGCGTCCGTGTAGCCGGCCCCGCTGCCGAAGGCCCGCACCCGCACCTCGTACGCCGTCGCGCAGGTCAGATCCGCCAGCGTGGTCGAGGCCGTGGTCAGGTCATCCGCCGCCGTCGTCCAGGCCTCGGCGCCGCTGGCTCGATAGTCCACCTGGTACGTCGTGGCCCCGGTCACCGTGGCCCAGCTCAGCGCCAGGCTCGTCGTCGCCGGCGTGGCCGCCAGGTTGGCCGGCGCCGGCGGCGCGTCCACCACGTCCGTTACGGTGACCGTCACCGTGGTGGTGGCCGTCAGGCGGCTGCCGTCCAGGACGCCGGCCCGCAGGTCAGCGTGTAGGCCGCCGTGGTCTCGTAATCCAGCCAGCTGGCCACCACCAGCCGCCCGGCCAGCGCGTCCACCGCCCACTGGTTGGCCGCATCGCCCGCCGTGATGTCATAGATCACCGTGCCGCCCTCCGGATCGCTGGCCGTCACCGTGCCGAGCGCGGCGCCGACCTGGGCGTTCTCGGCCACGCTGAAGGCATAGCTGGCCGCCGCGAACGCCGGCGGCTCGTCCACGTTCGTCACCGTGATCGTCACCGTCGCCGTGGCCGTCGCCCCCGCGTCCGCCGTGACGGTCAGGCTATAGCTGGGGGTGGTCTCGTAATCCAGCGTCCCCACCAGCTTCAACTCGCCGCTCGTCGCGTCCAGCGTCCACGCGTCGCCCGTGTTCCCCGCCGTCAGCGTGTGCGTGACGGGTCCCCCGCCGGCCACCGTGGCCTGTACGGTCCCCACTTGCACCCCGGTCTCCACGTCCTCGGCCACCGTGAAGGCGTAGCTGGGTGCCGTGAACATCGGCGGCGGACAGGCCCCGGTCGTGACGGCGACCGCCGCCGAGGGCGCGCTCCAGTTGGCGGCGTACGTCGTGCCGCTGCCCTGCGCCCGCACCCGCAGGGCGTGGGCCGTCTGGCAGACCAGCCCGTCCACCGTGTGGCTCGTCCCCGTGATCGTGTCGTCGTGCGTCGCCCAGTTGCCCGTGGCGCCCTCGCGCACGTCCACCCGGTACGCGGCGGCCGCGGCCACCGCGTCCCAGCTGACCGCCACGCTGGTGGCCGTCGGCGTCCCCGCCTGCAGGTTCGTGGGCGGCGGCGGGGCGCAGAAGGGCAGGTTGAGCAAGCTCAAGTCGTTCGTCGCCACCCCGCGCAGCGCCAGCGGCACGCACCCCGTCAGGCTGTTGCCCGACAGCCGCAATTCGGTCAGCTGCTCCAGCCAGCCCAGCTCGGCCGGGATGTCGCCGGTCAGGCTGTTGCGGCTGAGGTTCAGCGTCGTCAGCGCGAACAGGTGACCGATCGTCGCCGGCAGCGTGCCGTTCAGGCTCTGGCCGGACAGGTTCAGCCCGGTGACCCGCGTCGGCGTGCCGCCGGTGGTGACGCCGGTCCAGCCGCTCAGCGCGCTGCTCGTGCTCCAGTTCAGCGCGGTCGTCCCCCGCAGCGTGTGGCCCACCGCCAGCAGCGTCTCGCAGTCCGTCACCAGTTCCCGGTTGTCGGCGGGACTCGCGATCACCGTGCCATTGGTGCAGGTTGGCGCGGCGGGCGGTTGCTTCGGTGTAAACGTCGTCGTCTCCCCGTCCCCCGGCGTGATGTCGCCGTAGGCGCCCATGTCCCGGTACTTCTGCTGCAACTGGTCCACGCGGGTGGCCCGGTTGGTGGACTGGCCGTCGGCGGCCGCCCCCGCCGTGATGCGGCTGGACAGGTTCGCCAGCGTCTGCGTGTGCTCCGGGTCGCCTTCGGGCGTGTCGTCGCGCACCGCCTGCACCACCCCTTCGTCGTCCGTCACCACCGCCCACGACGCCACCGCCTGCCAGGCCTCGAACCCAATCGCGTTATGCGCCCCCATCGGCGCCAGGAACACCACCGCCTCGCGGCCGCCGATCTCGGCGCTCAGGGTTGCCTCCGCCGCCACCACCTGCGCCTGCAACCCCGCTTCATACGCCCCGCGCGTCTGCAGCGGATCGGATCCATACGTCCCCGCCTCGTGTTCCCGCACGTACAGGTCGTAGGACGCCGCCTCGCCATGCCGGTCGTACGCCACCGTCACCGTCGCCGGCGTCGTCCCGCTGCCCAGCAGGAAGTTGGTCACTGCGTAATCGGCGAAGCAGGTTAAAAACAGGTAGTCCATCGACTCCCCGCCCCGCGCGATCGCTAGAAAGTTGGCCTTGGCCGTCTCGCGAAGCCTCGGGTCAAAGGTGTCCAGCACCACCATGAACAGAGCCTCCACGTAGGCCGGAGCCGGAATGGGATCCGTTTTCGCCTGTCGCAGCCAGAATCGAATCGTTTCCGCCCGTTGGTCGACTGTCCGTGCCACGCCCCGCCAGGCACAACGCACGCTCGTCGCCGCCGGCGTGCCCTGGATCGCCAGGTGGACCGGCGACGCGCCGACCAGGTGCAGACCGTCCTTCAGTAGTTCCTCCACCGTCGGCGAATAGCGACGCGTGGCTATCGCTTCGCCACGCCCCCTGTCATCACTCGGTAGAGCCACCCTGGCGGGCGCGCGCACCTTGTCGACGCCGACCGCCGGCGGCCCCGCTGGCGATTCCATCGGTTCTACGAACGAGGCGGGTCGCGAATGTACCGGCGCGCGATCACCTGGATTGCCGGCAGCGGCGCAGGCTGCGATCACTCCCGCCAGGAACAGCGCGACGGCAGTCCCTACAGCCAATCTGCGCAGCCGCATCCGGCGCCGCTTCTCTGTGTGCATGGCATTCATGGCTGTCCCGCAGCCGCTGGCGGGAACGGTGGTCGCCAAATCTCCACCTCGCAGGCCGGTATGCCATAGGGACGGCGGGCGTTGTGGAAGCGCAGATGCACACGGATCGGCACGCAGCCGCTCAGCTGATTGCCGCCGAGACCCAGCGACCGCAGGCTCGGATGTCTGCCAAGCGACGGTGGAATCTCGCCGGTCAGGCGATTGTGATCAAGCCAAACGCGTACCAAGCTAGGCATTTCGCCCAGCCACACGGGGATCGAGCCGGTCAACTGGTTCGAGTTGAGGCCGAGGTACTTCAGCTTGGACAGCCGCCGTAGCTCGGCCGGAATCGATCCGGACAGGCGATTGCGGTCGAGTCTGAGCGACTCCAGCGCGGAAAGCTGTCCGAAGGTGTCCGGAATCGGGCCAGACAGCCGGTTGCCCGAAAGATCCAGATTCCGCAAGCTCTCGAGCAGCCCGAGGGCGGCCGGAGCCGGCCCGGTCAACTGGTTTTCCGTTAGATTGAGTTTCGTCAGCCGCAACAGGGCGCCAAACTCCGGCGGGACTTCGCCGGTCAGCTGGTTCTTCGAGAGATCCAGCTCCCGCAGGCTGGTCAGCCGGCTCACTTCGGGTGGGATCGGCCCCATGAGAGCGTTGTCCTGCAGCGTGAGCACTTCCAGGCCGGACAACCGCCCGAGTTCGGGCGGAATCGTCCCTGTCAGTCCCGCCTCGTCCAACCGCAGGGCGCGGAGCCGCAGCAGGCTGCCAAACTCCGGCGGAATCGGTCCCCTGAACCAATTGCCGCTGAGATTCAACGTCTGCAACTGCGTGAGGCGGCCGAGTTCGGCCGGTATCGGGCCGGTGACGTAGCGGCAATCGGACAGGTCCAGCGTTTCCAACTGAGCCAGGTTGCCGAGTTCCACCGGAATCGGACCGGAAAGCTCGTTGCGGCGCAGCACTAGGGTTTTCAATCGGGCTAGCTGACCCAGTTCAGGGGGTAAGGGGCCAGAGAGACCGGGCTCCGAGCCTCCCGTGATAATCAGTGTGTGCAGGGCGCCGAGGTTGCCGATGGCCGATGGAAGCGTCCCGACGAGACCCCGCGCGTCTAGCTCAATGGCCACGACCCGCGGCGGCGCTCCATCGATGGTCACGCCAAGCCACGCATCCAGCGGCGTGTCCGGATTCCAGTTCGACCTGGCGCTCTCCGGACTAAAGAGCGTGTCCCGTAGCCCCAGCAGCACCTGGCAATCCGCCACCAGGCCGGGATGCGCGGCGGGGTCACGAATCAGCGTCCCGTCGGCGCAGGTCGCCAGCCTCGCCGCCACGTCCGGGTTCCCGTTCTGCGCCGCGACCGGTGCCTGGCCCGCCCCGACCACCGCCACAACCTGCACATCCGTGCCGTCCGGCGTCATGTGGTAGAGCACCGGTGCCCCGCTCGCCGGCGTCCTCCATCCGGGCTGCACCGCGACCGCGATGCGCGATCCGTCTGGCGACCAACTCGCCACCGTCCCGTTCGGCCGACCGCGAGCCAGGCGCACCGGCGTGCCCTCGGTCGTGCTGACGCAAATCGTCGGCCCGCACGTGTACAGCACGTGGGCGCCCGTCGGCGACCAGGCGACCGAGTCAATCCGCACAGATCGCGGATCCGGATCCCCGGAGGTCGGCTGCCACCCATCGATCGTCGCCAGCCGGCGCCTGTCCGTCCCGTCCGCCGCGACGCTGACCAGGGCAATCGTGGATCCCGCGGGCTGCGCGACGGCGAGCCGCCGCCCGTCCGGCGACCAGGAGGACCCGCTCACGGCTAGGCCAATGCGCCGAAGCTCCCTGCCGTCCGGTCGAATCGTATACAGCGTGCGCCGCTGGTCATGGTCGTGCGCCACAAAGGCCAGCCGTTGCCCGTCCGGCGCCCACTGCGGCGTCCGATTGACCACCGTCTCGAACCCGGGTGTGAGATCTCGAACGCTTGAGCCATCGGCCGCCATGGTGTACAGGTGCGCGAGCTCTCGATTCCGAGCTTGCCGCAGACCGATGATGTGGCGGCCGGACAGAAACGCAATCTGCGTCCCATCCGGCGACCAGGACGGGAAGTTGTCGAAGGCGGGATGTGTGGTCAGGCGTTGCGGCTCGCCGCCGGCAATCGCCCGCACGGCAATGTCGAATTGTTCCGGATGCGCCCGCGGCTGCCCCGCGCTTCCCGCTCCGGGTTCCCAGGTCTCGTCGCAGACCGAATACAGCAAGTGCGATCCGTCCGGCGACACGCTAATGGCCGACAGCGGAAAGATCGGCCGACCCGACGGTCTGCTGTGATGCTCCTGTCCCTTGGGCGCGCGGTCCACCAGCCGCCAAAGACGTTGTCCATCGGTCGTCGCGACAAACACATCCGTCGAGCGTGTGAAGAGCACCGTCGAACCGTCAGGGCTCCACTGCACGGATTGCCGCCTCGCCCACTCGCTCCCGACGTTAGGCACGCAGCGCGATCCGGTCCCATGCGGGAGAATGGCTGCGACCGCCCCCGGCACCGGTCGCCAGGAGGCCTCGTCCGCGGGTGATCCACGATCGACCGCGGGCGATCCACGACAGCCGGTCAAGCTCAGTGCCAACACCACCGCCATGATCGTCACAAGCCCAATCGAGTCCTTCCGCCTCATGGCCGTTCGCCCACCGCGCTCACGGCGAGTCGAAGCCCGCCTGGTAGAGGGCGTACACGGCCATCACGTCCAGCGGATGTGGCGCACAGTCGGGCTCCTGCTGGTAGTTCATGACTGAATCCGCGACGCTTGAATGCTCCCTCTCGTGCTTGCGGCCGCCCTCTCCTCCCCCGATTCCGAGCGCATGCCCGACCTCGTGCAGCATGTCGGTGAAGGCACTGCCATGGTTGTCGGGGTCTTTGTAATTGTCGGCCTTGTTTCGGCACATGTTGAAGCTTGCATTCTCGGCCGGCACCTCCAAATTGTCACTGGCGATTTTGCGCCCAAACTGGTGCTTGGGTGAATGGTCATACGCGCCGCGCCGAACCATGATGTCCGTTGTGGTCTTGTCATTGATCCGAATCGAAGACGCGCACATCCGAGGCGGCTGGTAGACATAGGATGTTCGCCCGGCCTGACTTGTTACTTCATTGAACCAGCAATCTCGCCAATACCCGATATCATCGGCAATCTCGAAGAACGCCCCCGACGCAACGACATGAGCGATATTTGGATCGATATCGTCGTACATGAACACCTCGCTTCTACCTCTATTGCTTGCACTGAGATTCGGTATTACCTGCCGACCCTGTAGCTGTGCCACAAAATCTGTCACATTGGCGAGAACGTCGTCCGGGAGACTCCCCGGAACGAGGACGCGAATTGCATTGACGATTGTTGTGCGCGTATGCACTTCGCCGTCGTCGTCAGCCGTGCCGAACGCACACGAAATCAATGCGTGACCCGACGTCACCAGTCCCGCGGTTGCCGTCGACCACTGCGCGAACGCTCGTTTGATCAACTCCTCCCAGTCGCCCCGCCGCTCGTTACCGATCGGTCCGAAGGTGTCGCCGCAAATCGTGTAGCGAAACTGCTGTTCGGTCAGCCGCGGCGTGAGCGGAAAGGTGGCGACGCGGGCGCCATCGTCGGGCGTTGTGTGATATGGCCATACGAAAACGAAACGCGCCGCAAATACATCAATGTTGTCGGAGGGCCCGGTGTCGCGCTTGATGAGCTGAATGGCGTAGATCCGATCGGGCGTAAGGCTGCTAATCGTGGTCGACGTTCCCGTCGTCGTGGCTGTCTCGAATGCTAGCGTCTCGGATCCCGGGATCTTTTTGAACTTATCGACTCGCCAACCTGCCTGGCCGGGTGCATCCTCATGTTCGAGATACCTGAGATGGTACGTCCCACCTGCATAGTTCGAAGGACTATCTGGATCGAGAATCTGCTCGAGTGATTTCCAGTTCATAGTTGCCGAACCCTCTCTATTACCGTTTACATCTCTGCTGCTGCCAATGGCCTTGAGAACCGGAGTATCAATGATGATGATCATGTCGCTGTCGGCTTCGAGATTTGGAGTAGCATCGGTGTCAACAGCTCGCACTCTGAGACCATACGCCGAATGTTCCGCAAGGCCCATATCGCCCAGGTATAGGTAGATGTCGTCGAGATTTATTACGATGCTCGTTACCTCAATTACGCCTTCCACTGTGCTAAACGTTGGACTGCCCGCTGTTGGATTGTGTGATGCTGAGACGTGATACCGGTCGGCGCCACTTACGGGCGTCCAGCACAACGTAATGTTCCGCTGCGAGAGCGGTTGAACATCTAGGTTTTGGGGCGGACCCCAGGCAGTCGCCGTAGTCGACTCATCAAGACACTGCGCGCCGGGGGAAATTGGCGGCTTTACGGGGTCAGGTCCCGGTGCTGGCGTTGTCGTACCAGCCAGCGTCGTAAACCGGTGATCGGCGGACCAGCGCGAGCAGTGACTGTCGTTCGTGCCGTTGCAGGCGCGCAGCTTCACCTCGTATTCCGTGCTGGCTGTCAACCTTCTCAGCGTCTCGCCCGTATCGCTTCCGTCGTCGGCCGGGTGCGTCTTGGCGCCGGTCTCCGAGTCCGGGTTCTCCGAATCGTAGGGCCAGTACTTGATATCGATGCCCGTCAGCGGCACCCCGCCCGTCTCGGCGGCAATGCTCCATGTCACCCGCACCGAACTCGCCGTGATGTTCGTGAACTTGATCGTGTGCGGCGGATCGGGCGGTCCCGCCGTGCGCACT
>JAPPKM010000117.1 GCA_028874315.1 Chloroflexota bacterium
ACGGCCGCGACAACCACGGCCAGGACGACGGCAACGGCCGCGGTCACATAGTTCGACATGTAGCAACCACCAGGTATGGATTGAAGTTGAGGCGCACGGTACGCGAGCGAGGTCGGCGTCCGACCCCAAGTCTGGGAGCGGATCCAACCACGGCGCAGTTTACGGGCCCGTCAGCGGTCGGGAGTTCGGGCGGCCGGCCCCAGACGAGGGCTGACGCCGCAACCGCCGAGCGTCCACTACCGCTCGTGTGGCAGCATGCCTGAGCCGAAAGAATGCTCGGGTGAAGTCAATGGCTACAGAGCATGTAAACGAGCACATCCGCTACGAGCCGGACGAGCAGCCGCCCGCACCGCTGGCCATTGGCGCCGGGTTTCAGGCCGCCCTGATCATGCTGGCCCCGGTGGTCCTGGGCGTGGTCATCGTGCTCCAGATTGCCGGACAGCCCGCGGAATACACGGCGTGGGCCGTGTTTGGGGCGCTGCTGGTGAGCGGGGTTTCGACGATTCTGCAGGCGGTTCGGGTGGGACGGATCGGGTCCGGGCACATCCTGTTCATGGGGACGTCCGGCGCGTTCATTGCGGTCTGCATCGGCGCGCTCTCGGTTGGCGGTCCGGCCACGATGGCGAGCCTGATTGTCATCTCGTCGCTCATCCAGTTTCTGCTGGCCTCGCGCCTGGCTCTGCTGCGACGCATCTTCACGCCGGCGGTGACCGGCACGGTCATCATGTTGATCGCCGTAACGATCGTGCCGCTGCTCTTCGATGCCCTGGCCGATGTGCCCGAGGGTTCATCCGACGCGGCCGCGCCGGTGGCGGCCCTGCTGACGCTGACAACTGTGGTCGCGCTGGTCTTGCGCGCGCCGCCGGCCTGGCGTCTGTGGTCGCCGTTGATCGCCCTGGTGGTGGGATGCGTGGTGTCCGGGCTCTTTGGCATCTATGACCTGAGCGGCGTGCTGGACGCCGACTGGATTGGCATTCCGTGGGGCGCCTGGCCGGGATTCGACGTGACGCCGGACGTGAAGTTCTGGGCCCTGCTGCCGGCCTTCGTGATGGTCACGATCGTGGGCGCCATCGAGACGATCGGCGACAGCGTGGCCATTCAGCGCGTGTCGCGTCGACGGCCGCGGGCGACCGACTTCCGGGTGGTGCAAGGCGCCCTGAATTCGGACGGCGTTGGCAACCTGCTCTCCGGCTTGCTGGGGACGCTGCCGAACACCACATATTCCAGCAGCATCCCGCTCACCGAGGTCACCGGCATCGCGGCGCGGCGTGTGGGTGTCGTGATTGGCGCCATCTTCGTCGCGCTGGCGTTCCTGCCGAAGGTGGCGGCGCTCCTGATCGCGATTCCCGCCCCGGTTGCGGCCGCGTACATCGCGTTCCTGATTGGGATCCTCTTCGTCCAGGGCATGCGGATCGTTATCCAGGGCGGGGTTGACCACCGGACGGCCGCAATTGTTGGCCTGTCGTTCTGGATCGGTGCGGGCTTTCAGAGTCAGCTGATCTTTCCCGACTTGCTGGGCGATGGCTTCATTGGGGTTCTCCTGGGCAACGGGATGACCTCCGGCGCGCTGGTGGCCATCATCATGATGGTGTTCATGGAGCTGACCAGCCCACGGCGCCGGCGCTTGCAGGTGGCGTTGGGAATGGACGCGCTGCCGCAGATCGACGAGTTCCTGCGCGGGTTTGCGTCGAAGCACCGATGGAGCGCCGCTTCAACGGATCGACTGGCATCGGCCGGCGAGGAGACGCTGTCCATCCTGCTGCAGGAGAGCGGTGAGGCGGCCGAGCATGGACGGCAGCTGTCCATTTCCACGCAGATGAATGACCGCACGGCCGAGATGGAATTCGTGACGGCGCTCGAGGGCGCCAACATGGAGGATCAACTCGCCTACCTGAACGAAATGCCTCCCGCTCCGGACGAACGCGAGGTGTCATTCAGGCTGTTGTGGCACTACGCGGCCTCGGTCCAGCACCAGAAGTATCACGGCGTGGACATCGTGACGGTGACCGTGGATCAGCAGGGCTGACTGCAGCGTCTCGGGCAAACCTGAAATGGACTCATCACGGGCGTCGCGGCGAAGGTCTGCGGGCCGACCGGGCATAAGCCCACTGGAGCGCACTATGCGCCGACCCCTTAGGCAACGGCTCTTTGTCCTTGGACTGCTAACCGTCCTGGCGCTGACGCTCCACGGCTGCGGCGAGGACGCAAGTGAATCCTCGGAGCCCTTCCGCATTGGCGTCATGGAGTCGCTGACGGGCGCCGGCGAAACCTACGGCACCGTAGCCAGCCAGGCGAAGCAGATGGCGCTGGACGAGATCAACGCGGCGGGCGGAGTGAACGGCCGCCCCCTGGAGTTCATCGTGGAGGACTCCAAGTGCAACGCGCAGGACGCCATCACGGCCTACCGAAAGCTGACCGAGGTGGACGGGGTAAAGATCATCCTGGGCACCTCGTGCAGCGGGGCGATGCTGGGCGTCGCGCCGCTGGCCGAGGCGGACGGGGTCATCCTGTTCTCCGGCCTGGCCAGCAACCCCGACATCGCCAACGCCGGCGACTACATCTTCCGCACCCAGATCAGCGACATCCAGGTGGGCATCGGCACCGGCAACACGCTGTGGGCGGACGGGATCCGGGCGCTGGCCACCATCACCGAGTCGACGGACTACGCCGAGGGCGTGCGGCGAACGACGGCGGCCCAATTCGAAAAGCGCGGCGGCCAGATCGTGGCGGAGGAGTACTACGCGACGGACGTGACGGACTTCCGGTCGCAGCTGGAGAAGCTGTTGGCCACGAGTCCGGACGCGCTGCACGTGGCGCCGCAGTCGGAATTCGCGGCCGGGACCATCATCAAGCAAGCACGCGAGCTTGGCTACGAGGGTCCGATCTATGCGGAAACCGTGTCCGTGGGCGCGACGGCGCTGGAAATCGCCGGCGATGCGGCGACGGGTATGAAGGCGATCACGGCCGACCTGGACCCCGCCAACGAAAAAGGCCAGGACGTGCTGGCCAAATTCAGGGAGCGCTACGACTACGTCACCCTGCCCTGGCACCTGGGTTCGGCGTACGACGACGTCTACATCGCGGCCGAGTGCCTCAAGAAGACCGGCGACGATCAGGACGCGGACGGCTTCCGGGACTGCATGTACGAGATCACCTGGAGCGGCGCGATTGGCGACGACTACAGCTTTGACGAGAAAGGCGAGGTTGTGGGGCTGTCCCGAGTCGTGGTGGAGGTGTTGCCGACCGCCGAGCGGACGGAGGACCGGAAGTACGTGGTGCTGGGGCCGGCGCCGCGATCGTAGCGGCACAAATCTCGCTGAGCGCCTGACGTGACAGGCGACGTCCTGCACAACGCGTGGATCGTCTTTGTCTTCGTGGCGTATTTCGCGATTCTGATCGGCATCGCCATCGTCCGAGTGCGAAATATGTCGGCGATGTCGGACTACGTCCTGGGGCGGCGGCAGCTGAGCAGTTTCACGACGGCGCTAAGCGCCGGATCGTCGACCACCAGCGGCTGGACCATGCTGGTGTTTCCAGCGCTCGCGTTCACGAGCGGCGCAAATCAACTGTGGATTGTCGTTTTCCTGGTGATCGGCGCCTGGATCAACTGGACGATCGTCGCGAAGCGGCTGCGTCGCTACACCATTTCGATGGACGACTCGCTGACGCTGCCTGAGTTCCTTGAGCGCCGTCTGCGGGACGAAACGAAAGTTCTCCGCACGATCAGCGCGGCATTCACCATTTTCTTCATCGTCTTCTACATCACGTCGGGCCTGGTCGCCGGGTCCAAGCTGCTCAACACGCAATTCGGGCTCGACTCGACGCTGGGACTGATCCTCACGCTGATCGCCGTCTCGTCATACACCTTCATCGGCGGTTTCCTGGCTGTCTCGCGGACCGACGTTTTCCAGGCGCTGCTGATCCTGGTTGGGTTCGTGATCATGCTGGCCACCGTGATCATCGCGGCCGAGGATCCCCTGGGGGGCGTGGGCGGCGGCGTGGAGGGGTTCATGAACCCGTTGACCGACACGCAGGGCCAGGTGGTCACGCCGGTCTTCGTGATCGGAATGATGGGTTGGGGGCTTGGGTTCTTTGGCGCCCAGCACGTATTGCAGCGCTTTATGGCCGTGGAACGGGAAGACATGATCAGGCAGAGCCGCAATCTCTCGACGCTGTGGCTCTGCCTGGTCTACTCGCTGAGCTTCCTGCTGGGACTATTCGCGCGGCCCGCGCTCGACGAAGCCGGAATCACCACGCTGGACGCGGAGCGGGTGTATTTCCTGGTGGCGGAATACTTCTTCCCAGCGGTCATCGGGGGTCTGCTGCTGACGGCGGTGATTGCGGCTGTGATGAGCACGGCGGATTCGCAATTGCTGCTGTCGTCGGCCATCGCGGCAGGAGACATGCCGCTGCTGCGCCGGTTCGCCGGTTCACTCAGTGAGTCGCGACGAGTTTGGCTGGGGCGTGGGCTGTTGATTCTGATCGGGACGCTGGCGGCGGTCCTGGCCATCGCCTTCCCGGATACGGTTCTGAACCTGGTCGCCTATGCCTGGGGCGGGATGGGCGCGACCTTCGGTCCGACCGTGGTCCTGGCGCTGTATTGGCGCCGCTTCAACCTGGGCGGGGCGCTGGCCGGGGTGGTAGTTGGGTTTGTCGTCGCAACACTTTGGCAGTTTGTGCTGTCCGGCGGACCGCTGGGGATGTTTGACATCATGCCGGCGCTGCCTGGATTTCTAGCTGGGACCGTGGCCGCCGTCCTTGGCACGCTGCTGAGCGCGCCGCCCGAAGAGGAATGCGCCCGGGAGTTTGATCGGGTCGTGAACGGAGAACTGGCGCAAGCCTGACGCCAGGACGGCCGCTTGGCGAACTGACGCGGGACCGCCGTGTCCAACCAAGACCGCGAGTCGGTTCAGTTGGCGCGCGAGGGTCCGTGGCTCGTTTCAGGACGAAAGACGGCGAGGCTGGCCGTGTAACCGTGCACGAAGTTGGCCGAACCGATGGGACCGATTTCGCCTCCGCAGAAGAAGCCTGTCACCGGCACTTGCTCGCCCAGGGCGTTGCCGATGATCGCAATGTCGGCGTCACGCTGATCGAAGAATCGTTCGCCGCGACCGTTGCAGGTAAAGAGCAGGGCGCCAGCGGCGGTCTCTTCGAAGACTTGCGGCGTGAGCAGCATTTCAAGGTCGTCGCGGGCGCTCTGCGCATCGCGCACGTGGAACTGGACGTACTCCCCTTCGCGCACGCGATCGGCCACGCTGATGGCGCCGGATTCGCGATCCGCGCCAAGCACGACCCGGATGAGGAAGGAGCCGTGGCCAAGGTCGTCGGGTTGCCTGACAACACCACGCCCAAGAAGGATGCCGGAGCGCATGAGCTTCTGATCGTCGGCGTTGGCTTCGGCAAAGACTTCCTGCAGGACTTCCAGCGGGGGCTTGCCGTCGAGTTCCTGGATGAGGTTGCTGCGGCTGCCGGTGACGGTGAACCAGTCGCCGACGGGTCGACATCCCTGGGAGACGATGGTGCTGACGCGGACGTTGCCGCGGAGCGTGACGCCAACGAGGCCGGAATTCGTGACCTCACCGTCCTGGGCCAGCCGGTTGCGTCCCGGGGCCGAGGCCCAACTGGCGACGCCGCCGATGACGGGGATACCGGGCGCCAGCTGGTCGAGCCGGTTCAGCAGGGCTTCGGTCGCCGTGGAGAAGGGATCGACCAGCACGATGCAGGCCTGTAGGTCCTCAGGCCTGAGGTTGACCTCGTCGTCGTCGAGGTCCGGAAGAGGATCGACATGCACGCCGGGCAGCCGCGCGGCGAGGACCGCGGTAGCGGCCTGATCCTCGATTTCCCGACCGGCGCCGACGACGCCGCCGGCCGTGCAGCCGATGAATTGTCGAGGTGCGAGCTGCTCGCGCAACCCGGCAAGGACATCGGCGCCCGCAGGGTCGGTCTGAGGCCGGACAAAGACAATCGCCAGATCAAACGGCCCGTCGGCGGCCAGCTGGTCGTGAATGTCCTGGGCAATACGAGCAGGCTCGGTTTCAAGGGAGACGGCGGAGACGAACTTCATTGGCCGAATCTCCCATAAGTGCTCACTCGTCCAGCCTACACGGCGGCCCAGGTGCTCCAGACTGCGGATCGGGACCTCGGCCAGAAAGCCTGACCCTACTCAATCGTGTCGCCCAGCTTGCCGAGGCAGATCTCTGACAGCAGTCCTTCCGAGCTTGGAAACCACGTTGTAACGAGGAACGGCTCTTGGCAAGCCCGAGTCCGGGTTCAAGCCGGCGAAGGCGTGACCGGGCGGGCGGATCTGGGGCCAAGCTGAACGAATACTTCGCCCTCGCGGACTTCCACGGGGTAGGCGCGCAGGCGTTCGGACTGGGCGCGGAGGCGGCGGCCCGTGTCGAGATCAAACTCCATGCTGTGCCAGGGACAGATCAGCACGCGGCCTTCCAGCACCCAGGCCAGCCGCCAGTCGGTATCTGCCGTCGCCACCAGGGTGCCGCTGACCGGACCCGTGCAGACCGGCCCCTGCTGGTGCGGGCAGCGGTTGCGGTAGGCGCGAAAGCCGTCGTCGACGCGAAACACCGCGATCTCGATATCGCCGTGCTTTACGAAAGCCGGCTGGCCGGGCTGGATCTCGTCCGCCGGCCCCACGCGGATGCGCGGCATCAGGCCACGGGAACGGGAATCGGCAGCTTGAAGAGGCGGCGGGCGGTTTCGCCCATGATGTTGCGCTTGAGGTCGGCGTCGAACGGCATGTTCAACACCGTGCGCGGATGGTCGAAGTCGTGGTGCGGCCAGTCGGAGGCGAAGATGACCTTATCGCGCCCATCGAACAGATCGATCATCGTCAGCAGATCGCGCGAGCGTGCCGGCTCCTCGATCGGCTGCGTGCAGAAGTACATCTCCTTGATGTACTCGCTGGGCGGACGCTCCAAATAGGGGGCGCCGGTGGGAATCTCGGCGTATTCCTTGTCCATCCGCCACATGCAGAAGGGCACCCAGGAGACGCCGCCCTCGGTGAAGACGATATCGAGGTCCGGGTACCTCACCGGCACCCCGTTGGCAATCATGGTGAAGAGGTTGGCCATCAGCGCGAACTCGTGGTTGATCGGGTGGCGGACGATCCTCGACTCCACGTGCTCCAGGTTGAACGGAAAGTGCGGGTGGATGATGCCGACGCTGTGGAGCATGACCGGCAGGCCCATCTCCTCGGCCGCTTCGTAAATGGGGTCGTACATGCGGTCCCCCCAGAGCGGACGCAGGCCGGCCACCGGAAGGTAGACGGCCACGAACCGATCATCGGCGCCGTAGGTCCGGATCTGGTCCGCCGCGTTCTTAGGGTCCTGGGGCACGGCCAGCACCGCCCCGTAGAGACCTTCTTCGCGGCTCACCCACGCATCCGCCAGCCAGGCGTTATATGCCCGGCCCAGGGCCGCCGCGTAGTCGACGTGCGGGAACACGGCGATCTTGAGCAGGTTGTCGGGAAAGAGGATGCCGACGTTGATAGACAGCTCGTCCAGGTCGTCACGCATCTGCCGGGCCGTGGTGACGGTGCGGTTGCCGAGGCCGCGATCCGGAAACGGGGGATCCAGATTGAGAATCGGCGCGTAACCGGGAATGTCCAGGTAGCGCTGCGGCCCGCGGCCCAGCAGCTCCAGTGAGCGGCGCCAGGGCATGTCGATGTAGGGCGCCAGGGCCTCGGGCGGTTCGTTGGCGTGCACGTCGCAGTCGACGATGAACACATCGTCAAGCCCAAGCGGCTTCCTGGAGTCCCGTGTCATAAGCTCAGACCCGTCCTCCGAACGGCGTGGGATTCTAGCCCGGTGGCCCCGGTGAGGTGGCGCCTAACCCAGCGCCGCTTCAGGTACGAGGGACGCAGGCGTCCTGCGGCCGTTTGGGCTGGCACTTAGAGCGTGCTGCGGCGAGCTTTCGGGGAAACGGGAAAGGGAGAAAGCCATGGCCGAGAACAAGAAGGTCGTAATCGTCGGCGGCGGGCATAACGGGCTGGTAGCCGCCGGGTATCTCGGCCGGGCCGGGCTGGACGTGCAGGTGCTGGAGCGGCGGGACGTGGTCGGCGGCGCGGCCGTGACCGAGGAGTGGTTCCCCGGCTTCCACATCTCCACCTGCTCCTACGTATGCCACATCCTGCAGCAGAAGGTGATCGACGAACTCGAGCTCCGGAACCACGGGTTCCACGTCTACCCGCTGGACCCGGGCCGCCTGCACCCGTTTCCCGACGGGCGCGCCGTCCGGCTGTGGCACGACGACGAGAAGACGGCGGAAGAGATTCGCCAGTTCTCGCCCGAGGACGCCGAGGCGTGGCTGGACTGGGCCAACTTCTGGCACCGCGCCGTGCGGATTCTGAGCGACTACTACCTGGGTCCGCCGCCCTCCCTGGCCGAACTCACCGAGCGGTTCAAGGACGAGGAAGAGGAAGAGCTGCTGGAAACGCTGCTCACGGTCCCGGTGCGCGACCTGATCGACCGCACCTTCGTCTCGGACGAAATGCGGGCGATGGCCAGCATCGGCGCGATCGACATGGGCAACCTCAGCGCGCCCGGCAGCGCCTACATCATGGCGCTCTACCGTTTCAGCGCCTACCGCGAGGACACCGAGAATTACGGCATCGTGCGCGGCGGCATGGGGTCCATCACCCAGTCAATGGCCCGCTCCGCCGAGGCGGCCGGCGTGTCGATCCGGACCGGCGCGGAGGTATCCCGCATCCTGACCCGGGACGGCCAGGCCACCGGCGTGGAACTGGCGAACGGCGAGGTGATCGAAGCCGACCTGGTCCTCTCCAACGCCGACCCCAAGCGCACGTTCACGAAGCTGCTGGATGGGTCGGACGTAGACCAGGACGTCGTAGACGAGGTTGAGGGGCTGAAGACGCAGTCGGCCTCGGTCAAGTTCCTCTGCTCGCTGCGCGAGTTGCCCGACTTCTCGCGCCACCTCGGCGACGACTACGACCCCAAACACCTCTCCATGATCAATCTCGCCCCCTCAACCGACTACTGCGAGTCGAGCTGGTTCGACGCCACCAACGGGCGGCTACCCGAGACGCCGATCATCCAGGTACAGATTCCGACCGTCTACGACCCGTCCGTTGCGCCGGAAGGACAGCACGTGCTGTCCATGTGGGTCTTCTTCGTACCGGCGCATCTCAAGGACGGCACGTGGTCGGAGAAGCGGCAGGAGTTCGGGGAAAAGCTGATTGACGAGTTCTGCCGCTACGCCCCCAACTTCAGGGACGCCATCATCGACTGGACCATGCTGACGCCCGAGGACATCGAGGACCGCATCGGCCTGACCGACGGCAACATCCGCCACGTGGACATGATTCCCCAGCAGATGATGTCCCGCCGCCCCCTCCCCGGATGGTCCGACTACCGCACCCCCATCAAAAACCTCTACCTCTGCGGCGCCGGCACCCACCCCGGCGGCGAGGTAACCGGCGCCCCCGGCCACAACGCGGCGCACGTCGTGCTGGAGGAACTCGGGCGCTAGGAGACGTCGTCTGCCGCCAATCGTGTGACCCGGTGCGCGGCTGGAACTAGGCGCTTGTGCCGTACATCTCGCGGACAACGGCCAGGATGTCCGCGGGAATGAAGCGGGTTTCGGCCTCGGTCTGGATGTCGGCGGGAATCCCGTGCAGCGCCTCGGCAATCGGCCCCGCGATGGCCGCCAGGGTGTCGGAGTCGCCGCCCAGCGAGACGGCGTTGCGGACAGCGTCTTCGAAGCTGCTGGACTCCAGGGCGCAGGTAATGGCCTCGGGCACAGTCGTCTGGCAGATCTCGTTGAACTCGTAACCGGGGCGGATGTCGTCGACGCTGCGAGAGAGGTCGTATCCGTAGGTCTCCGCGATGCCCTTCCGAATGCCGTTGGCCCGCTCGCCCTGCAAAGCCAGCCAGATCGCGTGAACGGTGGCACGGGCGCCCTTGAGACCCTCCGGGTGGTTGTGGGTGACGGCGGTCACCAGGTCTGAAGCCTCCAGCGCGTCCGTTAGTTCAGCGGTGCGATTCAGGTAGGCCGCCGGCGAAACGCGCATGGCGGCGCCGTTTCCGAAGCTGTCGTACGGACGGGGCGGCTCCATCCGGATCCACTGCGCGAATCTGCCGCCGTAGTCGCCACGCGGATGCTCCCGGCACCACCGCTGAAGCGTCTGGGCGGGCGGAAGGCCGTGCATCAGGATGTCGGCCACGGCGGCGGTGCATATGGAATCGTCAGTGCACTCGCACTGCTCCACGAAAAACTCGAACGACGTGGTCTTGATCCGCCGCCACTCGTAAACGGACCCGACGATGTCCCCAATGATCGCGCCGATCATGTGGCCCTCCCGTTTTCCTTGGCCCGGAGTTTGGAGACTACAAGCCACGGTTCACGACCCCGCCTGCAGGCTCTACCGAGACGCTAAGTCAGGACGCCCGGATCCGGCAGATTCGGTGCTGCATCACGGCTCGATCCGCTGCAGGCCCGGCACCCGGTCAAAGTCCCGGTCGTAGCTCACGATCTCCGAGACTCCCAGCCGATCCATGTGAGCCGCTGCCAACGCGTCCTCAAAGTCAAGAAACGGCGACGCCGCATAGATGTCCAGCGCCCGCAGGTAGACACGCTTCTGGGGAAGCCGCAGACCTCGAAGCGTGAGGATGGGCGCCAGGCGACCGCGGATGGCCTCGCGGCTGAGGCCATAGCCCGCCCGCCGCGACGACAAGACATACACGACTTCGCTGACGATCGCTTCGCAGGTCAGGATCTCTTCTTCGCCGCGCTGCACCCGCTGAAACAGCCGGAAGCACGCCGCAGCCTTCGCCTCGTCGTCGCGGGTCAGGAATCTCAGGATGACATTGGTGTCCAGGAACTTCATTCCCCACGCAATTCCCGTGCCGTGGCCATGGCTTTCTCGTCCTTGGCGTCTCGGGACAACTGCTCAAAATCCTCGGGCCGCGCGGTTGGACGGACGGAGCCGTAGGCGGATTCCAGGGTGAATTGAGCGGCGGCCAGGCGAACCGTGCCCGCGTCGTCGATGGTGAAGGCCACCTTGTCCCTCGGCTTGATGCCCAGCAGTCGTCGAATCGCCGCCGGGATGGTGACCTGGTTTCGCTGGGTGGTGGTCGCGGTGTATTCCTTCATGTGCCAGTCAATGCCTCAAGAGGGAATCAATGCTTCCTAAGATTATCATTGGCTTAAATGACACAGCAGACACGAATGCCTGAGCAATACGGATTTCAACTCTCGTTGGGGAGGCGAATCGTCGCCGTTACCCCCTGCCCAAGCCCCTTACTCGTTATGTCAACCGATCCGCCGTGCGCTTCCACGATCGAGCGAGCAATCGACAACCCCAACCCCCGCCCCTGCCGGCGCCGCAAGCGCGAGTCTTCGGTCCGGTAGAAGCGGTCGAAGACGTAGGGCAGATCGGCCGCGTCGATGCCAACCCCGTCGTCAATGATCGAGATAGCCACGACTGCGTCGCCTTCCAACGCCGCCCTCAGCACGACATTCCCGCCCTCCGGCGTGCAATCGATCGCGTTGCCCAGGACATTGCCCAGGGCCTGGCTCATCCGCGTCCGGTCAAGATGCAGGTCCGGGAGTCGTGGGCCGGCCTCAAGCGACAACTCGATCTCTCGAACCTGGGCTTGTGCCCGCCAGCGCTCCAGCTCGGAGCCGAGCAAATCGCGAAGCGAAATCTCATCGCGCGAGAGACTCAGCTCCCCGTGCTCGGTTTCCGCCAGCGAGTTCAGGTCGGTCACCAGTCCGCGCAGCCGGTCGACCTCCTGGATGATGTGGTCGGACGTGGCCTCCGGCGTCTGCAGCCCGTCCCGCAGCCCTTGCGCTTCCAGTTGGATCACGCTCAGCGGCGTATTCAGCTCGTGCGACACGTCGTTAACCAGCCGCCGGCGCAGTTCGCGCTGCGTCGCCAGGCTGGACGCCATGCGGTTGAAGGCCGCGCTCATCTGCCCCAACTCGTCCCCGGACGTAACCGGCAGGTTTGTCGAATCGCCTCGCGCGATCGCCTGGGTGGCCTTCGTCAGCGCCGCCACGGGTCCGGTAATCCGCCTGGACAGCCAGGCCGCCAGTCCAACGCCAACGCCAACCGTCACCAGGCCGCCGATTCCGGTAATCCACAACAGCGTGCTGAGAAATCCGTGCGACTCCGTCGACAGAAACTCATGGTTCACGTCCACGTACACGTGGCCGACCGGCTGATTCGTCGTCAGATCGAACAGCGTCTCGCGACGCCCGGCGAGTTCCGGCGCCGTGGCGCCTGGCGATAGCTCGCCGGCGTTGTCCGTCACGACTCGTCCATCGACGCCCACAACGACCACTCGCAGCGAATCGTCATCGCCGGCCTCGGCGCCTTCACCCCCATGCTCGCCGGATCGTTCGCTCCGGGCGACGGACTCCGCGAGGTAGCCGGCCTCGGACAGCGGGCGCTCCACCGTCTGCCAGCCGCCGGCCGTCGTGTACTCCCGGCTCAGGTTCAGCGCCAGCCGGCTCGCCTGCGAATCGCCAAGCTCCTCCACGAAGGCCCCCAGCCGCGCCTGCGTCGTGACATAGCCCACCACCACGCTGACGACCACCGTAAGCAGGATGACCGCAACGATCGACGCCATGATTCGCCAGCGCAGCGACATCGCTCGCCCCCTACGGTCGTGGGTCA
>JAPPKM010000056.1 GCA_028874315.1 Chloroflexota bacterium
CGGAAGCGGTTGCCGAGATTGTGCAGGCAGTCGCGAACGGGAATCGTGTGAGCAAAGTGGACTTGCAAGGGTTCGCAACGAAAGCGGACTTTGACCAGTTCGCCGCGACGTTGGACCTGGACAGGTTTGCCACCAAGGTGGATCTTGAGCGGTTCGCGACCAAGGAAGACCTGGAGCGGTTCGCCACCAAGGCGGATCTCGATGCGCTTGCTTCAAAGACTGCGCTCAAGTCTGACCTGCAGGAGCTTGAGCTACGCCTCACCATCCGCATGGGTGTTGTCGCCGCGACTTCGGTCACGTTGACGACCGCGCTGGTGGTGGGTTTGAACCAGTTGCTGCTTTGACCCGCGACCTGTGCCGGGCGCTGGCCGCGCTAGACGAGGGCCAGGAAAACCGCCGTCAGAACCGCAACAGTCGCCGCGCCGCCGTAAGCCACTAACGCAATCAAGCCACTGGGTAACGGTGCGTGCAGGTCCACGGCCAGGTGGCGGAGGCGGTGGCAGGCGTGGACGGCGATCAGGGCGACGACTGCTCCGATGGCCAGGCGCACGATGGCGTGCTGGAGGAGATCGCGGATGCCGTCATGGGTGAACGCGTCGGCGAACCAGCGCCAGCCGAATGGGCCAAAGATCGAGCTGACGAGAATGAGCGCCGGGACGAACACCGCAGCCAGCACGCTGCCGGCAGCGAACAGCGACCAGAACAGGGCTTCGTGCGAGCGGCCGCTCATGTCGCGCCGACCCAGGCCACCCAGAGGAAGAGCAGCACGGTAACCGCCGCCAGTCCGGCGAACTGCTGGCCGATGATGAAGGCTGCCGGGATGCGGCGGCCGGCGACCTGGCCGGGTAGCGCGCTCGGGGCGATCAGGAAGAACGTGATGGTGTGCCAGAGCGCAAACGCGAGCGCCACGAGGTGGAACACCACCATCAGCGGATGCCAGAGGAAGTCTCGAAAGGCCAGGTAGGTCTCCGCGTCCTGCCCGGCCTTATGGATCAAGAGCATGAAGAGCACGATCTCGGCCAAGATGAAGGCCGAGCTGATCTCGCGCAGGAAGATGCGGAAGTAGGAGCCCTTTTGGGTCCACCAACTCCACCCCATGCGCCGGTCGAGCGGCCGATTCACGAGCGCCTGGCCCAGGGCATCAGCAGCCGCTTGTAGTAGTCGACGGCGCCTTCCAGCTTGGCCTGCTGGATGGCGCCGGCGGGATCGACGTGCTTGGGGCAGACCTCGGAGCACTCGCCCACGAAGGTGCACTCCCAGATGCCTTCGTTCTGGAAGATCACGTCTTGCCGCATCTGTTTGCCCTGGTCGCGCGAGTCCAGGTTGTAGCGCTGGGCCAGGGCGAGCGCGGCGGGTCCGATGAAGTCGTCCACGCGGCCAATCACGGGACAGGCCGCGTAGCAGAGCATGCAGTTGATGCACATGCTGAACTGCTTATAGCGGTCCAGTTGCACCGGCGTCTGCAGGTACTCGGCGCTCAGGTCGTCGGCTTCGTCCTCGCGCACCAGGTAGGGCTTGACGTGGTCGAGCTTCTCCATGAAGCCGTTCATGTCGACCACGAGGTCGCGCTCCACCGGGAAGTTTGTGAGCGGTTCCACGCGAACCGGCCCGGGCAGGTGATCGCGCAGGAACGCGGCGCAAGTGAGCGACGGTTCGCCGTTGACCTGCATGCCGCAGGAGCCGCACACGCCCATGCGGCACGACCAGCGGAAGCTGAGTGAACCGTCGATGTAGTTCTTTACATAATTCAACGCGTCCAGGACGACCCAGTCGTCGTGGTAGGGCACGTCGTAGGACTGGAAGGTCGGGCCGCCGTTGTCTGGCCGATAGCGAAAGACCTCGAGCTTGATTGTCGTTTCGCTCACTGTGCCTACTTCCCGTCCTTCTCGCCGGACGATCCGTACACGCGTTCAGCCGGTGGCCAGCGTGTGATTACCACGTCCTTGTACTCGATGCGCGGGTCGCCGTCGGTTCGGTAGGCCATGGAGTGCTTGAGATAGTTGGCGTCGTCGCGGGCCGCGTAGTCGGTCCGCTGATGGGATCCGCGCGACTCGGTGCGATCGAGAGCGGCGTGGGCCAGCGCCTGCGAGATGTCGACCATGCAGTCGAGCTCGAGCGCGCTGATGAGTTCGGTGTTGTAGACGGGACTCGAATCGTCGAGGGATATCCGAGTCACACGGTCTTCAAGCTCGCGAAGCGTTCCGCAGCAGGCGGATAGCGAAGCTTCGTCGCGGAAGATACCGGCCCCGGCTTCCATGGCCGTGGTCAGGTCGTCGCGAATGACGGCAATGCGCTCTCCGCCAGACGGGCGCGCGCGAAGTTCCTCAATGCGGTCGCGCTCCGCGCTCAGCTGGCGATCCACCTCCGGCCCGTCGGCTAGCTGCTGGCCATTGACCGCGGCCGCCGCGTGACGGCCGGCGCGCGCGCCGAACACCACCAGTTCCGTGAGCGAGTTCGATCCCAGCCGATTGGCGCCGTTGATGCTGACGCAGGCGCATTCGCCGGCGGCGTACAGGCCGGGGAGGGTCGTTAAGCCATGCACGTCGGTGTCGATACCGCCCATCATGTAGTGGACTACGGGCCGTACGGGGATCGGCTCGACGACCGGATCGATCCCGGCGTAATTGGATGCGAGCTCTCGCACAAACGGAATCCGGGTGTCGATTAGCCGTTCGCCGAGATGCCGCACGTCGAGATGTACATAGTCCCCATAATCGCCCTGGAACGTCCGTCCGGCGGCCTGCTCGTGCATGAACGCCTGTGACAGGCGGTCACGCGGGCCCAGCTCCATCGTCCGATTCTCAGGGTGCCGCGGGTCGTGGATGTCCAGCGGCTCGCCGAGGTCGTAGTCCTGCAGATAGCGGCGGTTCTCCGTGTTCAGGAGAATGCCGCCCTCGCCACGGGAGGCTTCCGTGATCAGGATGCCGGTGCCGGGCAGTCCGGTGGGGTGGTACTGCACGAACTCCATGTCCTTGAGCGCTACCCCCGCGCGATAGGCCAGGGCCAGGCCGTCGCCGGTCTTGATGGAGCCGTTGGTCGTGAACGGGAATATCCGGCCGAAGCCGCCGGTACAGATGATGACGGCGTTGGCGCGGAGCACGTGCAGCTTGCCCGTGCGCAGTTCCAGCGCCACACAACCCTGGCAACGCCCGTCCGCCGTGATCAAGCTCGTGGCGAAGTATTCGTCGTAGCGCGTGATCTGGCTGAACTGCAGCGAGGTCTGGAAGAGCGCGTGCAGGACGTGGAAGCCGGTCTTGTCGGCCGCGTACCAGGTGCGCTCGATCTGCATGCCGCCGAACGGCCGAACCGCGACGTGCCCGGAGTCTTCCCGGCTCCAGGGGCAGCCCCAGTGCTCCAACTGGATCAGCTCGCGCGGGGCCTCGTCCACGAACATCTCGACGGCGTCCTGATCGGCCAGCCAGTCGGAGCCGCTGATGGTGTCGTAAATGTGGTGTTCACGGGCGTCGTTGCCCTTGATCACGGCGGCCATGCCGCCCTCCGCGGCCACGGTGTGGCTGCGCATGGGGTAGACCTTGGACACGAGGCCGATGGAGAGATCGGGGTTGGCTTCGACAACCGCCATGGCGGCACGCAGGCCGGCGCCGCCGGCCCCGATGATGAGAATGTCGTGTCGGATTTCGTTCACGAAAGTGATCTTAGGGACGCCGGGCAGGGGGTGCAATCGACCCACGCGGTCCGTCCGATTCCGCCGGTCGAATCACGTACGCGTCCCGTCGAGCGCGACTCATGCGCCGTCACGCGACGTCTCTCGAGACGACCGGCCGGAGCGCCTGAGATCGCCCAGCACATCGGGGCGCCGCTCGAGGAGGGCCAGGAGCGCCTGCTTGGTGGCATCCCGGCGCTCGGGCGCGTCGGAATCGTTGGATACGTCGAGGGCACGCAGTTCCGCGAGCAATTCGACGGCCCTGGCCACTGGCTCCGTGGCCGGCCCCCGGCGCCAACCGCGCCGCCAAATAACGAGCAGCAGCCCCGCGACGAGTGCCGGAACCGCGGCGAAGATCGCCCAGCGGTCAGCGGTCGTGGCGCGAAGTGTACGTACGATGCCGGGCAGCGACGTGTCGGCAATACGAACGCCAAATGACTGGCGTGCCGCCACCCCGTTTTTCTGCCAGCGAAGGACCCTGGTGCCTCCGAAAGCGTCGTCGCCACGTGCCTCCAGCCCGGTGACCGTCGTGGTTAGCGGGCCGGTCTCAACCAGCAGAATCGCGATGTCGGTGTTCAGCGCCGGCGCCCAATCGAAGGCGACGGTCCCGCCGTCGAGCGCCAATTGGTAGCCGTATACCATCGTCGTCACGCCTGGTTGAAGTCCGGCAAAGACTGCGAATCCGGGACCGCCGATGACGGCGTCGCCGGGTCCGAAGCCCGCGACCGGCTGAAGATTGAACGCGCCATCGGGGACGCCGAACCGCAACGGCGGAGGCGAGCCCGGCTGCTGCACCGGCAGGTAGGCGCGGTCGCCCGGCACGTGCACCTCGGCGACCTCAACGACTGAAAGCGTGTCAGCCGTCTGCCGCCTGAGCAGCCGGGTGAGACTCTGAAACCTGATGCCTGGATCTGTGTCGGTCACAGCGAAGACATCGATCTCTACGGCCGTGGCTTCACCGGCCGCAACCTGGACGATGTCGCTGCTGTAGCGCACACCCTCGGACTCAAACGAAATGAGGTAGGCGTACTCGGCACCAGCAGCTACGTCCGAAAACACGAATGCGCCGTCAGCGCGCACCGCGGTCTCGCTGGTGGGAAGGCGATCGGTCTGTCGAAATCCGTCAAGCTGGAGGACCAGGCCCGAGGGCAAGGCCGAGCCCGTCGTGGCCGGCCGCAGACGCCCGACGATTTCACCACTTCCCTCGGCCCGAACGCTGACAACGCCGACGATGGCTGCGAGCACAAGCCCGGCGAGGAGCCCGAGCACTCGTTTCATCGCCAGGTGGTTCCCGCGTCGCGGCTGCGGAATACCGAGCCGTCGGCCGCGATGGCGTACAGCGTGCGTCCGCTGGTCGCCAGCGCGCGCACGTCCGCGCGCAGAGGAAGCTGAATCCACGACTGCATGCCGTCGACGGACTTGAACACGCCGGCGTCGGTGGCCACGAAGGCGGCGCCCTCGAAGCGCTCGCCGGATGCCGAACTGTAGGAGTCGCCGGTCTCGGGCCCATAGACGACGGCCCGGATGGTGATCGTGGGCAGAACGCCGTTGACGAAGCCATTGGCGCCGCGCCAGCCGCCGCTGCTCTCAGAGGCGAGCACGCCTTCAGCGCCGGTGGCCGCCAGCAGGAAGGGGGCGCCGAAGTCGACGACGGCCAGTCCCGTAAGGCTGCTCGGGGCGTCGGCGGGGCCTCGCTCCCAGTTGCGGCCCGAGTCGTTGCTGACGAATATGGATCCGGCCTCATCGACGCCAGCCAGTCCATGGTTTCGCGATCCAACGGCAAGTCGCCGTAATGCCGGAAAGCCGGACTCACGACCCCAGGTCGCGCCCTGATCCCGACTTGACCACACGCCGTCACCGGCGAGCACGTAGAGCGTGTCGGATCCAGCCGCCGCGCCCACGGCTTCCCCTGGGCCCTCGGCGGGCGCCCAGGTCTGCCCGCCGTCACGGCTCAGCTGTGCGCCGGTGGCGTGACTGACGAGCAGCAGATCGGCGTTGCCGACCGCTACGGCTGCTCCCGAGATTGCCGCGACGCCGACGTTGCCGACAGGTTCCTGTTCGGCGGCCGCGGATCGCGCTCCGACGGTGATCACGACGACCAGTGCCCCGAGCAGAGTCACCAACGCGACGCTGGGCGCGACCCACGCCAGGGTCCGCGCACGCGTGGGTGTCCGAGCCGGGGCGGGGACTGTGTCAGGCGCCGCATCTCCGACGAGGGCCTCCACGGCAGCGTCAAGGCGCCGGCGCCGCTGGTCGCGGTCGTGCAGTCGCTGTGCGGTGTCGCGCCGGACGTCGCCGCTGACCCGCTCGAAGTCCGCCTCGCCGATGGCGCCCCGATCACGCTCGGCCTGCAGGTCATCCAGCATTCGCAGGCCGCGTTCGACGGCCAGATCGTCTTCCGTTCCGAGCGAGTCGCCGCGTTCAAGCGATCGACGCAGAAGCGGGGCGACAATCCAGGCCAATCCGGCAAGGGCGATCAAAAGGACCGCCAGGCTCAGCAGTGGCGCCGTCACGCTGGTGGTGGCGAGTCGCGTCCCGCCTGGCGCAGGTCGTCCACCTGCCGCTCGTAGGCCTCAAGGTCGTCGGCAGTGGCCGCGAGTGGGGGTTGGCGCCCACGCGTGAGAACCCAGCCGAGCAGCAGGATGCCCAGGCCGAGGATGACGACCGGACCGATCCAGACGCCCAGGGCCAGACCCTCTCGCGGCGGTTCACGCAAGACCGCAAGACCGTAGCGATCCGCGAAGAAGTCCATGATCTGTGTTTCGGACTCGCCGGACTGGAGCTTGATGAGGATGATTTCACGCATCTGGGCGGCCAGCTGGGCGTTGGACTCGCGCACGGACTGCCCCTGGCAGACGGGACAGTCAAGCCGCTCGGCAATCGACCACATGCGTTTGCGCGTTGCGAGGTCCGGCTCGTCGTCCGCGTGGGCCGGCAACGCCATGACCGCGGCCGCCAGCAGGGCCAGGAGCAGGCTCGTACGAAATCGATTCACGACGCGGCCGGCCGGGCGGCGACACCCGGAATCGCCGCCGCTTCGCGCCGCTCGGCCGGCCAGGCGATAACGAGGATGCCGACGAAGTAGACGATGCCGCCGATCCAGAGCAGGACGACGAGCGGGTTGATCAGCAATCGAATGGTGGCCGAGGCACCGCTCTGGTCCCACGAACTGAGCAACACGTACACGTCGTCCAGGTGTGGCAACGTCGTGCTGACGGCCACGTCGGCGGTCGGCTGGTTCTCCCAGCCGGCATGAATGCGGCGGGACGGGGACAGGCGGTCAATGCGCGCGCCGTCTCGTAAGATCTCCACCTCGGCGACGACCGTGTTCAGGCCCGGCTGCACGCTGCTTCGGAGTCCCTGAAAGACGATGTCGTACGAGCCCAGGCTCACGGCCTCGCCACGCTCGACGGTTGCGGCGGTCTCCTGGCTGAAGGCGGCGGAGGCGATGATCCCGAGCGCCAGGATGGCGATACCCAGGTGCACGAGGTAGCTGCCCAGCCGCCGCCGATTGCCCACCATGAGCGGGTAGGGGCCGGACGCCGCCTCGCGCCGACGCACCAGGCCGGCGCGCAAGCTGCGGGCGTACTCGAGCGCGACGCCCACCGCGACGGCCGCCGTGAGTCCGATGGCGATGACTGGCAACCCGTCCCGCATGCCGAGCACCACCAGCAACACCGAAACGAGGGCAAGCGTCGCGATCGGCCAGCGCGTGGCCCGCCAGGCGGCTCGCAAGGACGTACGCCGCCAGGCGAGCAATGGCCAGGTGGCCAGCAGACCAAGCGTTGCGACCAGCAATGGCACATTGACCTGGGTGTAGAAGGGCGGTCCCACCGCGATGCGGGCGCCCTGCACGATTTCCGTGATCAGCGGGAATACCGTGCCCCAAAACGTCGCCGCGGCAATGGCCAGCATCAGCAGGTTGTTGATCAGAAAGCCGGCCTCTTTCGACGCGATGTCGGTGATCGGTTCGTCCGACCGGATGAGCGGCAGGCGGAACACGAAGAGCACGGCCGAGAGAATCAGGAGGGCGCCGACGAAGACGAAGAAGATTGGGCCAACATCGGACAACGCGAAGTTGTGCACCGACGACAGGATTCCGCTGCGCACCACGAACGTGCCGAAGATCGCGAGCGCGTAGGTGACCAGCACCAGCCCAATGGCCCAGGCCCGGAGCTGACCGCGGCGCTCCTGCGCAAGGGCGGAATGCAGATAGGCGGTGGCTACCAGCCACGGCAGCAGCGCGACGTTTTCCACGGGGTCCCAGCCCCAGTAGCCGCCCCAGCCGAGCACGCGGTAGGCCCACCAGGCGCCCAGCAGCAGCCCGGCGCTCTGGATTGCCCAGGCCAGCAGCATCCAGTTGCGCATTTCGCGCAGCCACGGTTGCGAGACACGCCCGGCGGTGAGCAACCCGACTGCGAAGGCGAACGGGAGTCCGAAGCTCATGTAGCCGGATAGCAGCATTGGGGGATGAATCTGCATGCCGCTATCCCAGAGCAAGGGATTGAGCCCACGGCCCTCAGCGGGCGCGGCCACCAAGCGCGAGAAGGGCGACGATGTGAAAACCAACACGCCCAGAAAGAAGAGCTGCAGACCGCTGAGCACGGCGATTCCGTGCGGGCCAACAACGCTATCCGCGGTCAACATGCGGCGGGTGGCGACCGCCGCGAAGAGGCTCATGGACCAGGTCCAGAAGAGCAGCGAGCCTTCCTGGCCGCCCCAGAGGGCGGCGATGGTCAGGCCGGTCGGCATGGCCGAACTGGAGTGGTCGGCCACGAACTGAATCGAGAAGTCGCGCGCCAGGAACCCGGCCGCCAACCCGGCGACCACGACCGTGAGCAACGCGGCCTGGACCGACGCGGCGTTGCGGGCGCTGCGCGTCAATTCGGGCGTGCGGCGCAAGACTCCCGCGACGCCGAGCAGCAGCTGCAGCACGGCGACGCCAAAGGCCAGGCCCAACCCCAGGCGGCCGGCATCGACGAGATCAGGCATTCCCAGAGCGCACTATCGGCGTGGGCGGAGAATAGTTCGCGCTCTGCGCGTCAGTGGCTCGGCGCTTCCCGCCCTGTCTGCGGCGCATCGAGCTGTCCACGCAGGTCATGCAACTCGTCGCGCACGCTGCGCACGCGGCCGGTGACGTAGACCAGGTAGCCAAAGACGCCCACCCAGACGGCGCTGAAGCCGATGAACAGGTATAGCAGGTCGCTGGTCATGTGGAATCCTCGTTTCGTTCGTGCAGGCGCTCGCGCAGGCTTCCCAGTTCGGCCACGGCCAGTTCGAGCTGCATGCGCTGCCGTACCAGGACGACGTAGAAGACGGTAAAGGCCGCGACTGACACCAGCAGCGTCGTCAGCATCTCAGCTGGCATGCCACCGCCGGGATTGGTGATGGAGGGCGTGGGGTGCAGGCTGCGCCACCACTCCACCGAAAACCACACGATGGGCACGCTGACCACGCCGACGATGCCGAGCACGGAGGCCATGCGCTGGCGGGCGTTCGGGTCGTCGATATACGAACGCAGCGCCAGGTAACTCACGTAGATGAACCACATGATCAGGGTTGTCGTCAGGCGCGGATCCCACTGCCACCACACGCCCCAGACACTGCGGCCCCAGATCGAGCCGGTGACCAGGCACAGCGTGGTGAATAACACGCCGATCTCGGCCGAGGCGTGCGCGAGCCGGTCCCAGCGGGACTTTCCGCGAATGAGGAACATCACGCTGCCAAGAGCAACAACGCCGAAGGCAAAGAAGGCCAGCCAGGCGCTGGGCACGTGCACAAACAAGATGCGGTAGACCTCGGCCTGCACGCGTTCGGCCGGGGCAAAGACGAAGGCCATGAAGATGGCGAGGCCCATGCTCAGCAGGAGCGCGGCGTAGAGGGCCGCGTTGGCCGGTTCGCGAAGCGCGCCAAGCCGCCGTGGTCGGGGCAACTCGGTCGTTCGAACCTGACGCATGCCGTCCTCCCGCTACGTCCGGGCCGCTTGTGGGTACAGGACTGTACCCAGCGTCAAGAATACGACCGCGATTACGGCCAGCAACCCGAACCAGGCGCCCTGCTGGCCGGCGGGTGTGACTTCGAGCGCCCCTAGCGTGATGCCAACGCCGGCCAGCAGCACCGGGACGGCCGGGGGAATGGCAAGCAGCGGCATCAGCATTTCGCGCGCGCGGGCGTTCACGACCAGGGAGCTCTGCAGGGCCAGGATGGCGCTGATCGCCGTCGCCGCGAGGACGACGGCTCCGATGGTCGATACCTGAAACAGCGAGACGTTCAAGAGCAGGCTGAGGAACACGAGCTGCGCAATCCCCACGAACGCGGTTTCGAGCGCCAGCAATGCGAATTTGGCGAGGTAGATCCCGCTCGGGTCGACGGGCGCGACGAGCAGACCGTCCAGCGTTCCCCGCTCGTGCTCGGTGGCGAAGAGGCGGGTGCCGGCCAGCGTTGCGGCCAGCAGCACGCTGATCCAAAGAACCCCGACGGCCACGGCCGCGACTTCGGATCCCAGGACAGCGATGAACGCCATGTCAAAGACGACGGCGGCGAGCAGCGTGAACATGAGCAGCGTGGGCACCTGTTCGCGCGCCCGCCATTCGACCCGAGCATCCTTGGCGATCATGGCCCAGACGGCGTGGGCGAACCCGGGCGGTCGCGCCCGGGCGGCGCTGTCACTTGCCGCGCCGCTGGACGCTGTCCCAGTCGCGCCGGAGATTCGTCCGGCTTCCAGCCGCACGATGCGAGCGCCCAGCGCCCTGGCCACCCGCTCGTCGTGCGTGCTGAAGAGCACGGTCGCCCGGGGCGCCAGCGCGTCAAGCATCATCGGCAGATCGTTAACGCCTGCGGCGTCGAGACTGGCGTCCGGCTCGTCCAGGAGGGCGACGGCCGGCTCTGGCAGTAATGCAAGGGCGAGACCGAGACGCTGCTGCATGCCGCGGGAGTAGTCGCGGACCAGGCGGTTGGCATCGGAAGCAAGGCCCACCGTGCTTAGCGCGGCCTCGATGCGCGCGGCGCCGTCAGCGACTCCATGCAGCCGCGCCGCGAAGGCGAGGTTCTCTCGGGCGCTCAGATGCGGATAGAGGGATGGTCGATGTCCCAGGTAGCCGAGCCCGGCGCGCGCGGCGGGCTCGGCGGGGCCACGGCCGCCAGGCAGGCTCACCTGGCCGCGCCTGGGTCGAATCAGACCTGCCAGCGCCCGGAGCAATGTGGTCTTGCCGGCGCCGTTGGGTCCGACGACTGCCACGCGTTCGCCGGGCGCCAGCGCCAGCGATACGCCGCGAAGGACATTGCGCTGACCCAGCCGTACAACCAGGTCGTCCGCGGCAATCGCCGGCGACGTCGCCTGAGAGGGTCGCAAAGTGTCGAACGCGGGGCCCTCGACTTTGTCTGCCCCTACTGTGCCGGGATTTCGCGTGGCTCGAACTCGGGCCCGTGTTTGACGATCAGGGAGCGGGCGCGGAAGGCGCCGCTGGGTTCGAGCTGGCCTTCGACGATGACTTCCTGGTAGCGGTCTTCGGCCGAGTAGCCAAACAGGTCGGGCGGCGTGCCGCGGTATTCCACGGGCAAACGCCCGGAGTCGTCCTGAAGGTCAAAGTTGATCACATTGCCGTCGCTGGAGGTCTGGATCGATCCGTCCGCGACGATGCCGTTGACTCGAATCAGGCGGTAGTACGCTTCCGCGTCCATGGCGCGCACCTCGCCCACGGTGTGGTAGTAGACCGTGGCGCCCTGGGTGCCGGTCCAGATTAGGAATCCGACCGCCGCGACCAGCGCGGCCGCCAGCAGAATCAGCTTGCCGGAGAGCTGGGGTCGGTGCGAGGAGGTGGCGGAAGCGCCGCCCGTGTGTAGCTGCTCGCTCATCGTGTTTCCAACCAGCCTAGCCGACGCTGCGGAAGCCGAGTTCCGCCATTTCGTTCAGGATGATCGACAGGAGATAGGCGAGGAGCCCGAGAACCACGATCATTGCCGTGCGACCTTGCCACCAAGGCCGGCTGGCGCCGGGTCCGGCGTTCGGATCCGACCGACGACGACCTGGCACGGCCAGTCGAAACATCGCGAGCGTCAGCAGAATCTTGCTCGCCAGCACGGCAACGTAGGGCGCGTCGATTGTCTGCTCGGTGAGCCGGTTGAAGGTCAGCAGCGCGCCAGTGAGCACGAATACGGCGAGACCCGTGCCCACCAGCCGCCCCACGGTACGGCCCAGGACGGCGCTGGAGATGCCGGTCAGCGGCGCCGCACTCGGGGCGGCGCGGGCGGCCAACACCACGATCCCTCCACCTAGCCAGAGCGCCGCGGCGACGACGTGAATGTAGCGAAGCGCGACCAGCAGAACGACTGGACTCTCGGCCATGAAAACGCTTCCGCTCAGGCGGCGTCAGGCGCTGGCGACTCCTGGATCGAACGAATGAAGTTGACGAGCGACCAGCGCTCTTCAGCGGTGAGCAACGAACTGAACGACGGCATGCGATTCACGCCGTTGGTGATCGTCCAGAACAGCGCGCCGTCCTGCTGGTCGGCTAGCTCGGCTCGCCTCAGCGACGGCGGCGCCTTCTCCTGGTACTGCTCAAACTGCCGGGCCACGAAACTGTCGCCGTCGGCGTTGGCCCCGTGGCACATGGCGCAGTTGGTTGCGAACACCGCGCGCGCGGCGTCGATGGCCTCGCCCGTGAACGGTACCGGGTTCTCTTTTTCGATCATGGCCACGAAGTCCGTCACGGGCAGTTCGCCGCCGGTCGTCGGAATCGATCCCTCAGGCGCGCCGGGGTGCGACGGCTCCTGGGTGCGGTAGGACTGCTGGTAATGCATCTCCGGGAACAGGTCCAGCGGGTACGCGCCCGTTTCGCAGCCGACGAGCATCAACGCTGCCAGCAGCCCTACGGCAAGGGCGGCAATGTTGCGGGGTCGCAAGCGGGGTCGCGTCACGTGGTTCCCGGGGCGTGCATCAGGCTGCCCTCCTTGGAGAG
>JAPPKM010000089.1 GCA_028874315.1 Chloroflexota bacterium
TGGTGAACTCCCGCTTGTCCACGTTGTAGGCCCTTCCGAACATTGAGGTCATCAGCGTGTCGATGAGGCTGGACTTCCCGCAGGAGGGCTTGCCGTAGACGATGGCGAAGGCCGGGTACCTGAAGATGTCGCCCTCGTGGCCGGCCAGGGTCCGCATGTCGCACATGAAGGGCGAGAAGTAGAGCCAGGACCAGAGGATGAAGTAATCCCGCTGGAGTCTCTCCACCCCCATGCCGCCCTCGAAGGTGCCCTCGTAGTTGCCAAAGAACTCCACCAACAGCTGCGCGTCTTCTCTGGCAGCGTCGAGGTCGGCATTCAGTGAGAAGGGCTCGCCGAGGAAGGTGACCGTCTTTGCGTCTCTGTCGATGGACAACTCCCGGTGGTCGGCCTCCTCTTCGGTCTGGACGGAGCGGATGCGGCTGGACTCCTTGACGATCCGGCGCCTGATATCGCGAGGTAGCTGCTGCTTCCCATTGCGTGGCGCAGGGATGAGGCTGGCCACCACCGGCGGTACGGCAGCCTTCATCCGCTCTATTCGCTCAATCTGGTGGGGGACGCTTATGTGGACGACGTTGCCGTCCGCTCCCTGCTCCTCGGCCGAGTCGATAACCAGGGTGGCGTGATCGTCAGGGGCCAGGGCAGGCACTTCAACGAGGTTTATCTCGGCATGCTCGATCTGCTCCGGCGGCAGGGGTAACTCGTCTGAGGCCTGGTTCCTGATGGACTGGTACATGCCAAGGTAGTGGTCCCAGGCGGCATCGTCATCATCGAAACAGACCAGCGTTTCGGACTGGCGTCCGCCGAAGGCGGTTTCCGACAGGTTGGCGGAACCGATAAGCACGCGGGTGCTGCCGGAATCGGAGTTGTCCAGGAGGTAGAGCTTTGCGTGGGCAATCTGCTTTCGCAGAACCCGGAACCGGGCCTGTCCCATTCGAACCCGCTTCAGGATCGAGGCGTGGCGCTCACCGGGCAGGTTCTTGATGGCCGCCCGGGTGTCGCCGATGGCGACCTGCTGGAAGGCCATGACGTCTCGAAAGCCATGCAGGACGCTCTCACACCCGAAGACGCACTCGAAGTCGCTGAAGCTGTGCTCGTTCAAGAGGCGGACGATGGCGCTCGCGCCCGCCGAGTAGGTGAGGATGCGGATGCGGTCGTAGCCGTCGAAGAGGGTCCAGGAGAACCTGGACACGGACTGGAACTGCACGCGGGCCACACGCAGGCCTGAGCCGTCGTCCAGGTCGAGGCTCAGGGTCTGTTCGGGTGTGGGGTCGCTTTGCTTCATGCCCTTCTCCACAGATGCCGAGGCGGCTCGGGTCGATTGGCATGGGCTCGGCGGACATCGCCCAGCCCATCCAATGTGAAGCCATCGCTGATTCCTATCGCACCCGCTCCACGTTGAACAATCCCTCGAGGCTGTCCCGGGATATTGCCACCTGCGTCGGCCCTGACCGCGGGTGGCGGGGGCAGTTTCGGGTCGCACCTTTCAGGGGACGCCTTGGTTGCGGTGCTGGGTGGCTAGGGTCCGGGGGATCGTGGGCTCAGGGCTGGTTCTCCTGGAACGCGACTCGTGGGGTTGGGACGCGTGCTGCCCGGGGTGGTGTGGTTGACCTGCGAGTCTTTGCCCTTGGGTACCCACAAGGGGCACCTCTACAGGATCGGAGGCGCCTGCCAATGTTGGGGGCAGGGTCGCCATTGACGGTGGTGGGTTCTCGTTGGGTTGCGCGGAAGAGGCCGGTTAGAAACCGGCCCCTACGTCCGGAGCCGAGAAGATGGCAGCTCGGGGTTGGGTGCGGCATCGGTGGGGTGATTCGACACCGGGCCTCGGGTGACGGCGCTCTGGCTCAGCACGAATGGATAGCGCCGGGATAGGTATTGCGCGGAAGACGGGCGGGTCGGGGACGCCGCCCCCATTCGGCAAGCTCAGGGCAGGCTCTACGAAGGATGAGGCGGTGCGTTCTCTGGCGCCTTGAGTTGGTGGTGGATCCAGGTGGCGGTGGTGGTGGCGGATTCGCGGATGGCGTCGTGGTGGGTTCTCGAGGAGTCAGGTGGGAGCTGGAAGGCGTGGTCGGCGTCGGGGATGACATGGAGGGTGTGGAGGTGAGCAGGGAGAGGGGGGGTAGGAGCGCCTGCGGGACCGGGAGAACGGGACGGCGGGGTGCGCTGGGATCGAGCATGGTGCTGGGTCCCGGCTGAAGACGCCGGGATGACGGGGGGCGGGCGACGTTGGTCGAGGACGGTTTGGAGTTTGTTCAGGTCGCAGTATTCGGGGTCGCGGGTGCCCTGGATGAAGAGCATGGGGACGGGGACGTTCGGGAGATGGGCGACGGTGTCCGGGAGGAGGACGCGCCAGCGGTTGGGGTAGACGTAGCAGATGAGGCCGCGGACGTGGGGTAAGGGCTCGCGGGCGAGGAGGAGGGACATGACCTGGGCGCTCATGGAGCGTCCGGCGAGGAATAGGGGGAGGTAGGGGGCGATCTGGCGGGCGTGCTGGATGGCGGCGCGGGTGGTGGCAAGGAGGACTTCGAGGGGGTCGATGAGGTCTTCGGTGTAGCCGTCCTGGAGGCGGTGGCTGTAGGGGTAGTCGTAGCGGAAGGTGGCGATGCCCTGGTGGGCCAGGGCTTCGGCCATGTGGTGCATGAGGGGGGCGCGCATGGGGGTGCCGGCGCCGTGGCCGAAGACGAGGAGGGCGATGGGGTTCTGGGGTTGGAGGAGGAGGGCGGGGAGGTGGGGGCTGGAGGGGGTGGATGGGAAGGTGGATTGGTGGAGATTCATTGGAGAGATCGCACTGTCGGATTCAGGCGGCGGTGACTTCGACTCGGAGGCTCTGGCCGAGGGCTCGGAGCGCCCTGTGGACCTGGCCGATGTGGGAGCGGTGGTCGGGGTTGGCGAGCTTGCGGACGGCGGATTCGCTGATGCCGAGGCGGCGGGCGAGTTCGACCTTGGTGATTCGCTGCGCGCGCATGGCCGTATAGAGGGCGAGCTTGGCCGCAACGACGGTTGGGACGGGAACCACCGGCTGACCAGTCAGGGGTTGGCCGGGTTCCGGGATATCCCGCTTCTGGTGAACGTAGCCGGAGAGGGCGGTGGCGAGGGCGTCCTCGGCGAGCGACAGGGTTTGGGACCGGTTGGCGCCGCCGGTGATGGCTTCGGGGACGTCGGGGAAGGTGGCGACCTGGCTGCCGTCTTCATCGGATGCGAGGTCGCAACGGTAGGCGTAGATCATGGTTTAGAAGTCCCTTCTATCGATGTTCAATTGCCGCAGCATGGCGGCCAGCAAGCCTTTGGACAGCTCGCCCTGCTTGACCGTTGTGAACCGAGAACCGACGTGGAGTCGACCGTGGCTGCCTTTGCCACGTGCCGGATCGAAGCGGAAGTCCTGACGTGTGTTGCGGGCGTACCGCCGTGCCCGCCTGATGAATTCACGGCTGGTCACTGAGGCAGAATCGCACTTTTAGGTGCGATTGGCAAGGGTGGCGGGGAGGAAGGGAAGAGGGAAGAGGGAAGAGGGAAGAGGGCAGAGGAGTGAGAGAGAGCGAGTCGCGCAGCTGGAAGGCAGGTAGACAGGGATGGAAGGTTGCGCTGGCGATGGTTGGGTGCTGCTGGGTCCCGGCTGAAGACGCCGGGATGACGGGACTAGCCTGCTACGAGCGGGTGGCAGCCGGGCAGGCGCTTCGCGGACGCACGAGCCGAAGAGGCCGGTTTGAAACCGGCCCCTACGTGAGAGGAGTCGGGGCGTGGGTGGGACTAGAATCCGGGCGTTGCGGCTGTTGGGGGTGTGACGGGTGGTGGAGATTCCGCGGCGGGGGTTGGGGCGGTTTGGGTTGGAGTTGACGGAGATCAGCCTGGGGGCGGCGTTTATTGGGGGGCGGACGGATCCGCTGATGGATGACCCGGAGGCGATGACGCGTCGGCTGGACGGGGTAGCGGTGGCGGCGGTGCGGCGGGCGCTGGAGCTGGGGATTTCGCATATCGATACGTCGCCGCTGTATGCGCCGAGTGAGCGTCGGATTGGGATGGCGCTGGCGGAGGTTGATGCGCCGGGGTTGACGATCTCAACGAAGGTGGGGACGCACGCGGAGCGGCGGTATAGCTATACGGCGGACGATATCCGGTGGTCGCTGGAGCAGAGCCTGAAGCTGCTGGGTCGCGACCGGGTGGACATTGTGCTGATTCACGACCCGCCGACGATGGATCCGGTCTTCAAGGCGGGGGACGGGTTTGACGCGCTGGACCGGCTGCGGGACGAGGGGCTGCTGGATTACGTGGGACTGGGGGCGCGGGATATCCCGTTTCACGAGGCGGCGATCGAGGCCGGGCGAGTGGACGTGATCCTGACGTTTGCGGATTACAACCTGGTGCGCCGGCAGGCGGCGGGCTTGATCGATAAGGCAGCGGCGGCGGGGGTGGGGGTGTTGCTGGGATCGCCGCAGATGCTGGGGTTGCTGGCAAAGGGGGACCCGCGGGTGACGGCGCGAATGCGGGGGTATGGCTACTTTCCGGAGGAGGACGTGCGCGGGGCTACCGAGTGGTGGGAATGGTGCCGGGAGCGGGAGGTGGAGTTTCGTCATCTGAATATGCGGTATGTGCTGGATAAGCCGGGGATCAGCACGGTGCTGAGCGGGGCGGCGACGGCGGAGGAGATTGAGACGAATGTGCGGGAGGCGCGGACGCGGATTCCGGATGAGATCTGGGATGAGGCGCTGGCGCGGGTGGAAGAGTTGGATGCGCGGGGCGCAGACTCCGTCTGATTCGCTGCGGTTGGTGGGCATGGCGAACTGGGTACAGCGGGTGAATGGGGATCGGATCCGCCTGCGGAAGCTGCGGTGGCATACGGACGTGCCGGCGTGGCAGGTGGACGGGTTCGTTGCACTTTCGAGCGGCGAGCGGCTGGATGTGCACGTGCCGAAGGGGACGATGTACGAGATGCCGGGGCGGGAGCTGTGGGTGTCGGACCATGGGGAGGACCTGAGCTTCCGGCGAGGGGCGTGGTGGCACGTGATGCGTGCGGAGGCGCCGGGGTTGCACTGGTACTGCAACGTGACGACGCCGGCGGTGTATGGGGGCGGGGCGCTGACGTGGACGGACCTGGGGATCGATGTGGAGGTGTATCCGGGCGGGGACGTTGCGCTGGACGATTTGCCGGAGTTCCTGGAGGTGCGGGAGGCGCTGCCGGAAAGGGAGTTTGACAAGGCCGTGCAGGCGACGCGGGGGCTGATGGACGATGGGGCGGCGGGGCGGGCGCCGTTTCGGGCTCGTGGTGGACCGCCGGCGTGGATCGAGCAGAAGCTGTTCTGGTTGGCGCCGGGGTTGGGCGATGGTTTGGCGGCGGTGGGCGAAGCGGCGCAGGCGCGGCAGCCGGAGGTGGTTGGGCGGGTGCTGGAGACGGGGGCTCCGGGCGCGCTGACGGGGTTGGGCGCGGGGGCGCTGATGGGGCTGATGGAGACGGCGGCGCCGCGGGATGGGGTGACGGTGCTGGCTTCGGAGTCGGAACTGGCGGCGGGGTTGGAGTCGGTGAGGTTTCTCTTGCAGGTGTGGGGGCCGGGGCTGCACGTGCGGCTGGTGCTGGTGCGGGATGAGGCGGCGGATGTTCGTCGAGAGTTTGAGGCGGTGCTGCGGAGGCCGAGGCAGTCGGCGACGATGCGGCTGGCGGGAGTGTTGGCGCAGGGGTTGCCGAAGCCGCACGGGTATGTGACGGCGCGCGGGTTTGTGGCGGCGGTGTGGCGATAGGGCCGGAGGCGGTGGTTGGTTAGGCTGGCGGCAATTCGTGTGTTGGCGGGAGGGCGTGATGGGGCGCGTGGTGATCCGGGAGTCGGAGGCGGAGGTGTTCGATCGGGGCGGCGGGGTGCGGAGTATTCCGCTGATGAGCGGGGCGAAGGGGGCGCAGAACGTCTCGACGGGCATGACGATCATGGCGCCGGGGGCCGGGCTGCCGCTGCACTTTCACGACACGGAGGAGTGCATTACGTGCGTGGAGGGGGTGGCGACGGCGGAGATCGACGGGGAGCAGCTGACGTTGCAGCCATTCGATCACGTGTGGATACCAGAAGGGGCGCATCACCGGTTCTGGAATGACGGGGATTCGCAGATGCGGATTGTGTGGACGTACGGGAAGCCGGAGGTGAGCCGGACGTTTGTGGCGACGGGGCAGACGGTGAAGCACATGTCGGCGGATGATGTGGCGGAGCCTCGCTAGCAGAGGAAGCCAGGCGCATTAGCGGGTGCGCTCTCTTCTATCCAGGCTTGGCCGCCCGGAAGACCCCTCACCCGTTTCGGCCGAAGACGCCCGAACCTGCCTCTCCCCCAGGAGAGGGTGACGAGCGGTGCGAGCCGAGCGTGCTGGAAGCCCGCCGCCGTTGCGCTCCCGGGAGGGTGCGGGCGATAGTGCGCGGGCCGAGTTGGTGGTTGGCCTAGCTGCGGGTGGTGGTGAGTTCGAGTACGGCGGAGGAGGTTTCGCGGGCGCGGCGGTCGACCTTGATGAGGAGGTGCTGGGTGCCGTTGGGGCTTTCGTATTCGAGTTCGCCGCCGCGGGCGGTGAGTTCGGAGCGAGAGAGTTCCTTCCAGCCGAGGGCGGGCATTTCGTCCAGGTAGAAGTTGAGGACGTGGCCGGCGGTCAGCTCGGAGAAGTAGACGGCGCGGTCGAAGCGTCCGGTTTCGGTGCGCCGCTCGAGATGGTCGGTGCGGCCGGCGCGCATTTCGGGCATGGCCGGCAGCTGAGCGGCAAGGTTGTCGCCCAGGGAGTCGGGGGTTTCCTCAGGGAGCGGGGTGGGTTCCGGTTCGGGTGCCGCTTCGCCGCAGGCGGCCAGGGTGAGGAGGAGGGGAGCGCCGATGCCCGCCAGGCGGAGCAGCGAGCGGCGCGCTACGGGTCGAGCGTGTTGTGTGGAGTTCAAGGGGGGATCCCGGGTCTGGTGCAATACTCCGGCGCGTCGTACCCAGTATCGCCTGTAATCGGCATCTTGTGCAGGCAGGAACAGCCGACGGTGGTCGATTTCATTGAGTCGCCAGTGCGGAAGACCCTCACCGCCGGAGCGCGTCCGGGGCAGGCTCTAACCCTCGCGCACGGGGAGTGGGGAAAGAGGCAGGCGTCCCGCTCTGTACGGCTTCTCGCGACGTGACCGGCGGTCGGCCGGGGAGTCTGCGGATTGGGACGCGTGAGTTGGCGTGGGGCGCGCGGACGTATGTGATGGGGGTGCTGAACGCGACGCCGGACTCGTTCAGCGGGGACGGGGTGGCGGCCGATAAGGAGGCGCTGGAGCGGCGGGTTCGGGTGCTGGTGGACGAGGCGCCGGATGTGATTGATATCGGGGGAGAGTCGACGCGTCCCGGGGCCGCCCCGGTGGACGCCGCGACGGAGCTGGCGCGGGTGCTGCCGGCGATCGAGGCCGTGCGAACGCACGATCTGGATATGCCGATTTCGATCGATACGCGGAAGGCGGGGGTGGCGGAGCGAGCGATCGTGGCCGGGGCGGACGCGATCAATGACGTGAGCGGGCTGCGGGACGACCCGGAAATGGCCGAGCTTGCGGCGGGGACGGGGGTTCCGGTGGTGCTGATGCATAGCCGGCGAGCGCGGGCGGTGACGACCGAGTTGGGCGGGCAGTACCGAGGGGTGCGGTACGACGACGTGGCCGGTGACGTGATGCGGGAGGGGCTGGAGCTGGTGGAATCGGCTCTGGAGGCGGGGATTGCGCGACAGTCGCTGGTTTTCGATCCGGGGATCGGGTTCGGGAAGACGCCGGCGCAGAACGTGGAGTTGCTGCGAGGCCTGGAGAGGTTGCATGACGTCGGGCTGCCGTTGCTGGTTGGGGTGTCGCGGAAGTCGTTCATCGGGGAACTGACCGGACGGCCTCCAGCGGATCGGCTGGAAGGGTCGCTGGCGGCGGCGGTGGCGGCGGTGGCGAAGGGCGCAGACATGGTGCGGGTGCATGACGTGAGGGCGACGCGGAGGGCGGTGGCGGTGGCGGATGCGCTGTTGCGGGATTCAGTGCGATAAGGACCATGCAAACGCGCACGATTGTGCCCCGAAAGACCCCTCACCGGTTTCGGCCGGGGACGGCCGAACCTGCCTCTCCCCTAGGAGAGGGTGAAGAGCCGGCGCGCCTTCAAGATCAGAGCTCGCTGCGCAAGGGTCTTGAGAGGATGAGGGAGAAGGCGGAGAGCTTGTTGTTGGGTGACGCGGGCGTTGAAGGGGGAGGGTGGTGGGCGTATGCTTTTTGGCCGCCCGAGCCTGGCCTTGGGTTACCCGTGCCATCTGTGAGGTTTGACGTCCTGTGAATACTGTTTTGAGAGGCCGTGACGGGTTGGAGGTCGTGGTCAGCCGCGAGGGTCCGTTTACGCCGATTGGCGAGCGGCTGAATCCGACCAATAAGCCGCGGTTGCAGCGGGCGTACGACACGGGGAACTGGGCCTACGTGCAGCGCGACGCCAAGCGACAGGTGCGGGCGGGGGCTCGGGTGATCGACGTGAATACGGGCGATCCGCATCACCACATTGAAGAGCGGAAGATGCGGGATGCGGTGCGAGCGGTGCAGGAGGCGGTGGACGTTCCGGTGAGCGTGGACAGCTACACGGTGGACGTGCTGCTGGCGGGATTGGAAGTTGCCGAGGGGCGTCCGCTGGTGAACTCGGTGCCGTTCGAGGCGGAGTACATGGACGAGTTGCTGCCGGCAATCGCGGAGCACGGCGCGGCCATGATCGGAATGTGTACGAAGGGCGGGGCGGCGATGCCGGAGAATGCCGCCGAGCGCGTGGAAAACGCGCGGGACCTGATCGCGGCGGCAGGCGAGCACGGGGTGAAGCCCGAGGACATCATCATCGACCCGGTGTGCCTGCCGATCGGGGCCAGCGACACGTACGGTCCGGGCCTGATCGAGGCCATTCACATCCTGGCCGAAGAGGACGGGATGAACATGAGCATCGGGCTGAGCAACGTGTCGTTCGGCCTGCCGAACCGGCGGCCGCTGAACGCCGCGGCGCTGCTGATGGCGATCGAGGCGGGGCTGACGGCGGCGATCCTGGACATGACGCACAAGGAGACGCGGCACGCGGTGCTGGCGGCGAACCTGGTGCACGGTCTGGATGAATTTTCGACCGGCTGGATTCGAAATTACCGCGACGAGGAATCCCGGAAAGAGCGGCTGGAGCAGCGGCGGGCGGCGAAGGCGGGGAAGGCGAAGGCGCCGCCGCCGGGCCCTGCGCCGCTGGAGTTGTAGTTCAGGCTCCTGGAGGGCCTTTATGACTGGGACTTGCTCTCGGGAAACGATCTTGCAATCCGAAGCTGGGTGCCCGGAAGACCCCTCACCGATTTCGGCCGAAGACGCCCGAATCTGCCTCTCCCCTTGGAGAGGGTGAAGAGGGCCGAGCCCGGAGGAAAGTGCTCGACTTCGGCCTGGCTGCTTCACCCAGGCAGCCACTCATGGCCCAGCTCTCTCCCGTCAAGGGAGACGACGGGTTCGGCTGGGGGTAGCTAGGACTCGGATAGGGCGTCGGCGATGGGGCCGAGGCCGATGCCGTTGCTGGCTTTGAGGAGGACGGCGTCGTTGGGTTGGAGGGTGTCGCGGAGGAAGGTCTCGAGGGACTCGCGGGCAGCGCTGAGTGAGTCGGCGTCGTCGAGGGTGGCTGAGAACAGGGCGAGTCGCTCCCCAGGCAGACCAGCTTCACGGGCGCCCTGCGCCAGCTCGGCTGCGTCCTGGCCGATGGCGATGAGGATGTCGGATTCCGCTGCTGCCCGGCCGACCCGATGGTGGTCGCGGGGGGACTCGTCGCCGAGTTCGAGCATGTCGCCGAGGACGGCGATGCGGCGGCCTTCGACCGGGAGTTGGGCGAGGGTGTCGAGGGCGGCGAGCATGGAGGCGGCGTTGGCGTTGTAGGTGTCGTCGAGGAGGGTGGCGCCAGCGGGGGTGCGGCGGAGGGTCATGCGGTGGGGGGCGGGCTGGAAGGTGTGCAGGGCGTCGAGCGCCGGTTGGAGGTCGAGACCAAGGGCCAGGACAGTGGCGGCGGCAGCGCCGAAGACGAGGTCGATGGGGCCGGCGATGCCGGCGGCGTGGATCTGGCTGGGTCCGTGGGACGTGTCGAGCGAGACGGTTGTTCCGTCAAGGGTGACCTGGCCGTTCACGACGATGTCGGCGGTTGAATCGCGGCCGAAGGTGAGGACGGGACCGGGAGCGCGGGCGCGGAGTTGGGGGAGCCAGCGGCTGTCGGCGGGGAGGATGGCGGGGGCATTGGCGGGAAGGGCGGTAAGGAGTTCGGATTTGGCTTCGACGATGTTGTCAATTGAGCCAAAGAGGCCGATGTGGGCGCCGGAGATGCTGGTGATAACGGCGGCGTCAGGGGCGGCGACGCGGCAGTAGGACTCGATTTCGCCGCGGACCTGGGCCCCCATTTCGATCACGGCGAAGCGGTGGTCGGGGCGCAGGCGGGCGAGGGTGGTGGGGACGCCGACGTCGGTGTTCTCGCTGCGGTCGGTGGCGAGGGTGAGCCCGTGACCGCCGAGGGCGGCGCCCAGGGCCTGCTTGGTGGAGGTCTTGCCGTTGCTGCCGGTGACGCCGACGAAAGTGGCGCGGGAGCGGTTGCGGAGGTCGCGGGCGAGTTGCTGGTAGGCGGCGAGGGCGTCGCGGGCGGTGACCTGGCGCCAGGCCGGGTGTTCGGGGTCGACGCGGCTGCCGAGGGTTGCCGCAGCGCCGCGGCTGAGGGCGTCGCCGAGGTAGTCGTTGCCGTCGACGCGGGCGCCGGGCAGGGCGACGAAGAGCATGCCGGGTTGGATGCGGCGGCTGTCGAAGTGGGCGGCAGGGATGTCGGGGTCCGGGGTGCCGGGTGGGAACGGCTGGCCGGCGGCGGTGTATACGTCCGAAAGCTTGAACATCGAGGTCAGGTGTTGGGACGCAGGGCGGCGACGGTGGCTCGCAGGCGGTCGCGGGCGGCCTGGTCGCGAATGAGTTCAGCGGCGGCCAGATGGAACCAGTCAAGGTAGACGGGGAGGCGCTGTTGGTAGGCGTCGGCGAGGGTGGGGTTGGTGGTGCGCAGGCGGTGGCTGCGGACGTGGGCGGTGGCGGCGTAGGTGAGGGAACGTTCGGCGGCGGCGGCCCAGAAGGTGTCGAGCCGCAGGCGGTGGTCGGCGATGACGGCGGCGGATCGGTGGGCCATTCGGTCGGGTGAACCCCAGCCGGGGAAGGTGAGGAGGTCGGCGAAGTCGATTTCGGGCGGGGCGACGGCGAGGGTCTCCCAGTCGATGACGACGAGGCGGTCGTCGTTCCAGATGAGGTTCAGCGGCGAGAAGCCGTTGTGGACTATTCGGCGAGGGCTGTGGAGGAGGGGCCTGATTAGGGAGTTGAGCAGGTCCCACGGGGCATTGGGAGCAGTGCGACGGGGGGAGTCGGTTGGGGCTGGGCTGGCGGTCGGGTCGGGCAGGCGGACGAAGGCGGAGGCGTAGCGGCGTTCGAGGGTGCGGCGGGTGATGCGGTCGAGGTCGGACTGGTGGGCGAGGGCGCGGAGCATGGGGCCGAACTTTGCGGTGATCTCCTGGAAGCGGCCGTAGGCGTGGAGGGCGGTGTTGAGGGCCTGGTCCCGTTCCGAGTCGGAGGCAGCCGGGAGGCCGACGGCAAGGGTGCGGTGGCCGACGTGTTGCATGGCGAGGGCGGCCCATTGGCCGGGCGCGTGGGCGGCGGCCAGGGGTTGGGGGGCGAGGCCGGGGGCGTAGCGATGGAGAAGGTCGAGGGCGCGTTCCTCGCGGCGCCAGCGGTGGGCGTAGTAGATGTCAATTTCCGGCAGGTATCCCTTGACGACGAGGGGGTGCGGTTGGATTGCGACGAGCCACATGCGGTGGCGTCCGTCGGTAGCCAGGGGGCGCCACGGCGCAGCGGCGTCGCCGAGTCCGGCCGTAATGGCTGCGCAGAGGGGGGCGGGGACGTCAGGGTCTGGCATGACGCTAGAGCCGGCGGACCTCGGCGATCCATTGGGACAGGACGTAGGCGTTTATGGGGCGACCGACGCGTTCGGTGCGGAGGGCGACTTCGGCCAGACGGCGGTCCCGGATCGTCTCGAGACGCCGGTACAGGCGAATCGGACCGAGCCGGAGGGGACGGCCGTGCATGACGGAAATGGAGTCGTCCTGGACGTGAAGAAAGGCGGGGCGGAGCCACATGGCGCTCAGCCAGAACGCGAGGCCGACGGCACCGCTGAGCGCGAGGGCCAGGGCGGTGGCAGCGGATACGTGGACGGCGACGACCCCGGCCGCGGTCGTCAAGAGCGTCGTGACCCAGAACAGGACGACGATCGAACGGCGGTCGAGTCCGAGGAGCTCCCAGTGGTAGTGGAGCGGCACGGCCAGCAGCGGAAGCGAGAAGCACTGGTGCGGGAGCGGATTGCCATCGGGGTCGCGAGGATCGACCACACGGCGAATGACGGGAACGAGGATCTTGAACTGGATCAGCGACGAGAAGCCTTCGAACAGCAGCGGAGCGGCGATGAGGGGCCAGAGGAGGTCGTAGCCGGCGACGATGGCGGCGATGGCCA
>JAPPKM010000105.1 GCA_028874315.1 Chloroflexota bacterium
CGTCGTCCAGGCTGGTGCAGGCGTCGGTAATCCGCATCTCCAGGGTCGGCAGCCGTGCGTGCGGCCGCGCGTCCCACCAGACCTTGGTCGGGTCGTCGATCAGCCCGGCGTCCAGCAGGCTCTGGATCATCCGCTGATACTCGCCGTCGCTCCCGAACCGCTCCGGCAGCCCGGTGCGCGGCAGCTCGTGCAGGATCGTCAGACGATAGCTGCGCAGGCCGGTGTCTCGACCCTGCCAGAAGGGCGACGACGTGCTCAGCGCCAGCAGGTGCGGCAGGAAGTAGGTGACCTGGTTCAGCACGTCGATCCGGTCCTGCGGATCCGGAATCCCCACGTGCACGTGCATCCCCCCGATCACCATCCGTTGCGCCAGCGTCTGCATGTCCTCCGTCAGCGCCTTGTAGCGCTCCCGGTCGGTGGGCAACTGGCGCGACCAGAGGGCGAACGGATGGGTGGAGGCCGACATGATTCGCAGTTCATGCGCCGCCAGCGTTGCCGCCAGGGTGCGCCGCAAGGTCGCCAGCCGCTCGCGAACCTCGGCGATTGAGCCGCACACGCTGGTGCCGACCTCGATCTGCGAGCGCAGCAGTTCAGGGCTGACGCTGCCAACTTCCGGTGCTACGGCCGCCTCGCACTCGTGCAGCAGCGCCCGCGGCGGGTTGGCCACCAGGTCCCGCGTGTCGGGATCGACGATCAGGTACTCCTCTTCGACCCCGATCGTGAAGTCAGGCAACCCGTCGATGAATGCCGTCACGCGCTAGTCCTCTGAAGCCTCTGGCGCCATGCTACGCGGCCGTGATCGATCCGAATGTTTCACGTGAAACATTGGAGCCGGCCCGGTAGCCGACTCAGCGTCCCCGCGGGTACCCTGCGCGCATGATCAAGATCGGCTTGCGTCTCGTCGACCTCTCCAACGACCACCTGCAGTACGCGGCGCAGATTGGCGTGGACGGCGGCACCCTGCGCACCGACGAACTGCCGGGCGTGGCGGAAACGGGCCAGGTCGACGCCGCAGGTCTGCGTGAGCTGCTGCAGCGCCTGGATGCCCTGGACCTCGAACTGGCCGGCATGGAACTGCGCCGCGCCCGCATCGCCGGCGTGCTGCGCGGCGATCCCGAGGGCGCACAGGAAATCGACGACCTCTGCGAGACGATCCGCGTCCTCGGCGGCGAGGGCGCCCCGCTGGTCACCTGCGGTTTTGCCGTGGCTCACGCCGATGAGCACATCCAGGCCTGGCGCGGCTACAAGGACCTGCCGGGCGGACGCGCCGGTACGGAGCTACGCACCTTCGACGCCGCCTGGCTGGAGGAGTCCGATCTGGTCACCTGGGGCATCGACACCGGCGACCCGGCCGTGCGCGTGCCGATAGGTGAGGTCTGGCGGCGCATGGACGGGTTTATGGAGCGCGTGCTGCCAGCCGCCGAGTCCGCCGGCGTGCGCCTGGCCTTCCACCCCAACGATCCGCCCCTGCCCCTCTACCGCGGCGTCGAGCAGCCGTTCATCAATCCCGACGGTCTGGCGCAGCTGCTGGATCGCTACGACAGCCCCAACGTCGGCCTGCTCTTCTGCCTGGGCACCATGCAGGAGACCGGGGAGGACATGCCCGCCGCCCTGCGCAGGTTCGGCGAGCGCGGCAAGCTCTTCAACATCCACTTCCGCAACGTTCGCGGCATCATTCCGCGCTTCGAAGAGGTCTTCCAGGACGAGGGCGATTACAACGCCGCCGACCAGATGCGAACCCTGCACGAGGTCGGGTTCGACGGCTTTGTGATGCCCGACCACTATCCCGGCCTGCTGGGCGACAACGAAGCCCGCGAACGCGCCCGCGCCTGGTGCGTCGGCTACCTCCGCGCCCTCATCCAGGCCACCGCAAGCTAGTCCCGCCGTTTTGCCTCGACCTGCCAAGTGGCGGCGGTTTGACGGGCAGCCAGCCCTGCTGGTTTAGGTCGCTGCCCCGCCAATCGGCACGTAGCAGCCGGGATCAAGATCGTCGAGGAGCGGCGAGTCGGCCTCTCGGCAGCAGACGATGCACAAGTAGCGGCTGGACCGCGTAAGGGCCACGTAGAACCGCGCCCGCCGACTGTTGGGCGAGCCGAATCTCAGACCAGGGTCCAGCAGGTAGACCGACGTGAAGTCCAACCCCTTAGCTGCATTCACCGTCGCGAGCGAAACTGACACGCCGTCAGGTGGCGCGGCGCGGTCCACCGTAGTCACGGGCACGCCCGAACGGACGAGCGTGGTGGACGTTTCGTCGCGCTGGCGGTTGCTACCAGTAAGCACGGCAATCTGACCTGCAGGTCGGCCTTGCGCGAGTTCGGCGCGAATCCATCCACCAATAGCCTCAAGCCCCTCACGCTCCGTGGAGAACCTCGCCAGCCGCGGGAGCGGGCCCTCGCGTTGCGACTCGGTCATCTCATCGATTTCACGCCGCGTCTCTTCTACCCCGGCGTACAGGGAGGCTGCCAGGGCGTGGATCTGCCGAGTCGATCGATAGGGTCGACGCAATACGCGGGCCCGTCCGCCGCGAGGGCGGAACTCTCGCCGCGCCCAGAGGAAAGTGCCCGGATACAGTTCCTGCGCCGGATCCGCCAACACCAACAGTCGCCGTGGGTCGTTAGCTGTCAACGCCTTGGCCAGCCTCGCCATTGCTGGCGAGCAGTCCTGCCCCTCGTCCACGATCACGGCGCGGTAGCGCGGCCGATCGGCGTCGGCTGCCAGGGCGGCGCGCGCCCGTTCGATCAGGTCGTCCCACGTTCCCTTCGCATCGCTTCGCTGGCGGATGCGCTGGTGAAGCGACCACATCGCCTGCCGCTGCGGCCGTCGTAGCCGTATCAGGCCTTGGCTCTCAGGTCGCGTGAGGTTCAGATACGGCGCGATAGTGTCGAACTGGTTGGGGCTCAGCACGTGCTTGATCTCATTTTCGAGGACATCGCGCGCGGAAAGCCCCGCGAGCGCCTGTCGCTCCTCCTCCGACAGTCGGGGAACCTCCTGCGGAGTCGCTGAACGCAGCCATGCGCCGTCGATGTCAACGGACGCCTCGACGGAAAACCCGGGCTCCCGCTTCTGCAGGTATGCATCCGCCCAGCCATGAACCGTATTTGTTTCAATCTCGTGCGCCATCTCCGACGTGCCGATCGCTTTGATGGCGCGGCGGACAGTGAGCATCAGTGCTCGGTTGTAACAGAGGTAGAGCACGCGCCCGCCACCAAGCTCCGGCTGAGCGGCCAGATGCAGCGCCCGCCGGATCGCAATCGATGTCTTACCTGTGCCCGCGCCGGCGGTGAGGAAGGACACCCCTTCACTGTAGACATAGGCGCGCTGGTCGTCGTCGAGCGCCGCGAAGTAGTCCTCGTAACTTGCCGCCTCCAGGTCGCCCAGCAGGTCGGGGTCGGGCACATGGAGCTCCGCGCCAGCCGCAGTGCGTGGAATCGGTGGGGGTGTCCCTTCCAGGCGCAGCGGCGCCGCCGCTTTGGCGTACTCGGGTATGCGTGCGTGGTTTCGCTGCTCCCAGTCATATGCCGCGTCGTGATAATCGACCCACAGGGCCACGATCCGGGCATCGTCACGGGCGAAGATCAGCCGGGGCGCTCCCTGGCTCTGGGTCACGCGCGCCGACCGGGATTCCAACGCATCGCCGAGCAGCCTCAGCACCTCGCTGTTCAGGCCCGGGCTGCGGTCGTCCTGACAGAGCCGCTTGATCGTCCTAAAGGCTTGCCGCTTCAGGCGGGAATCGCGTAGCTGCCTGATCGCCCGCTCAAAGCGTGGTCCGGCGAAAGGGAGAAACACAAACGGACGCCTGGAGCCCAAATCTGCGTCCGTCATCGACCCATTCCGCGCGCTGCAGGCCGCGTGTTCCACTTCCGCCCGACGCGGAGTATAGGGAGGGCGGCCCGAATAAGTGCTGTCGGTGCCAGTGCGTGCGCCCAGGTCAGCGCAGGCTGGGCCGACACTGCTGCGGCCCGCAGGGGCGTAGGATCACCGCGGACGGGGTGCGGTCAAGGAGCAACGCATGAGTGATCCGGTGAAGGTTGGATTTGTGGGGGCGGGGAACCTGGCGAGCATGGTGCATTACCCGTCGTTGGATGAGATCGAGGCGACGGACCTGCGGGCAATCTCGGAGCTGGACGAGGACAAGCTAACCGCCACCGCCGACCAGTACGACGTGCCCGGCCGCTACACCGACTACCGCCAAATGCTGGAGCGCGAGGACCTGGACGCCGTCTACGTGGTCATGCCTCCGCACCTGTTGCACGACATCGTGATCGACTGCCTGCAGGCCGGGAAGCACGTCTTCATCGAAAAGCCGCCCGGCGTCTCCACCTACGAGACGGAAGCCTTCGCCTGGTACGCCGAGCAGCACGGCTGCCTGACCATGACCGGCTTCAACCGCCGCTTCATCCCGCTGCTACGCCACTGCAAGTCGGTCGTGGAGGCCGCGGGTCCCATCCACATGGCTGCCGCGCGGTTCCACAAGTTCGACACGTGGCCCGACCAGTACGGCTTCTACCGGGGCTCCGTCAGCCACCTGAACTCGGACATCGTCCACGCGGTCGACGCGCTGCGCTTCCTGGCCGGCGGCGAGGTCGTGGACGTGACCGCTCACACTCGCGCCCTGGGCCGCCCCTACATGAACGTGCACGCCGCGCTGATCGAGTTCTCCACCGGCTGCTCGGGCGTCCTGCTGGCCAGCCGCCGGGCCGGCGCCCGCCGCCACACCTTCGAGATCCACGGGGGCGACGTCTCGGCCTACTGGGAAGACGGCGTCGAGGGCATGATCTACCGCGACGACTCGACCACGCCCGAGGTCGTACGCGGGGCAGACCTGGTTGGCGATGTCCGGCACCGCGTCTCGGGCTTCCATGCGGAGAGCCAGCACTTCATGGAAAGCATCCAGGCCGGCGCCCAACCCCTCACCAACTTCGCCGAAGCCGCCAAAACCATGCGCCTCGTCGACCAGATCGCGGCGGACGTGCGCTAGCTGACGCGACGTTGCCTGGAGGTCAATTCCGCGCAGTAGCCGATTGGCCCCCGGAGCCGCGGGTCAGCCGCCGGGCACGGGTCCCGTCAGCTTGTCGACGGCGATCAGGACGCCGGTGGCAACGCTCACCAGGAACAGCGTCCACATCATCAGGCGGATCTGGACCGCGCTGATCGCTGTGGTCAGCTGAAGCTCGAGGTCCTTAAGGTCGGCCTTGGTCGCGTAGTGCGTGAGGCTTCGATCCAGCTCCTCGCGCAACTCGGCGCGGGTCAGGGCTTCTGCGGTCGATTCGGCGGACATTCGGTTCCCCTATCAGAACACCTGCGTTGAGAACCGCCCGCCTCAACCCAAGCCTATGCCAGTTTGGGCGCGGGTCTTCCGCCCCTAGGACCCGTTGAACACTTTTATCAGCCGCGCCCCGCGTCGTCAATCAGGCGGTACACCCGCGCAGCCGGTTGCCCTCGCTCGGTCGGCGAATCCCAAGGCGAGCAAAGGCGGACGCCGCGGACGACTGGCGCTTCGCGGCGGGTGGACCGAAACGCGCGGCCGTCCACCCCGCGCTCGGCGTCCTAGTCGCCTTGCAGGTACTCCAGGGCCTTGACGTAGCTGCGGCGTTGCAGGAAGTGGCGGAGTTGGGCCGGGGTGTCGGGGCCTAGCGCTTGGGTCAGGCCGTCCACGTGGCGCAGCGCGGCCTGGAGTTCGGCCGGTGGGGCCGGCGGGGGGCCGATGGCCCGCAGCAGGGCCTCCAGCGCCTGTGTCAGCTCGGCGCGTCCCTCGTTCACGCGCCGGTCAACCGGCCAGGGTGGCCTCGACGGAGATGTCCACGTTGCCGCGGATGGCGTTGGAGATCGGGCAGCCGGCCTCGCCTTGCGCCGCCAGGTCCGCGAACCCCGCCTGGTCCAGTCCCGGGACCACGCCTTCCACGGCCAGCGAGCTGCTACCCACCTTGAATCCTCCGGCTGGCAGCGGCTCGAACGTCACGGACGCCGACACGCGCAGTTCCTCCGGCGGATGCCCGGCTTCGGCCAGCGTGTGCGAGAAGGCCATGGCGTAGCAGCTGGCGTGCGAGGCGGCCAGCAACTCCTCCGGGCTGGTCTTTCCGCCCGGCCCCTCCGTGCGCGCGGGCCAACTCACGGCCTGCGCCGACAAGGCGCCGCTTCCCACGTCGAACGTTCCGTTGCCTGCAAGCAAGTCGCCGCGCCACACCACGTCGGCTCGTCGAACGATGTCCGCCATTGCAATCCCTCTCTGTCCCAAGACCGCGCTGTTCGCGGCGCTGATTGTCGCGTCTGCCGCGCATGCTTACCACACGCGCTCCACATCACTGCGCCGCAGCGCCCGCGGGCCACATCGTCGGTACAGGTTTGGCGGACGAAACACCCCCCGCTGGTTTGGATGCGATTGGCGGGCTCGCTATAGTGCCTGTCCCCGACATGGGCTTTGCCAACGCCGTCCGACAACTCCGCGAGCAGCGTCGCCTCACGAAGGCGGCGCTTGCCGCGCGTTGCGGCCTCGCCCCGTCCTACCTCTCGCGGCTCGAAAGCGGAGACTACAAGAGTCCAACCGTCGCGACTCTGGTAACGCTGGCGAAGGGCCTTGAGGTTGATCCGCGGGAGCTTCTGGTGTTGGCCGGCTACGTGCCAGACGACATGGCCAGTACGCGCCGGCGCTTTGCCGAGGAGACGATCGCCAGCGTGGCCGAATCGGCCATCCGCTCCATTTCGCGCACCGTCAACTCCACGCTCAACCCGGACCAGACCGACACCGACGACGAGCAGATCCACGTGGATCGGGGGCTCCTGGCCGAGCGGCTGCGGACGCGCCGCCGTGCCGGTCGGCTCACGACCCGGCAGGTAGCGCGAAAGGCCGGCGTACGCGTGAGCGTGATCACCGACCTCGAAGCTGGCCGCGAACCGTCCACGACCATCGACCTGTCGCAGATCCTCGTCGGAGGGTACGCGCTGGGTTCCTCCGAGGTGGACGACCTGCTGTTCGAGGTGGGCTTGAGCCAGTTCCTGGCCGACGACATCGTGCTCTCGACCGAATCGCGCCGCATGACCCTCGAATTCGCCCGGCTGGCGCGCATCCGCGACCGTCACAGCGGGCAAGGCCCGGCCTGATCGACTAGCGCGTCTCGTTTCGCCGTCCCGGACGGCCGGGGCGTCGGGCGGGCGAGGTCGCTGAATCGCTGCTCGGCCGGCTAGCTGCCCACGACCCTGCCGACGGCTATCGAGCTCGCGTTGTTCGTGGGCAGGCCCTGGGCCGTGGTGAAGGCTGTCCACGTTGACCCATCAAAGCTGCCCACGCCGCCGTCGGTAGCAATCCAGATGTGTCCCTGGCTGTCCTCGGCCAGCGTTCGGACGCTGTTGGAGGGCAGACCCGCGTTCAAGACATTGGACGTGGAGAACAGGTTGTCCTGGAGCCAGCTCACGCCGCGAGAGGTGGCGACCCACACCGTGCCGTCGCTGGCAACGAATATGTCGCGCACGTTATTGCTGCCAAGTCCTTCGCCGGCGTCAAAGTGGTCCCACGTCAACGGGTTGCGCGTGCGCGACACGCCGCCGTCGACCGTGCCGAACCAGAGGCCGCCGCGCGTATCCACCGCGACGGCGGTGACGTTGTCGCTGACGATGCCCGAATTGCCAGTGTTGTAGATGTACCAGTCGTCGTTGAGATGGTCGTACAGCACGGCGCCGCCCGCCGTGGCAAACATCAGGCCCCCCGCAGTTCCCGGAATCAGGCGCAGCGCGCGTACTTCCGAGCTTGGCATTAGGGAGTTGTCGGACCGGAACCTTTCCCAACTGTCGCCATCGAACCCGCTGACGCCTTGCTGCGGGTGGGCCATCCAGAGGACGTCGGTCGTGCGAAGCCCTGCCAGGGCCGCGATGTTGTCCGATCCGATCTCACGGTTGGTGTTCGCCTGGTTGTAGGCCACGCCTTGCCCATCCCGGTTCAAGCGGAAGAGGCCGGCATCCGTACCGGCCCAGATTTGACCGTCCCTATCCACCAGCACGGCCTGGACCCGGTTGGTGCTGAGCACCGAGTTGTCCTTGTCGAGCTGCCGCCAGGTGGCGCCGTCGTAGAGCAGGATTCCGCCGTCGGTCGTCCCGACCACGATGAGTTCGCCCGACAGTTGCGTCGGGCCGGGACTGGTTGTCGGACCCGCCGTCGCCGTGGCCGTCGGGACGGCGGTGGGCGAAGTGCTCGGTGCCGTGAATTCGATGACCTGTGGCGTGTACACCTGCCCGGCCGCCAGCGGCACGGCGGCGCCGAAGGCCTCGAACTGCGCCCAGGCGTTCGCCGGATACTTCTGGTTCCGTAAGTCGTCACCCAGTAACCGCAGCTTGACCGGAGCCTGCGGATCCTGCGGGTGATGTTCCATGACCGCGGCCTGGAAGTACTGCCGGGTGAACCCGGCCGTGGCCGCCGCGATGTGCACGGTGCCGGGCGCGTTGGTGTCGACGCGGGCCTCGGTCTTCGGAAAGCCAAAAGCCTGCACCCCGCCGAACGCGTTGAAAAAGTCCAGGAACCCGGTGCGGACGCCTCCAACCGAGAAGTTAGAGACCTTGTGGTTCCACGGCCCGAGCTGCTCGCCGGTGTTGTTGTTGACCGTTCCCGGTTCCACGCCAAGGTCGGGGCTGCCGCCCTGGCCGCCGCCGAAGTAGTCCCACGTGAGCCGGCGCTCGAGGACGTAGATGTTGCCCAGGTCAACCCGCCGGTGGAAGTCCACGACGCCGCGCTGGTAGTACTGCGTGAGGGTGCCGGTCTCCTCAACGTGGACCTCTGACGTGGGGAAGCCCCAGCGCTGGAGACCGCCGGTGCGCTCGAAGAAGTCCTGAAAGTCGGCCGTCAGCGTTTCGGCACCGACCGTGACGCTCAGCCGTGGGACGTTGTGCTGCAAGGTCGCGTTGCCCGGCGCGCTAAGGAAGGTGGAACTCAACACCGTGATTTGCCCAAAGCCAGATGTGACCTGGGCCGTGAGAGTCGCGGGGCCAAGGGCCAGGGCCACCAGCAGCGCGGTGGCCGCGATTCCGAGCGTGACGCGTACGCGGGTCAGGTCCGCGAACCTTCCTTCGTCGCTACGGACGGCTGCGCCTTCAACGTCCCCGACCGGGGATACGCAACGTTAGCGCCGCCTCAACCGATCAGGATTATATGTACTGCCCCGCAGTCCGCCAGCCGTTCCTAACCCACCGCCAGGCCGACGACGATCACCACCAGGGTCAGGCCGAGGCCCAGGCTGAGGCTGGTGGCCAGGTCACGACGCAAATGTGGCAGGGAAGGCAACGACGCCACGCTCCGCGCGCGGCTGACGGCCGTGGCGGGCCGCTCGCTGGTTGACGACGGTCTGTCCGCGCTGGCCGCGGGCGGTTCCGGCCGACGCACCGCGCGCCGAATCGGCGCCCGACGCCGGCGTCGCGTCGAGCGGCGTCGGTTAGCCATTGACCCCACCCCGCCGGCGCCATCGTCGGATTTCCCAGCGCACGAGCAATCCTCCCATCACCCCGATCGCGAATCCTGCAAGATGAGCTTGCCACGCCACTTCGGGGTCCAGCACCTGGGGGCCCTCGGCCACGACGCCGATGACCTGGACCGCCAGCCATAGACCTCCGGCCACCAGCCCGCCCCAACCACCAACCGTTACCACGCCTATCAGGCCGGCCACGCCGGCACTGGCGCCGATGGTGGGAACAATGGACCCGCTATTCCAAAGGGCGTGAAACAGTCCGCCGCCGACGACCGCCGCCGTCCAGACCGTCGCAAACCGCCAGGCGCCAACCGCTCGCTCCACCATGGAGCCCAGGACAGCGACAAAGGCCATGTTGACCGCCAGGTGGCTCAGATTGCCGTGGAGGAACGAGGAGGTCAGCAGCGTCAGCGCATAGGGTGTCGGCGACCCGTAGATCGAGAACGCATCGACCCCAAACAGCACGGCAGGGATCAGGCCATACCGGTAGAACCACTCTTGCCCCGCAGCTCCCTGGAGGACTTGCAGCGCGAATACGACGCTGTTGAGCGCAATGAGCGCCACCGTGACCGATTTCAGCCTCCACCCGGCGTGCCGCAGACGCTTCACAGGGTGACGTCAGTCGGGGAGCAGCATGCTCAGCAGGGAGTCGAGATCCTCAGAATCGCGATACTCGATCTGGATTCGACCACGGTTGCGGGTGCCCACGAACCGAACGCGCGTGCCCAGGCGCCATTGCAGGCGTTCGGCGACATGATCCAGTTCAATGTCCGGCGGCTGCGCTTCCTTGAGTACACGCCGTGAGGCGCGCTCGGCCTCCCGGAGATTGAGGCGGCCGGTCAGCATCCGATGAAATAGCCGCTTCCGCATCACCCGGTCGGATACGCCCGCCAGGGTGCGGCCGTGACTCTCCGTAATGCGGCCGTCGGCCAGCGCCTGTTGCATGGCGTCGTCCAGTTTCTGGAGTCGCAGGGTGTTGGCAACGGTCGACCGGCTCAGGCCCACCGCCTCGGCTACCTGGGCCTGCGTCATGCCGAAGCCGTCCATGAGCGCCTGGTACGCGTGCGCGCGTTCCATTGGCCCAAGATCGCTTCGCTGCACGTTTTCAACCAGCGCCAGCTCAACCCGCCGCCGCGCGTCCGCGGCGATGATCGTGACCGGGACGTCGGCCAGGCCCGCCGTGCGCGCGGCGCGCCAGCGGCGCTCACCGGCGACCAGCAGAAAGTGTCCGGGCCGGCCAGGTGACGGCGTGACCAGCAGGGCCTGGAGCACGCCGTGGCGCCGAATGGACTCCGCCAACGCCTGCAAATCCCTGGCATCGAACCGCCGGCGTGGCTGCTCGGGATTGGGTGCGATGCGATCAAGCGGAACCCGGCGACGGTCAGTGACGGTCTGTGCTGCTTGCCCGGCCGAATTCAGACTGGAAACCTTCCAAGAATGCCGGGCGTACATCCAGCACGCCCTCTGTATACTGAAAGCTTACGGAGTTCCTTTTTGCCAGTCTATCGCGGGGGCGCCAACCCCGGTCTCCACCCATGCCACCTCGAATTCCCAGGCGTGTGCGCTGCCGGATACGAGTTTCCGCGTTGTCAACGAGCACCTGGCTGTTCCTACCACCGACGGAAGAAGGTAGATACAAAGAGTCCGTCGAAGACGTAGTCGAGGCGTGAAGTATGGGGAAAGGGATGGACCGCCGAGGATGCATACCTGTTGCGGGCGCAGACTAGCTCTCAGCGGGTCACGCGCGCGGCTGTGGATGTCGTGGGCGGAACGGCGAACAGACGGCGGACAGCCTGCTGTCCACAAGATGTAACCGCCTGAAGCCCGACGAGTATCCACACCGAGGCGTAGTTGTCCACAGAAGAGTGCCGGTTATCCACACCGCGGGGGTGGCCGGCTAGGCCGCGAGGTGAGCGCGGATCGCCTCGATATCGGCCTTGAGCTGATCCTCGAGCTTCAGGCGACGCTCGATCTTGTTGCAGCCGTGCAGCACCGTGGTGTGGTCTCGGCCGCCAAGCACGCGGCCAATCTCGGGTAAAGTCTCGCGTCCGTCATTGCGCATCAGGTACATGGCGACCTGGCGGACACCCGCCGTGCGCGCGTCGCGGCGCTTCCCAAGCAGGACGCCTCGGTCAATCTCAAAGTGCCGCGCCGTGGCCGCCAGGATGGCGTCGGTCGCGGGCGGACGGTCGGCGGCGGCGCGTCCGAGACCCGAGAGCGCCTGCTCGGCCGTGGCCGGTTGAAGCGGCAGACCGTGCAACTCAGCGTAGATCAGGGTGCGGGTCAGCGCGCCTTCCAACTCTCGGACGTTGCGGGTGATCCGGTCGGCCAGGAGGTCCACCACATCTTCGGGCACACTGCTGCCGGCCGCCGCGGCGTGCTGATGCAGGATCATCCGGCGCAGGTCCAGGTCGGGCGCCTGAATGTCGGCCACCAGGCCGACTTCAAAGCGGCTCCGCAGGCGGGCTTCCAGGCGAGCGATCTCGCGCGGCGGGCGGTCGCTCGTCAGCACGATTTGTCCGCCCGCCTCGTAAATGGCGTTGAACGTGTGGAACATCTCCTCCTGCGAGGCCTCGGTGCGGGAGAGGAACTCAACGTCGTCCACCATCAGCAAGTCAACGGTGCGGTAGCGTTCGCGGAAGCGGCGGCGGCGGTCGCCTCGGCCTTCCGTCCGGATCGCGTGTAACAGTTCGTTGACGAAGGTTTCGCAGGGGACGTAGCGCATTCGCGTCTCGGGACGCTGCGCCAGCACCGCACGGCCAATGGCATGCAACAGGTGCGTTTTACCCAGACCCACCCCGCTGTAAAGGAAAAGCGGGTTGTAGACGCTGCCGGGACGCTCGCTCACCCGGAGAGCGGCGGCGTGCGCCAGCCGGTTGGACGAACCGACCATGAAACGATCAAAGGAGTACCGGGGGTTGAGCCGGGCGCCAACCGCACCGGCCTCGCCCGCCCCGGGGTCCCGGGGCCGCCGCGGGGGGGGCCCCCCAGAGGGCCGGCCCCCCGGGGGGGCGGCCGGAAACACAAACCGAAAGTAAA
>JAPPKM010000003.1 GCA_028874315.1 Chloroflexota bacterium
CCCCCCTGGAGGCCCTGGAGGGGGCCGCGCGGCCCGGGGGGGTTAGGGCGGCGGGGGCGGGCGGCGGGCGCGCGGCGCGCACCCTGGTGAAGGTGAAGGCGGCGGCCGACGCGGAGGACCGGGGGCTGGCCCTGCTGGCGCCGGCCTGGTCGCCGGACGGCACGCGGCTGGCGTTTGCGGCGGCCGACGCGGACGGCACCCTGGGCATCTACGTGGTGGCCACGGACGGAACCCGGCCGGTGTGGCTGCACGACCTGCGACCGCTGGTGACGGACGCCGTCAGCGCCCCGGCCTGGTCGCCGGACGGCACGCGGCTGGCCTACGCGAAGACGGTGGACGACGTGCTGGGGCTCTACGCCGTGGCGGCGGACGGCACCGACGAACGGGAAATCATAGGCATTGACTTCTGGCAGCGCCTGTGGCGCCACGGCCGGCCGCGTCCGCGGCATGTGGGCCTGGTACGCGACGTGGCGTGGTCGCCGGACGGCACGCGGCTGCTGTACGTGTATGGCGCCGCGACCTGCGTGGTCGCGGAGAACGGCGCGCTGCTGGGCCGCGCCCTGCTGAGCCCGGAATTCCCGGAATCCCCGGAGTACGGGCGGTGGGACTGTGTGCTGACGTCAACCGGCGAGTCGGAACACCCGTGGCCGGCGTGGGTGCGAGACCGGCCGCCGGGGTGGTACCACGAACACGGCGTCTATAAGGACGCGGAATCGGTGGCGGCGTGGTCGCCCGACGGCGAGCGAATCGCGTTTACCCGGACGATTGGAATGTTCGAGGACGACGATGTCGACTATCCCGACGGCATGGGTATCAGCCTCTTCATCATGGCGCCAGACGGCAGCGGCACGTGGCAAGTGGCTTTCATTAACGCTCTTGGACCGGCGCTGCGCCGGCCGCCGACCGGCGACGACGGATCAGCCGGCTAGATGGTCGGCGGGCTGGCGGCGGGCAGGTGGTCCACGGCGAAACCGCCGCCGGACGGCGAGGCGCGGGACCAGGTAGGGCCGTCGGAATTCGCCGTGCACTGGCGGGCGCCGAAAGGCAACCAAACGACAGTCTTGAGGTTTGGGGTGTGGAACGAGACGGTGATGACGGCTGTTCGTGGGGGAGATCGCCACGCTGCGGCGGCTGGACCTCAGTTTCAGCGGGCTGAGCGGGATGATTCCGCCGAAACTGGGCCAGCGCGCCGAGTTGCGGGTGGTGAAGCTGGCCAACAACCGGCTGACCGGCTGCCTTCCGGCTGGTCTCAGGCCGACAGTGGAGGGCGATCTGGGGAAGCTGCGGCTGCCGTGGTGTGCGGCGGCGTGAGGTGGGGGCTGTGCGGGTGGCGGCGCCGGGGCGGGTGGTGGACGGAGCCGCCGCTGGAGGTCACGACGCAGCGGGCGCCGACGCCGCAGCGGCCGCATACGATCGGGTTTTCGCAGCTCAGGGCGACCTCGGTGGTGGTGACGTGGAGCGCGGCGGCCAACACGGGCGGGGTGCCGCTGACGGGCTTCGACCTCAGGTACTGGCCCTACGACGCCGAGAATCCGGACCGGGAGACCGGCGCCACGACGCATCCGGCCGACGGCGGGACCGACCGGGGCGAGACGCTGCGGGGGCTGGCGGCCAGCACGGAGTACGAAGTGAAAATGCGCGCGTGCAACGGCCCCAAGGACCGCCATTGCTCCGCGTGGTCCGCGGATCACCGGTTTACGACGCTCGCAGGAACCACGCCGACGCCCACGCCGACCGCCACACCGACGCCGGTGGCGTCACGGCCGCGGAATCTGGACATCACGCCACTGCGCCAACGCAAAGTGAAATTGACGTGGACGTGGACAGGCCCGCAGGTAAACGCATTTGTTATTTCCGCCCGTGGGTTTGGCGTTAACGACAGAAGTGACCTGTCCAGCTGGCGGACGGTTCACTCGGGGGCTTCGGCTCCGGCTGTGGCCGTAGACGGAAAAACCTCAACTTACAAGTACGAGTTCTATCTGCATGTGTTCTATCGGACCAAGGATAAACCGAAACTAAGGGGCCTGCAGGATCATACAGCATACGAGATTCAGGTCCAGGCCGTCACTGGAAGAGATGCCGATAACAATGACGTACTCTCGGAACTGAGTGACGCGATCATTCTCATCGATACGCCAATCACGGCAGCGAATGGTACGAGCTCAGGTACGAGGGGCCAGGCGACGCTCAGTTGGAAGCTGATGCAGGATGTTCTTGGCGACAGTACCTATGCGGGCGGAACGGCCCGGTTCCGGTATCGGCGTGCCGACGGCACGCACGCAGCAATTTCATGGCTTCCGGAAGAGGCCAACTTTGCGCACGATGGCGACATTCCTGAAACGGCAATGACAAACGGGAACACGCTGCAGTCGCTTGAACTCAATCACGTCTATGCCATCCAGTTCTGGTATGTGCCGCCAGCCGCGGAGGAGAATCAACCGGCCAAGCTGCGGGTTTTTTCCGGACGTGATGTGTACGTCTGGCCATCCACACGGGCGGGCGCGGAGGGTGAAGACAACCAGGGCAGGTCCAACGCCGGTGAGCGCGTTGCCAGCTATCCATTGAATTATCCACTGCAAAATACTGGTCGTATCCCTCGGGCAACATACGTCTATCGGATCTGCAGCGATACCTTTCCCACGCTCAACTTGAACGATGCTCAAGGCAACCCAGACCCTCGAAAAGCCAATTGGGCCGATTTCATCTTCGATGCGTTCGACCGGTGGCGCGTAGCGACCGACGGGCAGGTTCAGGCTGTCTACGAACGCGGGCCATGCGCGACGTACTCAGCCGTCGTAAGTAATCTCGTTGGGGCGGTCAGTCGGTCGTTGGACAGCAACAGCGCGGCTCAGTACGACCTCAACACGCGACGCGCCCACGTCCAAGCCATCGGGGACCAGTCACGACACATCGGGGCGCTACGCGACGCGGTGCTGCGCGCGGCGATGGACACCAGCGATGGAGCCGATGTGGGGAACGAAGTGTTCATGTTCGAAACCAATGCGCGGCCAATGGTCTACGAATTTGGCCAAGAGATCCAACCCGGCCTGTGCGGCTCTAAGGGCATCGCCTGTGCACGGCTACGGGTGCACCATGAGACCAAGGGATGGATTACAGATATCGCGCTGAAGAAAGACAGGTACTTCGAACCTGTATCGGGTAATTATGTGCCAGAGATCCCGACCGTGCGGCTCGAATTGTGCCGTACACGACATCCAGATAATATTGAAAATGATCGCGCACGCACTAATTATAACTTTAGCACAGTCTATTCAATTCTCGTCCATGAACTCGGGCACGCTTTTGGGATTCGCAGTGGCACGGACGGCTCAGGGCAGCGGAAGCAACATCCTAACTACGACCTAGATTACGACACAGTTTTCGATCATTCGAGAGACACAAACTACCCTTGCGCACCGACGCCCCTTGATGTGCTTGCAATGTATGCCCTCTATCAGACCAAGCCATGAGCACAAGCGTTGGGCCAATTGGTGTCGTCCGCAACGAAACCGCCAGGACGCTGCTGGTGCTGGTCGTGCTGGCGCTCGCCGCGTGTCAGCCGCAGGCAGCCGACATACGACCACCCGAACCTCCTGCCGCGGTTACGCCGCCCGCGGAGCCGACGGCCACCGCCGATGCAGCTATTGAGCCGGCCAGCACGACGGCCGCCGGCGCCGCGGGCGATGGGCAGAGTGTCGTGGCAATGCATTACGCCCCCATGTACACGTGCTACCCATCGATCCTCTCTTATTCCTGGAGTTGGTGGAAGACGTTCCTCCAGTGGAGTCCCGACGGCCGCACGATCTTTGTGACGCGCGGGCCGGTGCTGTTTGCGGCCAGCGCGGACGGCGCGAGCGTGCGCACGATCGCCCGGGGTCCCGTGGAGTCCTGGTCCGTGATGAGCACGATGCTTCCCTTTGACCTCAGGCCCGACGGCGGCCAGGTCCTGATCGCCGTTTGCACCTCCCCGCGTCCCGCGGTTGCGCGGCGTGACCAACCGGACGGTTTGGGGCGTCCGCTTGGCCGGGAAGTCGAAGGAGATGGAATCTACGGATCGTACGGATATGAGCTGGTGCAGGTCGATCTCGGCGACTTCCATCAGCCAGGCCCGGGCTGGATGGATCCGGACCAGGAGCTCGGGCATCCAGGCGCTCCGCGCCGTCTCACGTTCAACCCGGTCTTCGACGGCTACCCGGCCTGGGCGCCCGACGGGCGACGCGTGGCGTATCTCCAGGGGATGATCCCAGGGTCCGAGCGCTATAACGGGGCGCGCCGCCTCGTCGTCATGGCGCCCGACAGCGGCGATGCCCGCGTGCTCGTCACGCACGACGGTGACGAGCGGGAGACGGGACTGGCCATGCAGCCGCCGGCCTGGTCGCCGGACGGGCGGCGGCTGGCCTTCACGGCGGCCGCGGGCCGGACGCGGCTCGGGCTCTACATCGTGCCGGTGGACGGCGCGGCGCCGCGACGGCTCAACTTTCTTCGGCCGCTGGCGTTGGCGATGAGCGGGCCGGCCTGGTCGCCGGACGGCCAGCGGCTGGCGTTCGTCAGCGTGGAGGACGGGACTCTCGGAATCTTCACCATCGGGGTTGACGGTTCCGACCAGCGTCGGGTTGCGGACATTCGCGCGTGGGACGACTTCGGCAGTCCGCGGTGGGCCGCGGGGACTGCGCGCAGCTTCGGCGCGGTCAGCGACGTGACCTGGTCGCCGGACGGAACGAAGCTGCTGTATACCTACGGCGCGACGGTCTGCGTGGTGACGCTGGACGGGGCGCTGCTGGGCCGGGCCGCGCTTTATGAGGACGAGCCGGACAGCGCGTGCCTGGCCCAGGACCAGCTCCCGATTGACGGAATACCGCCGGGTTGGGGGGTCTTAAAGTATGAGGGGGTCGCCGCCTGGGCTCCCGGCGGAGCGCGGATCGCGTTCGCCTACGCCGTGTCCCATCTCTTCCGCCACGATGATTCGCAGGACGTCGAGCTCCGGCTCTACACCATGGCGCCCGACGGCAGTGACGTGCGGCCGGTGGCCGATACGGGCTTTGGGAACCAGGTGGTCCCCGCCATGGCGGCGACCGAGGATGCAGCCGTAAGTCGAGCCGCCTGTGCCGCCGGGTTCGTTGTGCCGGCGCCGGCCGCGCAGCCAGGTCTGGTGCGCGACTGCGAGGCGCTGGTGGACATGCGGGAGACGCTGCTCGGCAAACGCGGCGAGGTGGCGAACTGGGGATCCGGCACCCCACTCGACGAGTGGTACGGCATCGAGGTGACCGGCGCACCGGCACGGGTGACGGCAATCCGTCTGTCCGGGAACAGTCTTCGAGGAACGGTGCCGCCGAGGCTGAGCGACCTGACCTACCTTCAGGCGCTCGATCTCTCCCGCAATTCCTTCAGCGGGCGGATCCCGCGTGAATTGGGACGACTGGCGGCGCTACGGCAGGTCAATCTCGCCGCGAACCGTTTGTCCGGCCCGATCCCGCCGGAACTCGGACGGTTGACCAACCTGACCGATCTGGACCTGTCGTACAACAAATTGACGGGGCCGATCCCGACGGAACTGACCCGGTTGGCCGGCCTGCGCGAGGTGAAGGTGACGGGGAATCAGCTGACGGGCTGCGTGCCGGTGGAGCTGCCGGTGGTGGACCGGGAGGAGTTGGGGCTGCCGGACTGTGAGGCGGCGGCGTGAGGTGGGGGCTGTGCGGGGGGCGGCGCCGGGGCGGGGGGTGGACGGAGCCGCCGCTGGAGGTCACGACGCAGCGGGCGCCGACGCCGCAGCGGCCGCATACGATCGGGTTTTCGCAGCTCAGGGCGACCTCGGTGGTGGTGACGTGGAGCGCGGCGGCCAACACGGGCGGGGTGCCGCTGACGGGCTTCGATATCACGTACTGGCCCTACGACGCCGAGAATCCGGACCGCGAGACCGGCGCCACGACGCAGCCGGCCGACGGCGGGACCGACCGAGGCGAGACGCTGCGGGGATTGGCGGCCAGCACGGAGTACGAAGTGAAAATGCGCGCCTGCAACGGCCCCAAGGACCGCCATTGCTCCAGCTGGTCCGCCGATCACCGGTTTACGACGCTGGCCGGGACCACGCCGACGCCCACGCCGACGCCGGAGGCGCCGCGGCCGCAGAATCTGGATCTGACGCCGCGTGGCGATCAAAGGGCTCGCTTGAGTTGGACGTGGTCCGGCAGCAAGATGCCCGACGACTATCGAGTGACGGCCAGAGTCTTCGGCCTTGCCGGCGAGCCGTCCGACAGCGACTTATGGCATCAAGTTATAACCGATCATAGTGCTTCAGCCGGGACTCAGAAAGATCAGCATCGCGAAATTGAATTGGACAGATTTGTCAAAATCCTCGCTCGCGGAACTCTCGGCCTAGCCCATCACGCTGCGTACGAGATACGTGTAGAAGCAGTCTTTGGCACTCCACCCATCGAAGGAGATCCCGATTCGCGAACATACTCTCCTCCAAGCGACCAGATCATCGTTATCGATACGCCAATCACGCTGGCGAGCGGATCAAGTTCTTCTACAGTCGGCAAGTCAAGACTCACTTTTGACGCGGTTGAGACAATTCTAGGCAAGGTCTACGGAAGTGGCGTGTATACTTTCCGCTACCGCAAGGTTGAAACCAGTACAGTTCCTAGCAAGAACGCTCCACATACGTCAATCCACTGGGCACCGAATGCCTATACCTCAGTTGACCCAACAACGGACAATCCGAAGACAGGTCTCGAACTCAAGGTGATATATGGAGTGCAACTGGTCTTTGTGGCTGACGACTCGACCGACCCGTTGCCGACCGTTTTTGCTGGACGTGACGCTTACGTCTGGCCGTCAAGTCAGTCTCCTAGATTGCGGGAACGCGTGGCCAGCTTTCCGATTGGGTGGGATGCGGTCGACGACGGGACCTACACGTATCGGATCTGCCATCACACGTTACCCCAGGCCAACCGGATGGGTTGGCACGGATTCATCAAGCACGCGATGGGACACTGGGGTTCGGTTACGTCGGGGCGGATTAAGGCCGAATTCGAATCGGGCGACTGCGAAGACTACTCGCCGCTGATTGATCGTGCGGTAAGAGCCGCGATGAGCCTCACCAGGTTCAGCGCCTCCGACGACGAAGCATCGCCGGCGACACGGCAGCAAATCCGTAGCGAACTTCAAGCGGGAATAGCTGGCATGTTCGAGTCGCTGGCCCAGATGGGCTATGACTTCGGACGCAGTGGCACGAGCATTCGTGAGATCAATGAAGTTCGTATGATCACCTTTACCGACGATAATGAAGACCTATTGGCGGCCGCTGCCTTTCCGCAAATAAGCAAGAACATTGGCCTGCCTGGTTGCGGATTTACAGCTCAAGGTTGTGCCATCGTCTCAGACGGCCATGCCGATATATTCATCAATCACCTGTACTTTACGAACGCAGAACTCAACCTACCGAGTGGATTTCGTCTTGATCGATGCCTGGACTCGTCCGGAGTCCCAATGGAAGGCGTGGATGTGAAGCTATATGGGACAATTGTTCACGAAGTGGCACATGTGTTCGGCATCAACTACCCGCCTGAGTCTGACACGCAGTAAGTAACTCAGGAAATGGGGCATCCGAACAGCGAGTTAAATTCAATAGTGGGGCATAGCCAAGGCCTTTGCAGTCCGACCCAACTTGACCGCTTGGCCATACATGCGAACTACCAGAGCCAATACTGATGATTAGTAGACGTGCAACGAATGCCATCGGCGAAATTTGCCATGTAGCCTGGGTGGGGTTGCTGATCTCAGCGGTCGCTGTTGGGTCGTTGCTTGGTGTGGGCTGCGGCGACGCTGGGGATCGCCGGACGCCAATGGCGAGCCCGCAGCCAAGTGCGCCAGGTGACGCTCCGACGGTGATGCAGACTGCGTCAGATAGCCGACAGTTCAGTGAGGCAACACCTGTTTCTGGGCCGACGCCGACGCCAACTTCGGTCGCGTCCGCAACTCCAGCGGCCAGGCGGAGCACGGCGGCGGCGACGCCGGATCCGGAGCCGGCGAGTCAAGGCGCCGAACAGCGCAGGCCATCGCCACAGGCGGCTGGACCGTTGGTGTGGATTGACACGCATGCGCCTCCTGAGGAGCCGCATGCGTGCCGGCCCAACGAGGCCTTCGACCGCTGGCAGGGCCGCTGGCAGTGGCAAGACTTTGTGGGGTGGTCGCCGGACGGGGCGACGATTCTGTTCAGCCGCGGGCCGGAATTGTATGGCGTGACGGCGGAGGGGACGCGGGTCTGGCCGGTGGCCGACGCGGGGACCAGTACCGCCCTCGGCGAGGCCGGCACCACGATCCCCTTCGACGTCTCGCCCGACGGCACGCGCGTGGTGTTTGCCACCTGCCGTACGGCAAGCCGAATCCCGAGATCCGACTCACGAATCGTGAGATGCCCCCCACACGGGTCGAGCGGCTCGGGTACGAATTGGCGTTGGTCAATGTCGACGGCACGGACCCGCAGCGCCTGACGTCCAACGACCTGGAGTTCGACAGCTATCCAGCGTGGTCGCCGGACGGCCGAAGGATTGCGCATCTCTACGCGGAACACGGCCTGGGGGCATTTCGGCTGGCGGTCACGCCGCTGGACGGCGGCCAGCCAGTCGACGCCACCCGGCTGATCAGGCCGGGAACCCGGCGGCAGGTGCTGCTGGCGCCCCAAAAGCCGGCGTGGTCGCCCGATGGCCGGCAGCTGGCCGTGCGCGGTGCAGCGGGCGTGACGTACCTGGTAGACGCCGCGGACGGCACAGCGCGGCAGATTGCGCCGGACACGTCGATCGCAACCAAGGTGGTGGGCGGACCGGCCTGGTCGCCGGACGGCCGGCGGCTGGCGGTGCTCGAGGCAGCGGGCCGCGACTTCACGCTGGTTACATTCAGCGTCGACGGGGACGATGCGCGCCGGCTGGCAACCTTGCCAGGCCGGCCGTACGCCGACGCGGGGCCGGGCTGGGCGCCCACGGTGGCGTGGTCGCCAGACGGCTCCAAGATCCTGGTCATTCCCCAGCCGGGGCTGGAGTGGCGCGCCGGACGCGGGGCTGAGGCCGGGGCTGACCTATACGTGGTGACGGCGGCCGAGTCCGGGCGCGGGCAGGTGGCGCCGATCAGTTTCTCCTGGCACTACGTGTACGCGGCGGCCTGGGCGCCGGAGGGCGCGCGCCTGGCCGTGGCCGCGATGGAGGATCGTCTCGGGAACGACTTGCGGTGGAGTCCCGATCGGAAGAGGTGGTCCGAATCGAAGTTGACCCGATGGGGTGACGTGCGGGTATATGTGGAGACGGGGAATCAGAGCGACTGGCGGCTGCTGGCACTGCGCGAATTCGAAGGTCGGCTTAAGGCGTGGAACGCGCCGCGCCCGAGTAACCGGGGCCACCTTGACCGGTGCAGGAGCGGTAGCGCGGTCCCCGATCCGGTGGCCAATCCGAGTCTGATCGACGACTGCGCGGCGTTGCTGGCGCTGCGGTCGGCCGTTGGTGGTTCCGAGTCCCGGTACTCGTACTGGAACACGCGGCAGTCGATGCGTGAGTGGGACGGCGTCGGGCTGGGCGGCACTCCACCGCGGGTGCATGAACTGCGATTGACGGACGGCGGGCTGAGCGGCCGGGACGCGCGGGCGCTGCGCTGGCTGACGGAGTTGCGGCGGCTGGAACTGTCGAACTTTGGACTGTCCTATATCCCGCGCGAGCTCGGCCAGCTGCGGCACCTGGAAGACCTACGGCTGGTCCAGAGTGGCCCAGCGGGGCGGATCCCCGCGGAGCTCGGGCAGTTGAGCCGCTTGACGCACCTGGACTTGTTCAACAACCGGCTCAGCGGCCCGATCCCGCCGGAGTTGGGGCAGTTGACCAATCTGACCTATCTGAACCTCGCGCACAACCAGTTGACGGGGCCGATCCCGACGGAATTGACCCAGCAGACTGGACTGCGCGAGGTGTACCTGGCGGGGAATCAGCTGACGGGCTGCGTGCCGGCGGAGCTGCCGGTGGTGGACCGGGCGGAGTTGGGGCTGCCGGACTGTGAGGCGGCGGCGTGAGGTGGGGGCTGTGCGGGTGGCGGCGCGGGGCGGGGGGTGGACGGAGCCGCCGCTGGAGGTCACGACGCAGCGGGCGCCGACGCCGCAGCGGCCGCATACGATCGGGTTTTCGCAGCTCACGGCGCGTTCGGTGGTGGTGACGTGGAGCGCGGCGGCCAACACGGGCGGCGTGCGACGACTGGATTCCGGCTGCGGACGCCGGGATGACGGACGCGGAAGGACTGGGAGGGTTGGGGGCTGGGGGTGGCTCTTGGAGACAGGGCGGCGGCTGGCGATTGGGGCAGGGCTCGGGCGTCATGTCCGAGATCCGGCCGCGGCGCGCCCAGGTGCTTGCTTACACGCGGTCGGCCAGCCAGACGTGGAAGGGGAGGGGCAGGCCGGGGAGGTCGGGGGTGACGGGGCGTTCGGGGCCGAAGAGGAGCTTGACGGCGTCGGGTCGGGTGAGGCGGAGGGTGCGGTTGCCGGTGGTTATCTCGATTGAATCGCCGTGGGAGCGGGCCGCGAGGTCGGTGCGTCCGTAGGCTTTGAGGAGGCCCGGTGGGTCCTGGATGCGGATCATGCGAACGTAACCGGCTGACCGCAGGATGCCCAGGGCGTCCAGCGCCTCGGTCACGTCGTCGGGTCGCCAGGGGGCGGCGAGGCTGGCGTGGAGCGTTGGCTTGACGTTTACCTGCCGCTCCCGGATGGAACGGGTGGAGGTGGGGACGGCCGGGTCGTCCCAGGACTCGAGCAGGCGAGCCAGCATGGGCAGGACGAGGTCGGCCGGGCCGCCGTATTCGGTGACCGAGGCGCCGCGGACGCGCAGGTAGGCGCCGACCACTCCTTCCCTGAGCGCGACCCAGACGGCCGCCCCAGGCTTTGGCTGCCACATCGACCGCAGCAGGTCGGCCGAGCGGACGCCGCCGAGCGCCCGCGCGGCGTGGATGGCGGCGAGCGTCTCGAAGTCGCCGTCATGCGCCTCCCGCACCTGGAGCCCGGAATCCGTTGGGAGCAGGCGCCGGTTTCCGCGGCTGAACTGGTAGGTGCGCTCCAGGCCGGCGTATTCCCAGCCGAGCTTGCGGTACCAGCTGGGCACGCCGGAACCGAGGAGGCTCAGGTGGCAGCCGAGTTCGGCCAGGCGCTCGATGCAGGCCTGCATGACCCGCGTCGCATAGCCCCGCCGCCGGTAGGCCGAATCGGTGGCTACGCCGGTGATGCCGCCGATGCGCAACCGCGCATTGCCAAACCGGGCCTGATGCGGATAGATGGCCGCCGACGACACGATGCGCCCGTCGGCGCGGATGACCCGGATGTTCGCCAGGTTCTCGTGGCAGTAGATGCGCGGCCACTCCTGGCCGTAGGTGGGAGCGGCGCCCACTTCCTCGCGCATGACGCGATTGACCTGGGCAACGAGTTCGTCGAATTCGTCAGCCCGAGGAGCGCGCGGTCCGTCGAGCGTCACTCCAACCTCACGGTTTACCCGGCGCGTCTTCCCGGTTCAGAGCGCGTACAGGTCCTCGAACTTCGCCGTCAGCCGCCGCAGCAACGGCTGGGCGTCCAGCGGCCCGCCGCAGACCCGCTCGATCAGCTGATCCGGCGTCAGCCGCCGTCCCACCCGGTACACGTGGGTCGTCATCCACTCCAAGATCGATGACGAGTCCCCGCTCGCGATCTGATCAGGGATTCCAGGTTCATCGCGCAGCGCCGCCTCGTAAAGCTGTGCCCCGATGATGTTCCCCAGCGTGTAGCACTGAAACGCTCCGCCAATGCTCCCCGCATACCAGTGCACGTCCTGCAGGACGCCGTCGCGGTCGTCGGGCGCTCGCACGCCCAGGTCCGACTGGTATCGCGCATGCCAGGCCTCGGGAAGGTCGGCCACCGCCAGTTCGCCCTCCAGCAGTTGCAGCTCCAGGTCGAACCGGATCATGACGTGCAGGTTGTAGGTCACCTCGTCCGCGTCGGTCCGAATCAGCGACGGCTCCACGCGGTTGACGGCCGCGTAGAAGTCCCGCAGGTCCACATTGCCCAGTTGCTTGGGAAATTCCTCTTGCAGCGTTGGATACCAATGCGACCAGAACCCGAGGCTGCGGCCGACGATGTTCTCCCAGAGCCGCGACTGGCTTTCGTGAACGCCAGCCGACGTGCCGCTGCCGAGCGGCAGACCGTCGTCCTCGGCCCGCGTGCCCTGCTCGTACAGCGCGTGTCCGGCTTCGTGGATGG
>JAPPKM010000181.1 GCA_028874315.1 Chloroflexota bacterium
GAAGCCGTGGCGACGTGACAGCCAGCGGCTTGTCAACTAAGCGATATATGCCCCAATTTAAGTATTGGCTAAGGGGGGATCTAAGACCCAACTCGTCACGGAGAAGACCCAACTGCCCGCCGAGAAAGGGGTCATCCGGCAAAATATGCGTGAGAACAAATACCGCCACCGAGAGGACGAACAACAGTCCGATGCCCGTGATGAGGCGAGAAACGATGTAGGTTCTGAAGTCGCCGGCGGCAAGAGGAATGCCGAAATCCCCAACGTCGGCGACATGCGATGCATCTTGAGAATTGCGAAATAGGGCGTCTGAGTGAGTCATCGTCTTTCCTCGCTACGAGTCAAGAGTGTTTCCAGGTCCACATGCGGCATTGCCAGCATTGCTGTACTCACAAATTGCGCTATGTTCCTGGTAAAGCTGTGCTATATCCGGCAGGGCCGAGCTACCTTCTTCGTCCCGGTAGTTGGGGTCGGCGCCGGCCCAGAGCGAGAGCTCGACAAGCGTTGTCCGGCGCTGGGCCACGTGGTCCGGCGGCGCATCGTGGCCGAGGACCAGCCGTGCCAGGAAAAACTACAGCACCGGCCCGGCCAGCACCAGGGCCACGGCGGCGAACAGGACGAACCGAACTCGGGCCGTCACAGCGTCAGTCTCCTGGACCGGGTCCGAAGCGGTCCGGTTCGGACAGAGGATCGAGACACATTCAGGCCGAGGCGGCGAACCACCCAGGTTGGCCCGGACGGAATCCGGGCCGACGCGGGGGTGGAATGCCGCCGTGGCGCCTTACGCCAGGTCGTCAGAACGCCCACGCAAACACCCCGCGCACGTCCTCGCGGTGGTCGTTCTGGCAGCCGGCTTCGGCCTGGTCGCCGAAGACCTTCTGGTAGATGCCGACGTTGTTGTCGTTACCGAGATGGCCCTCGACGATGTCGTTGAGGTCGACGCAGGTGGTGGGCCAGCCGAGTTCGGGCCCCGCGGCCAACGCTTCGCGGATCATCCGTAAAATTTCCGATCCCTCTCCGGCCCAGAACAAGGCACGGCTTACCGGAGATCGGCCACCAGAGTCGGTGGCGGTCACATTGACCCCAGCCTCGATCAGGATGCGAACGATGTCCGTGTGGCCTCGAAAGATGGCTTCGAACAAGAGCGGATCGCCGCTGTCTTCCGTGGCGTCTACGTCCGCGCCCGCGTCCACGAGGATCTGCACGACCGTCGTGTGCCCCCGCCAGATCGCCGAGTGGATCACGGGGTCGCCATCGGAGTCCGTGGCGTTCACATTGGCGCCTGCGTCAGCAAGGATCTGCACGATTTCGGGGTAGTCGCGCCAGATTGCCGAGTGGATGAGCGGGTCGTTGTCCGAGTCCCGTACGTTGGCGTTCAAGCCGCTGGCCACAAGCGCGCGCACTTGCTCGGTCTGGCCCCGCCAGACGGCTGAGTAGAGGGCACCGTCGGCCAGCGGCAAGGACGATCCCGCAACGGCCGGTGGTGGAGCGGGCGTCGCAAGACCGAACGCCCAGGCGAACACGCCGCGCACATCCTCGCGGTGGTCGCCCTGGCAGGCGGCTTCGGCCTGGTCGCCAAAGACTCGCTGGTAGATGCCGACGTTGTTGGTGCGGCCCAGGTGCTGTTCGACGATGTCGTTGAGGTCGACGCAGGTCGTAGGCCACTGCGCGAAGACCGGCGTGGAGAATGCCGCAGCGGCGAATACCGCCACCACGGCTGCCATGAGGATGGTTCGTACTCGTCGCATTTCGACCCGCCCTTCGTCGGTCGCGCTCGGCGCGGAGGTGCTATTGTATCTGTTGATAGATACGTTTGCACCAGTGCTCTTTGCCGCGAGCGGCGGAGCGTCAGTCGCTAGGCCTCGTCGTTATCCAGCAAGCCGTTGCGCACGGCCCAGACAACCATCTCCTGGCTGGACCCGGCCCCGAGCTTGTCGCGGATGCCGTAGATGGCGTTGCGGATGGTCAGGGGGCGATTGCCCCGAACCTCGCCAATCTCCGCATACGACATCCCTTCGGCGAACAGCGTGAGGATCTGTCGCTCCCGCTCGGTTAGACGCGTCAATTCGGCAGAATCGTCATGGGCGGGGCTGTCGCCCACGCCGGCGAAAGCTCGCCGGACCACATCGCCCGGCACGCGAAACTCGCCGTCAGCCACGTCACGGATCGTGGCGAGCAGTTCGTCCTTGCCGGTGAACTTCTGAAGATAGCCCGTGGCGCCAGCGGCAATTGCGTCGATCACGGTCTGATCGTTCGTCGAGGCCGTCAACACGAGTACACGGGTTTCAGGCACGGCAGCCATGATTTCACGGCATGAATCGACGCCATTCTTCACCGGCATAATAACGTCCATAATGACCACGTCAGGCTTGAGACGCAGAGCCACATCTACAGCTTCATGGCCATCCCGGGCCTGACCCACGACATGGAAGTCATCAGATCGGTCCAGCATCTCCTGCAGGCCGTCGCGCATGATGGAGTGATCGTCGACAATCATGACGCTGGTTGGCGGGCTTACAGACACGTTAACAACCTCCGCACGTTGGATCGTATTCGATTTCGCACATGACGGTGGTGCCCGTGCCGCGAATCCCGGATTGAACGTGGAGCCGGCCGTTTATTCGTTCCGCGTTGGCGCGCATGTACCTGAAGCCATGCCCGCGCTCGGCATAGTCGTCGGGAAGGCCGATGCCGTCGTCGGACACGGACATGCGGAGGCCCTCGTCTTCAAAGTCAACAACGATCGAGACCTTGCTCGGCCGCGCATGTCGTAACGCATTCGTCAGCGCGTTGTGCGCGATCGAGAAAAGCCGACTGCGGATCACGGAGGGCAGCGACGGCTCGGTACCGGTCAATACGACCTCGGCGGGAATCGACGTGATGGTCTCGAAGGAGGCCGCGTGCAGTTGTAAGACACGGCTCAGCGTTCTGCCCTCGAATATCAGGCCCGCGTCAATCGGATGTCGAAGCTCCCACATCGCCGACTTCGAGAGCGCCGACGTCACCTCCAGCTTGGCCTCCAACTCACCATCGGGCTTTTTGATCAGCTCGCGCGCCGTGTCGATGCCGATCCCAATCATGAATACCGACTGGGCCGTCGTGTCATGAATCGTCTGCGAGAGCTCGATTCGCTCCCGTTGCAGTTCTCGTTCTCGCGTTACCGCGCCTTGTCTGCGGATTCGCTCGGCCCTGGCGAGCAGGTTTACCGATGCCACGACCGCATACATCACGACAATTCTTCCGAACAATATCTTCTCTTCCTTAGCCTCAAAGTCGAGCCCCGTGCCAACGCTGAAGCATACGATCGCATAGACCGTGGCCACTATCGTGGCCCACCCGAAACTCAGCCGGAATGAGCCGAAGAAGACCGCGAACCAGGCCAGCGAGGGGTAGTAGAGCAGATAGAACAGATTGTTGTTCAAACCACCGCCGACTGCCGTGCCGACTGTAATGATGAACACGTCCAGCAGGCTTAGGCCAAGCATCCAGCGCAACGTCACTGAACGACCTGCGACAACCCGATAGTGGACGACGCCGTTTATTGTCAAGAGCAGCACGAGGAAACTAATGTAGACGGAATATGTAAGAAAGGTAGCCGTTGGCCGGTATATCAACTCAACAATACTGGCCGCGTGAAGGAACCAGCGAACCCAGACAAAGATCTTCGCCGGATACCTGAGCTCTTCGGGATCGGTTGAGTACGGCTGCCAATTGCGTATGGTAGCGGCCTCGCGCGCAGCGTTCAGCAGCCGTCGGGCTCGCCTCTCGAACGTGGAGTTTGCGGTCGCCGACATCACCCGAACGACATTCTCTTCAGCCTGCTGTCGGCTCTCCCTTCCCGGTATTGACCGGAAGGACTGCAGGCGAAATCGGCGAGACCGGGTGGCACTGGCCGACGGCTCAGGAACGATCTGCTCACCTGGTTGCGCGCGGTCACAAGGCTAGTGTTCCCTGCATCAAGGCTTCGCGAGTGTCAGATACGAGCAGACTGGTACGCGGATTTGCCTGATGGATACGTAACGACTGCAACACTAGCACTAGAGATCCAGCCGCTTACCGAACCGCCGAAGACACCGTCTTGGCCACGTCGCCCCCGAAGCGGCCCTTGTTCGGCTTCCTAGAGGTTTGCGTGTTAACGCAGAAGTCAGAGAGGGCGGAAGAGGCGTCGGCTGTCGGGGGCGTAGCCGAGCTTGGCGTAGAGCCGCAGGGCGGGTTGGTTGAAGTCGTAGACGCTGAGTCCGACCTGGGTAAGGCCGCGGTCGCGGGCCCAGCGGTGCGCTTCGGTCATGAGGCGGGTTGCGATGCCGCGGCGTTGATGCGTTTGGGCCACGACGAGCTCCTGGACCATGGCGTAGCGACGCGGCGCCAGGGCTGGGACATCGGGCACTTCGAGCCGCTCCAGGGCCTGGACCCGCACCAAACCCACGACATTCCCGTCCACCTCGGCTACGAAGAGCGCCTGGTCCGTGTCTGCCAGGTGGGCGTCAAATAACCGCTGCGAGCGGGCCGGCCGGTCGGTTGGCCGGAAACGGTCAGGACGCTCGCGGGCATGGAGGGCGTCGGCTTCGGCGTATAGACGGCAGGCGGTGCGGTGGTCGGTGGGTTTGGCGAGGCGAACAGATGAGTCCATGGAATGGTCAGAATACGGAGGCAGGCACGTGATTGGGTCGTCTTGGCACCGGGGTGTGGTTCGACACAGTCCTCCGAAGACTCCGGACTGGCTCACCACGAACGGTGGGAGGTCCCGCGGGGGTTGCGCGGAGGTCGGGCGGGTCTGAGAGGCCGCGCCTACGAGGAGTGGGAGGCCGTGTCGGGCTGCTCCAGTTCGGAATCCAGGCGGTCGGTGACGAACATGTGCCCCGGTGCATGCGTGATCATCAGCGCCGGACGGCTGGCCTGGGCGACGGCCTGGGGGGTGACGCCGCAGCCCCAGAAGACGGGGACTTCGCCCGGCCGGATTTCTACCGGCTCGCCCCAGTCGGGCAGGTTGATGTCCTGGATGCCGATGGTGAGGGGGTCGCCGGCGTGGACTGGGGCGCCGTGGACGCCGGGGTAGCGGGCAGTGATTTCGCAGACCTCGGGCACCCGGTCGGCCATGACGGGGCGCATGCTGACCACCATGGGGCCGGCGAACTCGCCGGCGGGGCGGCAGGCCAGGCTGGTCCGGTACATGGGGACGTTGACGTCCTGGGTCTGGTGCCGGAGCTCGAACCCGGCGCGGGCCATGGCGGCCTCAAACGTGAAGCTGCAGCCGAGCAGGAAGCCGACCATGTCGCCCCGCACCTGCGCCACCACGTCGGTGGGTTCGCCCGGGTCCTGCACGCCGTCGCGGTAGACGCGGTAGCGGGGGGCGTCGGTACGCAAGTCGGCGCCGGGCGCGAACCGGTCCGGTTCAAAGCTGCCCTGCGCGGTGCGCTCGAGCAGGGGGCATGGGATGGGGTTCGCTTCGCAAAAGGCCTGGAAGTCGTCGGCCTCGTCAGCCGGCAGCATGACCAGGTTGGCCTGCACGTAGCCATCGGCCATGCCGTGGGTGGGACGGTCCCATTGGCCCGAGCGGCAAGCGGCGCGGACATCGGCACCGCTGGCAAAGGTCCGGGACGACCTCATGCCGGGACCCGTCCGTTCGCCTGGGCGTAGGTCTCGCAGACATCGGCCAGCCGGTGCAGAACGCTCGCCGTGCGGTCGTAGTGGAAGGTGTCCACGGTGGGTTCGCAGCGGGCCGTAATGCCATCCACGGCGCCGGCTCTGACGATCGCGCGCATCCAGCGGCGATCGTCGGACTCGGTGGGCAGCAGCGGGCGGCCAGCCAGCATTTCCAGCATGGCCGTAAACCCGTACGCGCCCCAATTGCTCACGGACGCCAGCAACACGTGCCGCGCGCGGGTAACGCAGGGGGCCGGCGAGATGCGACGTTGGCGCATGAAGCTGGCGAGGGATCCCAGGCCGAGCTCGTTGCCGCCGTCGCCGATGCCAATGCTGAGCGGGACGCGCAGAAGGCCGTCCAGTGGGACGGGCGAGGGATCCAGGGTCTCGCCGCGCATGTTGGCCAGCCGCCCATCCGCGGTCAGCCCCGGCCGTTCGATCGCAATGGCGGCGTGCGGACGGATGCGGTCCAGCAATCGCCCCGTCGCGGCTTCGGCCTGGGCCACGCCATCGGCGTCCACTTCTTCAATCTCTCCAAGGTCGCGGCTGAGGGCCTCGGTCACGGGCCGCGTCATGGGATCCACCACGGTCACCACATGCCAGCTCAGGGCCCGCAAGGCGCGTCCCACGGCGGCGGCGCCGGGCGGACCGTCGGTTTCGGCAATGCCCTTGATGGGGAATCCCGTAATCAGCAGCGCGACTCCCGGACGCCGGTCCAGAAGCTCCTGGGCGGCGCGCGCGTAGGCGTCGGCGGGCACACGAGCCAGCGCGGCTCGGACGCCGCGGTAGTCGTACGGGAACACGGCGTCGGCCACGTCCACCGCGGCGGCCTGCAAGGGATCCGACGACTGCCACATGGGCGGCCCGATCCAACAACTGTCGAAAAGGGAGCGCCATCATACGGGCGGCACAGCCACTCTGCTGCAACTGAGAGACGGACGACGAAATCTCAGAGCTGAAGGATGGGCGAGACGCAGTGCGGGTGGTAGCCCGACGGAGTGGCAGGCCACAATGTGTCCACCATGTCTCTGAACACCCGCGTACCGTGACTCAAAACTGGACAATGCAGCCGGTGTCGAGGGCGGACGCTGTAGCGACCGGATCGCGGCGATTCACCACCTCGAGGGCAGGCCGTCATGTTCTATGAGCCGTATCCGCCGTCGGAAGTTGTCGACGGGATCTGGGTTGGGGGTCGGCCCAGCCCCGCGTCGCTGGGTGCCCTTCAGGCGGCGGGGGTGACGCACGTCCTGAACGTGAGCACGGATCCGCATGGGACGCAGGTCCGGCGGGACTTCAGGGCAACCTGGGTTCCCGTGGTGGACGATCTGGAACCGAAACCGGCCTCATGGTTCCGGCGCGGGCTATCGTTCGCGCGGCGGGCGCTGAAAAGCCCGGACGCCCAGCTCTACGTGCATTGCCGCGAAGGGATACACCGTGGGCCGCTGATGACCTACGTGATTCTCAGGGCGCTGCGCGGCCTTTCACCAACCGAGGCCAGGCGAGCCATCGTCGCCAAGCGGCCGGTGGCCGGCTTTCCTCAGGTGTACCTGGAATCGGCCGAGGCCTTTCTCCAGGAGGAGTCCGAGCAGGAAGAGTCGGCGACCTAGCGTCCGTCGCGTCAGGTCAGCGGCGGGACGTCTCTAGGTCGACGGCGTAGGCGTAGCCTCGTACAGCGAGCCCGGGGCCTGCTGGTAGTTGACGCCCTGGCCGCGGCCGCTGCCGCTGGGCTTGAATTCGAACTCGCCGCCACAGGCAGTGAATAGCGTGGCCGCGATTGCACTGGCGACCAGCAGCGTGGCAGCGGTGCGCCATCGGCGGATGGACATCGGCGTGGCTCTCTCTCCAAGCTCGGGCGAGGACGAGTGATTCGGTGTTCTGGCCACATTGTAAGGCGAAGGCTTCCGTGCCGAGGGGCGCCGGTTCGGCGCACCGCATAGACTCGGCGCATTCGCGGGACAGAGAAGCCAGCCATGTACGACCCGCACCTGCACCTGTTTGTGGACGACGCCGAGGTCGACGCCTCGCGCAACGTGACGCCGACGATCGGGCGCCCGGAACGACGCTCGCACGATCCGATCATGACGGCCGACCAGCCCTGGGAAGGCCGCGGCGTGGGGATGGACCTGTCCATCCTGAAGGACGAGGCCAGCGGCGGCTTTCGCATGTGGTACCGGAGCTTCGATTACGACAGCCCGACAGGCGACCAGGTGCTCCTGAACTATGCCGAGTCGGACGACGGCATCAACTGGAACAAGCCCAACCTGGGCCAGATCGAATTCGGCGGCAACAGCAACAACAATATTTTCCACCGGCCCTCGCTGATTCCGGGCTGCCGGGCCATGGAGTCGCACGGGCTGATCGTGGACGACGTGGGCGGGCCGCAACGGCGCTACAAGATTCCGGTATATCACTCGTTTCATGGCGACCAGGGCAACGGGCTATACGCGCTGTTCAGTCCGGACGGAATCAGCTGGACCCAGCACCCGGAGCCGATCTACGCGCAGGCGGGGGACCGGCATTCGGCCATCAAGGACCCGGTCAGCGGGGCGTACTGGCTGTTCCTGCGGCCGCCGCGCTACCACTCCCGCATGGGCAACGGCGCGCCGCCGCTGCCGTACAAGCGGGTCGTCGCCAGGGCGACCAGCCAGGATTTTTCGAACTGGTCGGACTACACAATCGTGCTGCGGAACGACGCGTTCGATACCCGCGGGACGGAGTTCTACAACATCGCGCCGATCGTCTACGGCAACCGCTACCTGGCCTTCGTGAACCTGTACGACACGGAGGTGGAGCGCATGTGGGTCACGCTGGCCAGCAGCCTGGACGGCCTGCACTGGCAGCGGCCGTTCCGGCGGGAGCGGTTCGTGGACCTGGGCGCCGAGGGTGGCTGGGACGACTCGTGGGTGAACATGTCCGACAGCCCGCCGGTGCGCGAAGGCGACCGCATGCGCTTCTGGTTCCACGGCCGCGAAGAGGCGCACGCGGTGAACTACCGCACCGGCGGCATTGGCACGTTTGTCCTGGGCCTGGACCGCTTTGCCGGGCTGTCGGCCGGGCGCGAGTCCGGCTGGATCGTCACCGACCGCGTGGTTGCCGGCGGCCAGCGCCTGTTCCTGAACGCCAACGTGCGAAACGGTTCGGCCAGGGTCGAGGTCCGCACCAGCAACGGCACCCCCATCCCCGGCCTGACGCTGGACGAGTGCGACGAGATCCGCGGCGACTCCGTGGAGCATCCGGTGACCTGGAACGGCTCGCCCGACCTGGGCCCGGCCGCCGGCGAACGGGTGCGCGTCCACATCGAGTTCAGCTACGGCCAGGTGTTCGCCTACCGGTTTGGCAACGAGGCGCGGGACCTGAGCTAGCGGGGAGCTTCGGCCAGGCATCGGGAGCCGCTGAGTCGCAAGACGCCCTAGCCGCAGTCTCCTCGGACTGCACAAATCGCAAGTAGTACTTGCAATTTGTGCAGTTCAATGGTCTTCGTGGGCCCGCACGCCTCGGACCTGCCGCAGGGGCGGAGCGATTGAATGGCGCCTGAAGACTCAGAGCGAGACGATTCGCAGACCTTCCATGCGTTCGAAATGTCGGCGGTTGTTGGTTAGCAGGGTTAGATCGTGATGCAGGGCCGTGGATCCAATGAGCAGGTCAAAGTCGTTAATCAAAGCGCCGGCTGACCGCAGCCGGCCCCGCTCGCGCGCAAAGGTCCGACAGACACCATCATCGACCGCGACCACCTCAACGTCTTCGAGAAAGTCCCGCATCGCCTGCTCATTGCCTTCAGGATTTGAGGAGTAGAACACGCCCTCGTAGAGCTCGGCCAACGCAATGACGCTCAGGCCCACGCCATCGGAGGAGAATTCGTTCAGACGCCGAACCGCTTGCTCGACCCCGTGGAAGTAATCGAGTACCCAGTCGGAATCGACGAGATAGCGCAAGGACTTACAGGTCGGGCCGAGGCCGGGAGGTCATGTGGCGCGTGGCGTAGATCTCGCGCTTCAGTCGCTCCGGGTCGTGGGTGCCCTTCCATGCGCCGGCGGCGGCGCGCATGCCTCGTCGTGAGCGCTTGGGCGATGTCCGGTCGTCGATCGACACCGTGACCTCCTGACCCTCATCGAGGTCCAGCGCTTCCAATGGTTCGAGCACGCCGTTGGCAAACTTTGCTCGTACGGTGTGCATTGCCCTGCGTCCCTTCAACCGCCCAAATGCCGCCCTGACGGGCCAGCCAGCGCTCATACCTCAATCCTACAGACGCTGAAGCTCCGAATTTCGAGCAGCCATCCCCGGGGCTAGGGCTACGCCGTTTCAAGCCCCGACAGATCCACGGGTTCCCACTGCCTGGACTCGGCGCTGCGGTAGGCGGCGTCGATGACGGCGTTGGAGATGTAGCCGTCTTCGAAGTCTTCGGCGGCCGGGGTGCCGTCTTCCAGGCAGCGGACGAAGTGGTACATCTGGCCGTGATAGCCGTATTGCCAGGCTTCGTCGGACTGCGGAAAGGTCCAGCCGGTATCGGAGTCGGCCTTTTCCTGCACGTATCCCATGGAGTGGAGGCTGAAGGCCTTGATGGGGACGCCCTTGGTGGCGTCGATGTGGATCAGACCGTCCTCGCCGTAGATCTCGGTGCGGACGTCCATGCCGCCGTGGTTGCTCCAGCCGGCTTCGATCTGGCCGAGGGAGCGGTTCTCGAACCGGACCAGGGCCACGGCGTTGTCCTCGAACGGGACGTCGTGCTCCAGGGTGTCGGCCCAGCACATGACCTCCTGCGGCATCACATCCTTGCCAATAAACAGGCGGCAGGCGGCCACGGCGTGGACGCCCATGCCCAGCAACGGCCCCCCGCCGCTGGTTGACGCGTCCCAGGCGTAGCTGGCGTGGGAGCCGGTGTGGGCCTCGCGCGCGCGCACGATCAGCACCTTGCCAATGGCGCCGTCGTCCACGGCCTGCTTGGCGCGCAGGACATCGGGCATGAAGGCCTCGGTTTCCAGGTACCCGTTGAAGACGCCATGCTGGCGGACGGCCTGCAGGATTTCGGCGGCCTCGGGGGCGTTTCGGCCGAGGGGCTTGGTGCAAACCACCGCCTTGCCGGCCTCGGCAGCAGCGATGCAGGCGTCACGGTGGACGAAATTGGGCAGGCCGACAACTACCAGGTCCACGTCGTCGCGTTCGATCGCGGCCTGCATGTCAGTCGTGGATTCGGGCACCTTCCAGCGCTGCGCAAAGTCCTCGGCCTTGGCCTGTGTCTTGGAGAAGTTGACGACCACGCGCTGATCGGGCACGTAGCGCAGGGCGTTCATGTAGAAGTCGCAGACGAAGCCGCTGCCGAGCATTGCAATTCGAACCACCGGAACCGGCCTTTCCTGTAACGGTTAGTCGCGGGTATTTGGGGAAGGCTACCGAACGGGCGCTTGGTCAGCCGCCGAAGAGCAATGACAGCAGGATGAAACTCCCCGCCAGCGTCACCAGCCCAAGCGGCAGCCCCATGCGCACAAAATCCCCAAAGCGGTAATTCGCTGGCCCCATCACCAGCAGGTTCCCCGGATGCGCGTACGGCGTCGCAAAGCCCGAGGTCGCCGCCAGCGCCACGCCCAACGCGAACATCCGCGGGTCGGCCCCCATCCGCACCGCGGAGTCGATTGCCAGCGGCGCCATCAACACGGCGGTGACGTGATTGCCCATGATGTGGGTGAAGAAGAACGTCAGCAGCAGCACGCCGGCCAGCACTGGCAGGGCGCCGAACGCGCCCAGGCTCTCGGTGGAGCGCTCGGCAAGGAATGCGGCCGTGCCGGTGGTTTGCATGGCCTCCGCCAGCGGCAGCATGGCGGCGATCAGCAGGATGGCGCGCCACTCAACGGCGCTGCGCGCGTCGTCCATGGTCACGCAGCCGGTAAGGACCATCACGGCCGCGGCGGCAACGCCCATGATCGCCACTGGCGCCACGTTCAGCATGAGGCCCAGGACGAAAAGCACGAGAATGGCCACCGCCAACGGCGCGCGACGGGCGCGCGGCGGGGTCTCGGCATCCTCGGTAAGGACAACGAATTCGGGCGAGTCGCGCAGCTGCCGCAGGGCCACGGGGGGTCCGTGGACCAGCAGGGCGTCGCCGCCTTCCAGGGCCAGCTTGGCCAGCCGGGTCCGGCGCGGGGCGCCGTCGCGCCAGATGCCGAGAACCGTGGAGCCAAACCGGTCGCGAAAGTCAATGGCCTCCAGGGTCTGCCCGACCAGTCCCGAGCGCGGGCGGAGAACGAGTTCGGTCATGCTGAGGGAACCCGCCCGTAGCGCGTCGGCGCCGAGGCGAATGCGGTCCTGGACCTGCAGGCCGTGCACCTGGCGGAGACGGTCGATGTCCGCCTCG
>JAPPKM010000015.1 GCA_028874315.1 Chloroflexota bacterium
CGGCGCCCCGCCCCACGGCGGCATCGCCATGGGCCTCGACCGCATCGCCATGATCCTCGGCGACACCGCCAACCTCCGCGACGTCACCGTCTTCCCCAAAAACCAGGCCGGCATCGACCTCATGCTCCAATCCCCATCGCCCATGGACACGGTACAGCTGCACGAACTGGGCTTGACGGTACGCTAGGCGGCAACCATGAACTGACAACGTAGGGCGGCGCATGTCAGACGTGAGTCTCGAAGACACGTACGCGGCCGAACAGGCAAAGCTGGAGCGCGTGATTGAGCACATCCGCGCAGAGCAGATTCGAGCGGAGAACCGACTTCAGACTCATGCTGCGGACCGTTCAGCTCGTGCAGCCTTGCGTGACGCTTTGCAGCCAGAGCAAGCCACCTTAGAGGCATCCCTTAAGCAACCATACTTCGGTCGAATTGACTACGTCAGAACGGACTCTAAGCGAGAAGCGGAGTCCCAAGAACACATCGTCTATATCGGCGCCCATCACATCGACAATACTAACGTTTACTCCTGGACTGCACCTGTGGCCAGAATGTGGTACACCGAAGACTCCGGTTATGGAGCCCCATCGGGGTACATAAGAGTTAGGCTCGATCTTAAACGCTTCCTTAGAATACGCGGTGAGAAAGTAGTCGAGATCAACGACAGATTCCGGAGACTTCTACCAGCCAGTGATAGAGATCTTGAGTCGCCACTTATTGAAGTTTTGGATGAGGCCGGACGAGACGTTGACAAACTTCAAGTAATCGTCGAGACCATAGAGCCTCACCAGTATGAAGCTATCGCAAATCAGGAAGACCGAACGCTAATCGTTCAGGGGTCTGCGGGCAGCGGAAAGTCAGAGATCGGCCTTCATCGTATCGCCTACTTGTTGTCACCCTTTAATGACATTGATGAACGAGATCGCCCAAGGCCTGAGACGACGCTATTCATCGGACCGTCGCAGTCGTTCTTGGAGTACGCTGGCGATGTCCTTCCCACACTCGGCGTACAGCGCACAGTTCGGCAGGTCACATTCGCTGACTGGCGTCAGGATCTCAGGACATTTAGGATTCGTATCAGTCCCAGCATTTGGAACGAATTGCTCAGCCGCGGAAGACTTAGACGGTTTGATGAGAAACTAGAGCGATTCAAGGGGTCCTTAGCCATGTCCGATGCGTTGGACCGGTGGGTCCGCGGGCTAATGACCAAGGTCGGCCGCGACTGTCGAAACCTCTCGACGCGTATCCAGCTAGAACCTAGACGCCGAGTGATTATTGCGCCAGAGCAGATACGCGCCACTCTGAAAACAACGCTTTCCGCACCCCCTGAGGAATTTCGCCTTAACGACCGAAGACAGGCGTTTGTGCGCACAATTGCCAGCATGATTCTCGCGAGTGCCAACGCCGGCCGGAGAGTCTCACGTGACGAGTCAGAGCGCCAAAGGCGGGCAACTGAGCGGCAGGTGTCTGAGTGGTGCGCCGAGTCCTGGCCACGATTTGACGCACGTCGCGAGTATGTGGCGTTGCTTCGCGATTCGGAGCTTCTGCTCACCGTTGCCCAAGGCGATCTTTCAGAAGACGACGTTCAAGCTCTTGCGGAATCGACAGAGCGAATGCTATCAGCGGGATTCCAGGATTCCGACGAGGGAGCCTTGACTTATCTGGACCATCTGTTCAACGGGACTATTGAGCGGAGGTATCGGCATATCGTCGTGGACGAAGCGCAGGACAGTTCGCCGATTGAGTTCAAATTGCTGAGCTTGGCATCCATAAACAACTGGTTTACGATTCTCGGTGACACCGCCCAGCGGCTCACGCCCTATCGTGGAATCCACCGGTGGCGGTCACTCGATCGCATTCTGGGTCGGTCCGATATCAGGGTACAGCACGCCAGGATTTCCTACCGGTCGAATAAGCACATAACTCGGTTCAACAATCGTATCCTCAGACTCTTCGAGTCTAACTTGCTCGCACCTATCCCATTCAACCGCGAAGGCAGCCGGGTTGAGTTTCACCGTCACACGAACGTCCGCGAGATGCAGCAGAGCGTAGTGGAAGATATCGACAGGATCCGTTCCGAACCGAGGATGTCTGGTGCAAGAATTGCAATTCTGGCCCGAGATAACATGAATTTGAAGAAGTTCGAGGTCTACTGTCAAGTGCTCGGGCGAGACGATGTCGCGCGGATCGGACAGGATCACTACGTTGACTCTCGAACGGTTTTGGCACGAATCCCGGACGTGCGCGGTCTCGAATACGACGCTGTCATTGTGCTAGGCGTCAACGACGCCTTTGCAGACACACTCTTCAATCAGAAGCTGCTCTATCAGGCCACCACAAGAGCTAGGCACTACCTGGCCATTCACTGGGCCGGAAAGATCTCACCCATCCTTAGCTCAGTTTCTGATCGAGGAGTCCGTAAGATTGACCGTCGACGACGATAGTGCTCTCCGCGTGTGGCTAGGTTTCATCAGTTTGAACTGGTACGAATGAGTGCAAATCTGCCAGTCCGAACCGAACACGGATCTTTTACGGCCGAGACTGCGGACCCTCTTTGTCAAGCAGCCACTCTAGCCAGGACTGCGCGTCCGCCATCTCCTCCGCGCTCACGCTGTGCGCCATCGGGTACTCCCGATACGTCAGGTCCACCCCGTGCCGCTCCAGCAGGTCACGCGTTCGGCGCCCGGCCTCCACCGGAATAATGTCGTCATGGATCCCATGGGCCACAAAGGCCGGGCGTCCCACCAGGTTGCCGGCCCCGGGTTCCACCTCGATCGGGAAGTATCCGCTCAGCGCAACCACCCCCGCCACGCTCTCGGGCCCCAGCGCCTGCGCGCCCAGCGAAATCACCGCCCCCTGGCTGAACCCCAGCAGCACGACCCGCTCGGGATCGACCGGGTAGCTCGCCTTCACCGTATCCAGGAACTCCGCCAGCGTCTCCAGGCTCGCCCGCAGCGTCGCCTCATTCACGCTTGGCGGCTGCTCGAACCGGTACCACTCGTACCCGCCCGCCATCACTCCGCCCAGCTCCAGCGGCGCCTGCACCGAGATCACCAGCAAGTCGTCCCGCTCGAACTCATAAGCCAGCGGCAGAATCCCCGCCGCGCTATCCCCCCGCCCATGCAGCAACACCAGCGTTGGATAGGCATCCGCCCGCGCCCGCGGCGCGATGAGTTCGTGGTGCAGGTTGGCCTGCACGGGCTCAAGCTGGTCGGACATGTCTCGATTCCTTCAGCGGCTGCAACGCGCGCTCGGCGGACTCAGGTCTGATCCACCGAGCCGCAGCCGGTGGCTATGGCGAGCGCTCGGCAAACGTGCCGCATTTTGGCCGGACTCACGGAACCGACAAAGCGATGCAACTGCCGCTGCTCGACCGTCTGCACGTGGTCGAGGTTAATGGCCGAGTCGTGCCGCAGCCCTTCGTCCACGCCCACGATCACTTCGCTCGGCAGGCCGCGAATCGTCGACGTGATCGGCGCGACCATCGCCGTATGCAGCAGCGGAAGCACCTCCTCCCGCGTCAGCACCACCACCGGACGGCGCTTGTTGGGTCGCTTGAAGCCGTAGTGCCAGATCTCGCCGCGGCGCGGCCCCGCCTCTAGTCCCGGGGCCACGCGCCCTCGTCAGCCCACCCGTCAAGTTCGGCGTCAAGCTCGATCCTATCGCCATAGCCCGCGCGGTACCTGTCGGAAATGACTTCGGCCTCCTTGCGCACCAGGTACGCGGCCGCCGCCTCCCGCAGCACCGCCGAACGACCCCGCTCCCGCACCGCCGGATCCCGGTCCAGCCGCTCCAGCAGCGCTTCGTCAATAGTCACCTGTATAGCCTTCATGTCCATCATCATACCACATTACCAATCCACATCATCATCCAGCACTGGGGCGCCACACCTCTCCCACTCCCATCCCGGCCCTGTCCGTCTTCCGCTCCGGCGTGAAAACGTCCGCCCGAATCTCCGTCAGGAATAGCAATGGCATCGGATTGCGGAATCGCCTAAGAGGTTGATCTCAAAGCTGATTTCGACGCTGGACGGCACGTCACGATGCATCGGCGCGACGCCGAGCCGTCGACAGCGGTTAGCTTGCTGGCGGGACGGGCACGCAGGTGAGCGCTCAACTGCGTCAAGCCGTCAAACGCTCCGGATGGCGACTGGGTAGCGTCCCAGCTTCTCGTCCATGGTCAACAGCGTGATGTTCTCGACGCGCGCTTGCGCCATCAGGAGCCGGTCAAAGGGATCGTTGTGGATCGGCGGCAGGTGGCCGACCGCCAGCGCGTGGTCCGATCGAATCGCAAGTTCGCGATAGCCGTTTCGCAGCAGGCCGTCGCGCAACAGCCGCGCATCAACGCGAAAATCGCTTCTGCCCAGCGAACGCTTGATAACCACTTCCCAGATGCTCGCCGTGCTGAACAGCAGTTCCGTGGCCGGGTCGCGCAAAAGGTCCCGCGTCTGTGGCGTCAACCGTCCTGGCTCGCCCGCCGCCCACAGCAAGACGTGGGTGTCCAGCAAAGACCTCTGGTCGACGCCCCGAACATCTGCTCGATCTCGGGACCGCCCAGGCAATTGAAGTCGTCCGGGACGTCGATCTGTCCGGCCATGAAGCCCAACCGGAGAGTCCGTGGCTCAAGAATGTGGAATCCAGACCGGCAATGATCTGCAGGACAGCTGTCGCGTTTCATTCCAGCGGGGCTATCGTGCCGGGCGACTCTCGCCGTCGCGCGCGCGTCCAGGCGTGTTGCAGCTCCTGCTGATGCAGCGCCGTCCACTCCAAGACCATGCTTTGGGCGCGTGGAGGAAGACGCCCATGCAGGACCGCTGGCGGATCGATGCAAACCACGGCGCGGTCGCTGCCGTAGCGAGCGTGGAAGTGTGCCGGGGCGTGGTCGTTGAAATACATCTGGATCACGATGCCGTAGAACCGGCAGATTTCAGGCATCGTCCAGAACAGCCGGCGCCTGTGGCATAACGTCCGTCAGAGACTTTCCCGTCAGTTGCATGTAGAGGGCGTCCGGGCACAGCTCAAGTTCGTTATCCCACGCGATGGCGTCATAGTCGGTGATGTGCACGCCCGCAAATCGGGCACGGTCGTTCCAGGCCGCGAACACGCCGCCGCCGGCCAGATGCGACAAATCCACCTCACCGGCCGCGCCGTCGGAGTAGCTGAGCCAGATGCGATAGCCATCGCGCGCTTCAACGGCCCTCGGTCGAATCGACTCCTGGGGCATTACCACGCTCCCGGATTCCATTTGGTACTCATCCACTCGGGCCTCACAGTATCCCCTCCAGCAAGCCCTCGGACCCGTCCAGCGCCAGCACGTCCGCCCGAATTGCCTGAATGGACCGCAGCGGCGACGGGTTGTGGAAATGCCGCGTGAAACTGATCTCGTATCCAACTTTCGCGCGCTACGCCGGCGACCGGATGCCCGGCGCGCACGGCGGCGCCGGGCGTCGGCAAAACGCATCGATCCCGCCGACCCGGTCAGCGGTGGCTACTCCGTGACCCATCGGCCGGGATCCGGCTCGAACTCGACTGTGGCGGAGCGGCGATCTAGCGGGATCGGAACAGTCCGCGCACCGCGTCGGCCCGAGTCCCGCTCAGCAGGGTGCCTTCGCTATTCCTTCGAACTGGCGGCGGCAAGCGCCCGGTCGAAGGTCATGATCTCTCGTACGCCGCGCCGCTGGCAGCTGGCCAGGTGGCACAAGTCCCTGGCCTGCAGCGTTGGATGCTGCTCATGGAGTTGGCGAGCCAGCATGACGTCTGCTTCTTCCAGTGGCCAAACCTCGACCCCAGCACCGCCCACCAACGCCAACGCCGAGTCCAGGGTATGCGGCCTCCGCATCCGCACATACACGTGCATCAGCTCCTGGACAACCTCCGCAGACGTGACCAAAGGCCTGCGGTTGCGTGTCGCCTCGTCAAAGAATGTTCGGGCGTGAGATCGACGCGGGTGGGCCTGCCCACCCGCATACACGAAGACGTTGGTATCGACAAAGGTCATACGTCGGGCAGACCCTTGATACGCGACTCTTCGATTGCGCGTTTGTGCTCCTCCCAATCAGGCTCTAGCCCGGCGCCTTCGCGCGCGTCGCACTTCTCGAAAAACCGTTGCAGGTCCTCCCGCGATTGAATGCGTTGGGCGCGCCCCCGCGCCTCCAGCCGGTCACGCGCCGCCTCCCGCCATCAAGTCGTTCCCCGTGAGCCTGTCGAACCACACCTCGTTCGCCCTTGCTTCCCGAGCCCGTGCACTCCTGTGTCATCCCAAGCGCGGCGCGGCATCTCCCCACCCCGCGCGCGGCTGAGCCGAGGGGATCGCGCGTCGCCGAAAACTGGACACCTGCCCCGCAAAACTGGACACATCCGGCCAGAAAGTTGACACATCGGGCCAAGAACTGGACACATCCCCTGCCAAAGTGAACAGATTGCCCTCGAAAGTGAACACATCAGGCCGAAAACTGAACACATCGGCCCTGATCGAGTGAACACATGCAACGGCGCGCCCACCACCCGCTTCCCGCCCTCCGGCTTGTCATTCCTCACGTCGCTGCGCCGCGTTCGGAAACTCGCCTTCAATCCGTGTGCGATTCCTGACCCAGGCTGCCCCCCACCCCCCATCTGCCCCCACGATCGCTCTGAGACCTCACCCTGAATCTCACCGCTTCGCTTCACGCCCGCTGGCATGCAGTAATCAATTGGTGTACAATTGAGTGTATCGCTCCCGTTCCGGTGAAAATCCCCCGTGCTCGCGCCGCTCCTCTCCCCGCCACCCCACGTGCCCCGTCCCTGGCTTCCTCTGTGGTCGGGTTGCCTTCAGGCCTTGCGCGTCGTCCTGCTCAACCTCGCAACGCTCGCCGTGGGCCGCGCCCCTCGCGCCCTGTCCCCGAAATCGCGCCGATCCCCCCAAAAATCCGCCAAAACACCTCTCTCGCCAGCGCCCCCATAGGGGCGCGCTGGCGAGAGAGGTGTCCCCCTTTAATCCCCCAGCCGCCGCCGAATCACCGTCGAGGGTCTGTCCGCCATGGAGCCAACGACGATCAGCCGCGCGTGGCCGCGTCCTGCCCGGGTTCCTTGCCCCGCAGTGCCGCCGCGTCGATGTCCTCGCCGCCCGTCGAAAGCCCCAGGGTGTACAGGTTGTAGTAGAGCCCGGCTTTCGCCAGCAGCTGCGCGTGCGTGCCCCGCTCCACGATGCGGCCCTGGTCCAGCACCAGCACCTCCGTCGCGTTCCGCACCGTCGAGAGCCGGTGCGCGATCACGAAGCTGGTCCGCCCCCGCATCATCGTTTCCATCGCGTCCTGAATTATCCCCTCGGTCTGCGTATCCACGGAACTCGTTGCTTCGTCCAGCACCAGGACCCGCGGATCGGTCAGCAAGGCGCGCGCAAACGACACCAGTTGCCGTTGTCCCGTCGACAGCCCGCCGCCCCGTTCCTCGATCGGCGTGTCATAGCCGAACGGCAGGCTCTCCACGAACTCATGCAATCGCACCGCCTTGGCCACCTCGATCACTTCGGCCCGCGTGGCGTCCGCCCGCCCGTAGGCGATGTTGTCGTGAATGCTCCCGCTGAACAGGAACGGCTCCTGCAGCACCAGCCCGATCTGCCGACGCAACGAAGCCTGGCTCACCCGGCGCACGTCATGCCCGTCGATCCGCACCGACCCGGCGCTGGCGTCGTAGAACCGCAGCAGCAGGTTGATGATGGTGGTCTTGCCGGCGCCAGTGGCCCCAACCAGCGCGATCCGTTCGCCCGGCTTCGCCACGATCTCGGCCTCGTGCAGCACCGGCCGGCCCGCCTCGTAGGCAAAGCTCACCCGGTCGAACTGCACCTCGCCCCGGACCCGCGGCATCTCACGAGCGTCGGGCTCGTCGTGCATCGTCTCGTCGGTATCCAGGATCTCGAACACCCGCTCAGCCGACGTCATCGCCGCCTGGATCGCGCCCCATCGCGTCGCCAGTTCCTGCACCGGGCCAAAGAACCGCTCGATATACAGCACAAAGGCCGTCACCACGCCCAGCGTCACCGTGTCCGACCCGTCCAGCACGAACGACCCGCCCAACCACAACACCAGTCCGGTCGAAATCGCCGTGAAAACCTCCACCGCCGGCTCGGCCGACGACGTAACCGTCATTGCGCGCATTTGCGATTGCGCCTGGGCATGGTTCACCTCGTCGAAGCGCCGCGCGTTGACCTCCTCGCGGGTGAAGGCCTGGATCACGCGCATTCCCAGGATCGACTCGGCCAGCACCCCGTTCAAGGTGGACGTCCGCGTCCGCATCACCCGGTACGCCGCCTGCGCCACCCGTGCGAAGACAATGCCGCTCAGCAGCATCAGCGGCGACACCGCCACCGCGATCAGCGTCAGCTCCCAGCTCAGCAGCGCCATCGCTACCAGGATCCCGATCAGGATTGCCACGTCGGCCACCAGCCCGATCGCACCCTCGGTCACCGCCTCGCCAATCTGCTCCACGTCCGACGCCATGCGGCCGATCAGACGTCCGGTGATCTGCCGGTCGTAGAACCCCAGCGGCAAGCCCTGGTACTTGCGAAACATTTCCATCCGCATGGCCTGCAACATGCTTTGCCCAATGCTTGCGTTGATCACCAACTGGAGTGCCGTGGCGCCGGCCTGTCCCAGCGTGACGGCCAGGAAGATCAGGCCCGCCATCGTGAGGACCCCTGCGTCGCGGGCCCGGATTCCGTCGTCGATGGCCAACCCGATCACCGCCGGCTGCGCCATCGTCGTCCCGGCGACCACCAGCACCGCCACCGTGGCAATCAGCAGTCGTCGCCGATCCCGCGCCAGGTACCCCAGCAGACGCAGCAACACCCGTCGGTCGAAACCTTCGAATCCGGTCTCTTCCTGCACAAACGTCCCGCGCGCCTGGGACGTCCCCATCCCCATGCCTGACCCCATGCCCATCCTCATGCGCCCGCCGCCTCCGCCGCCGCCAGGTCCGCCCGCGCCTCCTCGGCCTGCCGCACCTGCAAGTCGAAGAGGTCGCGATAGAAGCCCGGCCTCGAAATCAACTCGGCATGTGTCCCTCGGTCAGCGATGCGCCCGTCGTCCACCACCAGGATTTCGTCCGCATGCTCCACCGAACTGATGCGCTGCGAAACGACGAACGTCGTCCGTCCGCCCGCCCGCCGCCGCAGCGCATCCTGGATCCGCCGCTCGGTCTCCGTATCCACGCTGCTCGTCGCATCGTCCAGAATCAGAATCGCCGACTCGCGCAGCAGCGCCCGCGCAATCGTCAGCCGCTGCCGCTGCCCGCCCGACAGCCCCACGCCGCGTTCCCCGATGACCGTCTCGAAGCTCTCGGGCATATCCAGGATGAAGTCATACGCCTGCGCGTCCTTCGCCGCCGCAATCACCTGCTCCAGGTCCGCGTCCGGACTGCCGTAGGCGATGTTGTTGCGAACCGTATCGGAAAACAGGAACGGGTCCTGCGGCACGATCGACACCGCCGAGCGCAGGCTCTGCAAGTCAAAGCTCCGCACGTCCTGACCGTCCACCCGCACGCTGCCGCCTGTCGCGTCGTAATAGCGCGGAATCAGATTCAGCAGGCTGGACTTGCCCGAACCCGTCGGGCCCACAACCCCAACGATGTCGCCCGCCTCGACCGCCGCGTTGACCCCGGACACAACCGCTCGCTGGCTGAACGCGATGTCCACACCGGCGTAGTCCACCCGACCCGCGACGTTCGCCTGTTTGGCGCCCCCCGGGGGGCTCTCGATCCCCACCGGCTCATCCAGCAATCCGAACACACGATCAGCCGAAACCGCCGTGCGCGCCACCTGTTGCACGATGAAACCAAGCCGCCGCGACGGCTGTATCAGCCGTGTGAAGTAGTAGTAGAACGCCAGCAGCACGCCGACGGAAATTGAACCCTCGATTGCCAGCAGCCCGCCGGCCCAGATCACCACCAGCGAGCCGATTCCGGTCAGCAGCAGCATCAGCGGCATCGCCCGCGCCCGCAGTCGGATTGGCGCCAGCGCTCGCTCCCGCATCAGGACGGACTCGGCCCCGAATGCTTCGATCTCACGCTCTTCCGTCGCGAACGCCTTGACCACCCGAATGCCGTTCAGGTTCTCCGTCAGCACCCGCGTCAACTGCGCCTGTTGACTTCGGTAGGCCAGCCACATCGGCCGCACCACGCGTCCATACACCGTGGCCACAACCACCATCAGCGCCAGCACCGCCAGGGCCATCAACGTCAGTTGCGCACTGGCAATCACCATTCCCGTCACGATCACGACGTAAATGCCGACCGTCCGCACGGCTTCCATGACCCCGTAGCCGGTGAATCCCTGCACCGTGCGGGTGTCGCTGATCGCCAGCGTGATCACGTCGCCGCTGTCCACCCGGTCGTAGTAGGCGTAGGGCAGGCGCTGCAGCTTGTCGTACACCTCATTCCGCAGCTGCCTGCTGATCCCCGCCTGGTACCAGCGCTGGCAGAACCTCGCCCCGAACAGCGCGGCCCCGCGCACCACGATCAGCGCTGCCGCGAGCAGCGAGAGCCCCACCAGCCGCGACCGGTCGCCCCCGTCGATGCCCTCGTCAATCACGCGTGCCAGGACCTGCGGCACAACCAGGTCCATGGCAGCCGAAAGCAACCAGACCAATACGCTCAGCAGCGCCAACGGCCAGTACCCGCGGATATAGGCGAGCGTTCGCCAGATGGACCTTATGGCTTGGCCTCGTCCTTCGACGCCTCAGGGGTCACTGTCGCCGGAATCGCATCGTCCTCGGTCCCCGGGCTCGGCGTTCCTGGCGCAGCCTGCACAGGAGCTTCCGGCAAGTCGCTCGTGGCTGCAGCCAGTGCCATACGCGTCCTTCGTCGTTGCATCACGAGAAATTCCCTGAGAAACCCTCGCAGCATCGTCCAGAGCAGCGCGCCGATCGGAATCCCGAAGAGCACGCCCCAGAATCCAGCCGCGATACCGCCCAGGATCACGCTGGACAGGACCACGATCGGATTCACGCCAATCGCCGTCCCCATAATCCGGGGCTTCACCACGTTTTCGATCGCCAGGGACACCAGGGCCAGGGCAACCCCAACCCAGATCGCCAGGTCGATTCGCACGGTGAACGCCATGATCGTCGGAATCGCTATGCCCACGATCATCCCAAAGAAGGGGATGAACATCAGGATGCCGGTACCGACCGCCACCAGCAGGCCGAACTCCAGCCCCGCGATCAGGTACGCCACGACCACCGCAATGCCCCAGATAACCGATGCAAGGAACTGGCCGCCCAACCACGCTCCAAACGTGTGCTCGCTGGCCCGTACGCCACGGTGCATGCGCGCCGCCCAGTCCGGTGGCAGCGCGTCCGCCAGCCGGTCCACGCCTCGATCCCAGCCCAGGACCAGGTAGAACGAGATGATCAATGTCACAATCGTGGCGGCCACTCCGCCCGCGATTGTTCCCGTCGTCGTAATGACGCCGCTGGCCAACTGCTGTCCCATCGATGCCAGGTTGTGGCTGACATCTTCCGTGACCGTACCCACGATGTCGTCTGGCGCGCCCAGCCCGGAAAGCCAGGTCTGCAGGTTGCTCAGACCCTCCGGAATGCCCCGGGCCTGCGCGGTCAGGCTCTCCGCCGCGTGCCCCACTTCCGTAAAGAAGGGCGGCAGCACGAAAAACAGGCTCACGCCCGCGATTCCCAGCACCACCAGGTACACCAGGGCCGACGCCACCGGACGTGGAATCCGCAGCCGCTGCAGCAAGCGCACCGGGCCCAGCGTCGCCACCGTGACAATCCAGGCCACCAGCA
>JAPPKM010000154.1 GCA_028874315.1 Chloroflexota bacterium
TCCGCGCCATCCTCAACTACGGCCACACCATCGCCCACGCCATCGAGACCGTCGCGGGCTACGGCGCCTATCGGCATGGCGAAGCCGTCGCCATCGGCATGGTCGGCGCCGGCCGCCTCGCCCAACAATCCGGCCACTGGTCCAAGGCCGACCTCGCCCGCCAGAACAACCTCCTCGCCGCCATCGGCCTCCCCACCACCTACTCCGGCGTCGACCCCGCCCAGATCCTCGACGCCATGCTCCGCGACAAAAAAGTCCAAAACGGCATCATCCGCTGGATCCTCCCCACCACCCTCGGCCACGCCACCATCAACAACCAACTCGACCCCACCCTCGTCTCCCCCGTCGTCCACCACCTCGCCAGCCCCTAAGCCTCCCCGCGCCCGTCCTCTCTTTCGTAGGGGCGGCGTCTGAGACCCGCCCGTCTTCCGGTCGTGCGCCCTATCGTGCGTGGAGCCTGCCCTGAGCCTGTCGAACGGGCCCGTGTCGAACCACCCGCCCTGAAAGATCCTGCGCTACGAGCCAAAAAGCTCGCGCCGCACCTCGTCCTGCGTCACCCCCAGGTGTTCGGCCACGTCCCCCACGATCCCGCCCAATGTGCCCACGCGCAGAGCCCGATGGCGCGGAACAGTCACGCTATGTGATTCGTCACCGCCGGTTCTGGTCAGCGTCATATGACTGCCGCGCTGCCGAACGAGTTGATACCCATAGCGACGACGCAACAGAGCTGCCAGGTCCTCGCCCGACATGTCGCGCGGCAGCCTCATACGACGATGGCTTCATCCTTGACAAAATGCAGCCTGACGACCTTGAGCTCGCTTCCCTCGTCAAAGTGGCAGGCCACGGCGTCCTTCACCATCGCCTTCAGATCGGCCCAATCGTCTCCCTGGGTGAAAATGCTGTAGCCCAGCGCCCGCGCATCGAACCCACCCTCCGCGGCTTCCGTCACCTCAAAGATGATCTCCGCTGGCGCCTTCACGTCGTCTCCAGTTCTCACCGGCCCAGGCACTGCCGCTGCCTCGGCCTCAGAACGCTGCCCGCCAAAGTCTAGAAACACCACCACCGGCCCACAACAACGCACCCGTACGTAGGGGACGCGTCTCAATCCGGCCTCTTCCGCGCACACCATTCGTGGCTTGTGGCCCAGGCTGCGCGCAGCCTGGGACCCGCGCTCGGTCGCGCCCGTCCTCCCACGTCGCCACTCCCACCGCCCCGCGTCCCCGACCCACCCGGCTTCCGCGCCCCCCAAGCTTTCGAGCACCAGCCGCGCGTGATGCCCAGACCCTGGGGGGAGACGCCACTCTTACCCTCTCCATTGAAGAGACCTTTGCATAACGCCCCTCGTCCTCGAGGCTGCGGCTGATGTCACTCCCACCCCGGCGGATAGCAACGGCGTTCGGTATCGATTTGTTCAGGGGACGCCGTTCTTCACCCTCTCCAAGGGGAGAGGCAGAATCGGCCGTCTTCGGCCGAATTCGGTGAGGGGTCTTCCGGGCAACCAGCCTTGGGTTACGCAAAGGTCTCCATTGAGGGAGAGGGCAGGGTGAGGGTGGCTGCCACGCCCTGGCACCCTCGCGAAGTAAGCAGCAACCTGTCGCCCTCCGCCTCTCCTCCGCACCCCCGAAAGAGCCCCCACCATTTCGACGCGAGACGAGCGCTCCTCCCCCGACGGCCCCTTAGAACCCGCCCTGAACCTGCCGAACGGGGGCCCGTCTCACACGGCCCTTTCCGCCCTGCCCAACCCCACCACCTCGTAACTCATATCCACCAATCGCCTGGCCGTCTCCATATTCTTCGCGTTCGGATTCGGCGTCTCCATCGGCCACCCGCCCTGGCGGCACGGCTTGTCCCGGTAGAGCACACTGCTCTGGCTGAAATAGGCGCCCGAGTGGTTCGCCGCGCTATCCGACAGCAGGCAGTGCAGCGTCGTCTGCGCCGATTCCTCATTGCTGTCGGAGACAAGTCGGCTGAGGGGCCGCATCACGGCCATGGCGACCCGAATCGGCAGGCTGCCACCCGACCCGAAGTTCGACCTCGCCCACCCGGGGTGAAGCGAAAAGACGCTCACCCCCGTGCCATCAAGCCGTTCGGCCAGTTCCTTTGCGTAGAGGACAGTTGCCACCTTCGCCTCGGCATAGGCGGCGAAGCCGCGGAAATCCCGGCGCCTGTAGTTGAGATCGTCCAGGTTCACGTTCGGCCGGTTCTTGGCGCTGCCGGCATGCACCACCGATGAGACGATCGCCATGCGTGAGGGCGCACTCGCCCGCAACGTGTACAGCAACAGCTCGGTGAGCAGGAAGTGACCGAAGTAGCTCACCGCGATGGTCATTTCCAGTCCGTCCGGCGTGTATTCGGGAGTCCTGCCCATCGACACGAGACCGGCATTGCACGCCAGGCCGTCCAGACGGTCGTGATCGGAAGTGAACGTTGCCACGAAGTCCCGGACGGACTGAAGGTCGGCAAGGTCCAGCCGCATGACCTCGTGGCTGCCCTTCAATCCGCTGAAGCTCCGCGCGGCCTCTTCGCCTGCGTCCGTTCGCCGGCAGGCCAGCACCACGTGTCCGCCCTGCCTGACCAGCTGGCGAGTCGTTTCCAGGCCGACACCCGAGTTGGCGCCGGTCACGATATAAGTCTTCCCGCCCAGATCCTTCGACCGCGTCGCCTCGTCCAGCGACAGTCTCTTCCGAAGCATGCCCCTCCCTCTGCCTAAATACGTGCCCCCCATCCACCGGGCACCATCAACTATAGGCTCCCCCAAAACCCCGCCCCGCCCCCCGCCATCCCTCCGTCATCCCGGCGTCCCCAGCCGGGATCCAGTCCTCCGCATCCCCTCCGGACGTAGGGGCCGGTTTCTAACCGGCCTCTTCCGCGCACCCCGCTCGCGCCTTGCGGCCCAGGCTGCGCGCACCCTGGGACCCGCGCTCGCTCGCCCCCCTTCCCCCACCTCGCCACTCCCATCCCCCGGCGTCCCCGCGTCTTTCGTAGGGGCGGGTCCCCGACCCGCCCGTGCTCGCTCGAGGTGCCCAACCGTTCGTGGTGAGCCGGGCCGGAATCTTCTGGAGAGCCTGCCCTGAGCCTGTCGAACGGGCCCGTGTCGAACCACACCCCCACGCACCCAACCCTCCCAGCCAGCCTCCCTCGGGTCCGCATCCTCTTCTGGCGTAGGGGCGGCGTCTGAGACCCGCCCGTCTTCCGGTCGTGCGCTTCATCGTGCTTTGAATCTGCCCTGAGCCTGCCGACTGGGTCCCGATCCCAATCCGGCCTCTTCCCCGCACCCCGCCATCCCTCCGTCATCCCGGCGTCCGCAGCCGGGATCCAGTCCTCCGCTCGCGGTACCCAACCGTTCGTGCCCTGTCGCCCAGGCCGCCGTCATTTGTGGCCCAGGCTGCGCGCAGCCTGGGACCCGCGCTCGCTCGCACCCCTACCCCCACCTCGCCACTCACACCTCCCACCGCCCGCCGTCCCCAACCGACCTGCACGAAGATTTCACAATTTCGAGACAAATGGCATGAAGATTGCGTAATATCCCGTCCTCAGCAGAAGGCGCACCGACCAAGCCATCTGCATGATTCGTCATGGCGGAGACGAAAGGGCGGAGCATGTCGGTCAAGTTCACTGTTGACTATCAGACCTTGCGTTGCATCTACTCGGACCTTAGCCGGCGACGGCAGTCTCTCCATCGTCGAAACGAATCCGCTCAGCCCTCTGGTCGCCACTGGTCAGAAGCAGGTACGGCGCACCGACCGTCACCATGAGCACCATCAACGTCTTTCTGGGCGGGTCGGGCAAGTACGTCGCCGAGGAACTTAAGGGTCTTCGGACACACTACGAACTCCCATTACCGGAATTCATCGCCTTTGACCTGAGCCGCGAGTCAACCCATACCGGCGCGTTTGCGCTTGGGCACGATTTGCTCGCGCCACACGAGCAGTTTGCCGACAGGGCGACGGACGACACGGCCCCAGCCTGGGAACGCCTGGGCGCAGGTGCCGGATTGGATCCGCAGTCGCAGCGTCCTGGTCCGGAAACCAGGCCCGAGGCCGCCGTGATGAGCCAGACGGCTCGCGAAATGAAGACCGAGGAGCCTCCAGTCGAAGGCTTATGGGGGCTGCGGGCGGCCGGGCTGTTGGCCTTTGCCGCCTTCATGGACCCGGATGCGACGGGTCCTGAGGCAGACGCCACGCGGAGGTTCACGGACCGCTTGCGGTACGCGCTGCGGACGGCGGGACGGGACGGTCAACGCATCACCGTCAATATTGTGGCCTCCACGGCCGGCGGTACCGGCGCGGGCATGTTCCTGCCCTTCGCGTTGTGGCTGGCTGAACACCCCTTGGCGACCGACCTCGAGACCAACCTGATTCTGATTGCATCGAGCGCATTCGACAACGAGCCCCTGGATAACGGCGAAGATCAACTTGAGATGCAGAGCAAGGGGCGCACCGGCACATTCGCCATCATCCGCGAGCTTGAACTGCTGTATCACCAGGACCCGTGGACGACGTTCCCGGTTCGACGGTTCCCGATTGCCACGGGCAATGCCACGAACGACCTGCGCTACCGCCTCGGATCGGGACCGTTTCACCGCGTGTACTGGATGGGTCGCCGGTCGCGCGACGGCGAGGCCCGCAAGGCCGATGTCTATCGAGAAACCGACCCCCTCGTTCGAATTCTCAGCAACGCGGCGGCGGTCGACGACCTGGATGCGAGGACTGGGACTTTCCCTCAGCGTCTGCTGCCGTCGGTGGTGACCGTTGACTATCCGCGGTTAGCGCGCGCTCGCCGCCTCAGCAGCCGCCTTGCCCAGGCGGCGCTGCGACACCTTGCCGAGGGGGAGGACCGACCGAAGCTCGGCCGCCGCTTCTTCGAATATCCGGGTAACGACCCGGGGGCGTTTGGAAAGTTTCTGCAGGACAACGAGTCCAGGGCGTTGGCCTTAGCCAAGGGCGGCGAAACGACCATCAGACCGAGCGACATGGACAACTTGGTCAAGCCCTTTACTACCGTGACCTCAGCTCCCCTGGACTTCACTGGGATTGACACTGGATCGAACCGGACACGCGCTGGCTACGACGCTGGCGACGAGGACTGGCAGGCCTATTGCGCGTCGTTGACCGCCGCACTCAAGCAGCGCTGGACGCAGCACGAGGAGCACATCGAGCAGCATGTGCGCGAGGAGATTCGGACTGAAGGTAATCGCTTTCGGACGTTCGTGACCCAGGTGGCCGGCGAGTACCTGAATCCTGAAGAGCAAACTCGCGGGCCCTACCCGCTGAGTGCACTACAGACGCAGATTGAAGAGTTGAAGACCGATGTGGCCGCCATCCGCACGTTCTTCGGTCACGGCCGCGGAATCGAAGGCCGGCTGCCTGGCGGCTCAGCCAACCAGGCCAAGTACCAGTCAGCGGCGGGGATCAGCCGGCGCATCGCCGACCAGGAAAGCGCCCTGCACCGCCCCGCTGAACCGCGGACGACGGCCGGGCTGACGCTCGGCAGTTGGTTGTTGCTGTTCCTCGTCGCGATAGGGGTGGGCATCGGCGCGTATTTCGTGGCCGGACTGTTTCCGGGAAACGCAAGTCTGCTCTGGCTAACCGTGGTCGTAGCGTCGCTCGCCACAGCGGCGTTGATGTACCGGCAGTTGCGGGGATCCCGGAGAGACCCGCTTTCGCAACGCCGCCAACGGGAGGAACGGCGCCTGTTTCGTCTCTATGAGGACCGCGTGTTCGCGCACACCGGCCAGGCATTGTTTGGCGCGATCACCGAGAGCTTCGTGCCCCGGGCGCAAGAAGCAGTGGACGCGCTGGAAACCCGGGTCGCTGAACTTCGCGACGTATATGCGGACCTACTGGCCAACGCGCAGGCCCGGGCGGGCGAGGTGCACACCAAACCCTTGCACTCAGTGGAGGAGATCGGGCGCGATCTCTCGGATCCCGAGATTCAGACGCCGGAGTTCCTCGGTGCGTTATCCAGCCGCGTGCGTATCGATCCCCAGGCTTCGGATGACTCCCTGATACGCGACTTGAGCTTCTCGATTGCTGACGGGAACGATGGCGGTCAGGCGGCCAGTGGCCTCGTCCGCCTGATGGCGGGAGATATCCGCGAGCGTCGACGGCAGGCCAACGGCGAGCAGCTTGGCGCGGCCTCGGCAGGCGGCCTGGATCTCAGTGCCATCGACGCGGCAGTTGACAGCGCCGCCACGACCGCATTGGCCCGGCACTTGCCGCGCACCCTTGACGAGGCGCTGCTCCGCGAGGCCGGTGACGCGGCCCTTGCGACCCTTGACCGGCACCTGGCCGCGCTTGTGCACAAGACGCCGAGCGGTACGCCCTTGACAGGGCAGGACCGCCGCCGCAGCTCGGTGGACTGCAACGAAACCGACGCCACCGTCAAGCGTCTGTACGTTCCCTCAGTCGATGTGCAGGGGTTGGTCGTGAGCTGTGTGTACGAAGACGCCGGCGGCACGCTGGCCCAATCGGTACGGGACGAACTAAGCGAGTACATGGGAGACTTCAAGCAACCGCTGGTCGTGCCTGAACTCGGCGCATCGATTGCGCTGCTGTCGCTGTGGGCGCCCAGCGTAAGCGACTGCCCCTGGGCGCCAAACAGCATCATGGCGACGCAGGAAGCCCACAGGGCGCACGACACCTATTACGGCGTGTCCAAAGACGCGCGGTCGCCTGGCTTTATCGGCGCCAACAAGCGCAACTTCCACATCCTCCCGGAACTGTCCGCCGCCGCCGCGGTTGAGGCTGACGGGTATCCCCTGCAACCCCTGCTTCCCTCCGTGGCCGCCCGACTGCTCGGCAGCCATCCCCACGAAGAAGGCCCGACGATCCTGGAGTTGTTTTACCTCCTGCGAGTTGACGACGTCATCGGTGAGCAGGTCAGCCGCGACCGTGCGAGCAGCCGCCGCAGCAGTTGGGAAATCCGGAGGGGCGGCGCGGCTCTCCCACTCATTGAGCGACCGCTGCTTGCCGGTACGAGCGCGCAGGACAACGCCTTTGGCCCAGGGCTACGAGTGGTCAACGCGTTTGACGCCTTCCACGAGTTCATGCTCTTCGAGGGTGCTATGGCCGGCGGCCTGATTAGGCAAAAGTGGCAGGTTGTCGAGTTCAGCGGTGCGGAACTTCCGCTCGAGGAGTGGGCCCGACTCGGGAACGCGGAGATTGCGAACTTGCAACGCCACTTCGTGGAGCGCTGGTGGGAAGTGGGGAGTCGCGACGCGGCGGACCACGAGCATGAGTCCATGTTGCAACTGCTGCACCAGGACGTTGACCTAATGGACGACGCCGACGCGTCCGGGGATTGGCAGCGAGCGGTGGAGTTCGTGCTGAGATCGGGTCATAAGAGGCGGCGCGCGCTTGCCAGCAGCGCTTCCTAGCCGCACGTCGACGCAGGCTAACCTGCCGGCTCGAACTGGGGCGGTGCTTGTACTCGTCGCTGCCCTGACGGCGGCGCTACTGGCCGATCCCGTAGGCGTGCGTGGAGATGCTCCCGACGCCGCCGACGTCGTCCTTGTCATCGACCACTCGCTCTCGATGCAGGAAAGCGATCCCGAGGGTCGGCGCATTGAAGCGGCGCGGGAGTTGATAGACACGATTGCCGCGTTTACGGACTCGTTCGATCTGCGGGTGGGCGGCGTCGGGTTCGGCAGTCCGTACGTTGAAGGCTCGCCCGACGCGGAGCCGCGCATCATCCTTCCGCTATCGAAGCCGGACGCGCTCGGGGTTCGCGACCAGTTTCGGCGAGAAGAGTTGGTGGGAGGCACCGACTTTCACTCGGCCCTCTGCCTGGCCTGGCGCGTGGCGGTTGGCATTCGTCCGCCGCCGGGCGCCGACTGTCCCCCGGCAAGTATCGACGCCGCACTTGGCTCGGAGCCGTCCGAAGATCCCGGCCGTGCCAAGGTTGTGGTGTTAATCACGGACGGCGGACCTGCCCCCCGTGGTTCGGAACTTGCCCCGTCCTTCCAAACGGCCGCGAATTGCCCCGCGAACGCCCTGGCCCAGATTGCCGTCACTGAGGACCGCGGCGTGTACATGTGCGGCCTAGCCGAGGCCTGGACTGCCTTGACCGCCGCATTTCCCGTGGAAGTGTTCGTCGTAGGCATCGACGCCCGCAACCAGTGGTTCCCCAGCACCGAAGCATTCTGGCGCGCCATTACGCGCTGCGAAGGCGAGCAGCATTGCGCGCGCCGCGTCCTGCGCGTGCTCGATCCCGCCGGCCTCACCCGCGAGATCAGCAAAGCCGCCATCGGCGGCGTCACGAACCTGTGCCCCAACGACGCCGGCGTGAGCAAGTGTCTGCTGCCAGCCGGGCTGCGCGAAGTCCACTTCGCGGTGACTAACGTCGGACCTGACGACCAGATTGCGGTCAAAGGCCCCGACGGGCGCGACGTCCGTGAGAGCGGTCAGGCCCAGCTCCGCGCCGTTGGCTCGTCCCAGCGCTGGCGAATCCAGGCCCCGGCCAAGGGCGCTTGGCGTGTCGAGTCCGCCCTCCCTGATCCGAACCTGTTCAGCCTGATGCTTCCCACTCAGCTCCAGCTCGTGCCGCAGCCCGCGGCGCCGACCACGGATTCACCGGTCGCCTTCACGGCAATGCCCTTGGACGGAAGTGCTGTCCACACGGACTCCTTGCGTGACGAGGCCTTTTCTCTCGAATTGGTACGCGATGGCCGTGACCAGCCACCTAGACATGTCGGCCTTCGCCCGACTGACGCTGGGTCGTTGCTCGTCACCGCCCAGGACGGCAGCGACACGATTGGCCGGCTCCAAGCCGGTCGCTGGACGGCGCGCTTGTCGCGGCTGGTTGAGGATCCTCAGACGGGTGAGGCTGACCGCCTGGTGTTTGGGAGCGTCTCGTTCGTCGTCACCGAGCCAACACCTACACCCAGGCCAGCACCTACGCCCACCCCATCGCCCGAACCGACACGGGCGCCCACGCCCACGCCGTCGCCCAGTCCCACGCCGACACCTACGTCTAGCCCTACCCCCACCGCAACAGCCACACCAACTCCGACACCCACACCCACGCCAACCCCTACGCCTACGCCCACGCCCACGCCCACGCCTAGTCCTACACCGACCCCGACGCCTCTACCGGAGTGCGCGGCCGAATCGCCCAAGACCGCCAGCTTCGCACCCTCAGACTCCCGGGTGGACGCATATCGGTTTGGCCTCACCTGGGACAACCGCCCGCGCTTCCGCGTCCGCAACACGCAGGCAGCCGTGCTGGAGGAACAGACCGACTGCCAGGCGGCAGCCGCAATTCAGGCGCAGCTTCGCGTCACCGATCTCGCCGGAGTTGGGCCGGCCTGTCCGCGCTGCGTGGACTCAGCCACCGCCCGCCCGCCGGTTCGGTTGGAAGCCGCGCTACCGCCGTCTGAGACACAGGACGCCCGCTACCTCCGGGAAGTCCGAGTACTCGTCGACGACGAATGGCGAACGGTCGCCTCAGAGGAGTTCACGGTTCAGGTCCCGGAGTGGGCGGCCGCCGAGCCTCTCTGGAGTCTCATCGCGCTCATAATTGCTCCCATAGTCGTGCTTGCGGGTGCATCACTCGTAGCCACCCGCGTCGTGCGCCATCGTCTGGACGACTACGAGGAAGAGCCAACATCCGTGCGTGACCTCCGCATCGTGGGGGCCGACGGCATGGGGGCACCTATCGTGCGGCTCGGGTTCTTCGTATGGCGTGGCGCGGATATCGAAGACGGCGGGGACACTGGCGTCTCGAAGGCCTATCTGTCGCTTGCTTGGCTTGTGGCCGGGTCACTTGTAGTTCGATTCCACTCCCATCCTGCGTCCGTGGATACGGCGGACGACATGCAACCGCAGAACAAACTCAGCGGCGTCCTGCGAGGAGCATGGGATGCTGTCCGTGGCGCTCGAACGCTTGCCGTCGGAAGTCGACTTCACCACTCAGCATTTGACGACGCTGACGGCCGCGAGTATCAGTTGCAACTCATTCGACGACTCGATCCCGACTGATCCAGTTAGTCCTGGACCCTGCTTGCCCAGCGGCCCAGGCTGCGCGCAGCCTGGAGCTTCCGATCGCCGAGGCCCGGCCCAAGCCGTCGAGCCATCCCTTACGAGCCCCCTGCGCTGGCCACCGCCCCGTCGCCCACGCCCCCATCCCCGCCAGCATTGCCTGCAATGCCATCACCGCATGCCCTGCTCACATTGCTGACGTTGCTTGCACTGCCATCACTGCCAGCACCCCGGCCCTTCCCCCTCACACTCCCCTCCCCGTCCCGTTCCACTCTCGCTTCTCTCGCCTCTCACCTCTCCCCTTCCACCACCCACCAACTCCATCCCGGCGTTCCCGAAGACCCCGTCCCGAGCCCGCCGAAGCCTGCCCCGAGCCTGCCGAAGGAGAAACTGCCCTGAGCCTGTCGACGGGGTCCCAGCAGCAACCAGGACGTCATCCCCGCGCAGATCCTGCCCCGGACACGATCCGGGGGACCCGATCCAGGGCGGGGACCCAGCACCCCAATCAATCCCAGCACACCCCGCGCCCCTTGTGAGCCCGCCGAACCACACCCCTGCCAACCAAAACAGTCATCCCGGCGTCTTCAGCCGGGACCCAGCACTCCGATCAACCCCAGCGCAACCAAGCCACCCCTGGCATCCTGGCCTGTCCGGACGCTCCCAACCTCCCCCTCCGACTCTCACTCCTTCCCCCCGTCATCCCCGCGCAGGCGGGGACCCAGTTGCAACCACCGTTCCAAGCGCACCCCAGCCACCCCTGGCAACGCTCCCGAAGCAGCTGCTCCCAAGCTCCCTCTCCTCTCTCAACGCTCACTCCTCTCAGCTCACGCCTTCTTCGCCCCCTATTGCCTTCCCCTCCCCACCAATGTACACTATCTGAGTAAGCCTCACCACCCCCCGCTCCAAATGCCCACCGCCGTCGCCCTCCTACCCCTCCGCTCTTTCCCCATCCCGTTCCAATCTCACTTCTCTGCCCTCGACCCTCTCCCCTTCTTGACTTCCCTCTCCCATCTCCTCACCGCCCTCATCCGCGCCCTCCGTGTCCCCGACATCCCGGCGTCCCCGAGAGCCTGCCCTGAGCCTGTCGAATGGGGGACCCAGCACCACCCAACACCCTCACGCACACCCTGCGTCCCTGGTGAGCCTGCCGAACCACATCCCCTGGCAACCCAAGTCGTCATCCCGGCGTCTTCAGCCGGGACCCAGCGCCATGATCAATCCCAGCGCAACCTGCCACCCCGTCGGCACACGCATCCCGAGCACACCTCCCCCTCCCCCTCCGACTCTCACCACGCCGCCCGCTCCCCGTCCGCAACCCATCATCCCGGCGTCTCCAGAGAGCCCGCCCTGAGCCTGTCGAAGCCTGTCCTGAGCTTGTCGAAGGAGGCGGACCCAGTCTTCGTTCCTCACCGGCCCCATCCGTCCGTGCCAATCCGGTCCAGCCACAGCCCCATACCCCAACCCGCCCCAAACCACCCCGCCGCACCCAATCCGTCATTCCGGCGTCTTCAGCCGGAATCCAGTCCTCGCCCCCCAACCCGACTCGGCCCCGCCCCAAACCACCCCGCGCAGCCTCAAGAGTTTTTTGGAAAAAACTCTTACGCGCACGAGAGCACCCAATTTCCCGCCTACAATTCGGGGTCGTCCCCACCCCGCAGGCCCAACGCGTGGAGTCCATCGGCCAGGCCATCGCCATCGTCCTTGCCTTGCTGGCCGCCTTTGGCGCCG
>JAPPKM010000011.1 GCA_028874315.1 Chloroflexota bacterium
CCCTAGGGCCACGGCCAGCGCCACGGCGGACGTGTCCGAAGTCCCGCGCGCGAGCGTAACGATGTCACCGCCAGGCCCAAGTCCCTGGAAGCCCGCCATGACCGGAACGCAGCCAGCCTCGAGTTCGGCCCGAATACGCGTCGGCTCGATCTCGGTGATGCGGGCGCGGCCGTAGCGCCCGTTTGTCCGGATTCCTGCCTGCGGTCCTGATAGTGCAACCGCGTCGCATCCAAGTTCATGCAACGCCATTGACATGAGAGCCGCGGAAACGAGTTCGCCCGTGGACAGCAGGAAGTCCAACTCGCGTGAGCGCGGCCGCGTGGCCAGTCGCTCCGCCGCAGCGATCAAATCGTCGGTCGTGTCGCCCATTGCGGACACCACCACGGCTATGCGGTCGCCCTGAGTTAGCGAGTCGTGAATCCGCTCGGCCACCGCACGGATTCGCTCGCTCGTCGCGACCGAAGATCCACCAAATTTCTGAACGAGTAGTGCCACGCCCAACCACGCAGTCGATGCACGAACCTACGATGCTATCAATCGTGGCGTCAGACTGGGGCGCCGCCACAAGAATCCGTTTACGTGTGACCAGGCGCTAATCAGCGTTCACGCGCGGGATTGGTGGCCGTCCATCACCTCGCGGGCCAGTTCCACGATCCGCCGCTGGTAGTTGGCCAGCGACCAGCGCGTGGCACGTCGTCGTGCCGCCTCGCCCATCTCGTGGCGACGCCGCCCATTCCGGGCCAGTGCGAGTGTGAAGTCGGCCAACTCATCGAGCGTGCGCCACCGATAGCCGCTGTGACCTGGCTCGACAATCTCACGCAATCCGCCGCCGTCGAAAACCACCGGAACGGTGCCGGACATCATCAGTTCGGCGACCGCCATGCCGAAGTGCTCAAATCGCTCGGGAGCTCGCCGTTCAGACTCCTGGAATCCAGCCGCGTGCCAGGCAATCGCGGCGTCCGCCCGCAGCTCGCGCACCCTGGCCTCGTCCGCGTTCGGAAACACGTCGATTGGCAGACCCTGCGCTTCCTGCTCCACCTGGCGCAGGTAGGCCGCATCGACCGGACGTTGGCCAACGCCGCCAACCAGGGCCAGACGCCAGCCGACGAGACCGCGGTCGCACAGCGTCCGAAAGGCGCGCACCATGGCCAGGTGCTTCTTGTTGTGCCCGCCGACAAAGAAACGCCCAATCGACACGATCAGCGGACACTGAATTGCCGACTCTCGGCGTGCGTCGGCAATGACCGGAGGCTCGATGACAGGTCCCGAAACGCCCCAGCGCCGTCGCAGCCACAACGCGGTGAAGTGCGAATTGGGCGTCACCGCGTCGTACGAGCGCAGCGCGTCGGAATAGCGCGCGGCATGGTCGTCGCCCGCACAGTAGGCCATTTTGGGAACCAGGCGACGCGTTAAACGCTGATATAGGTCTCGAGTCAGTGCTCCCCGTTCTTCGATTGACCCCAGGCCCAGACCCAATTGCCGGCCTTCCCACCGGTTTGTCCCGCCGGATGCCTTTGACTGGACGGCCAGCTCGTGGCAGCCCGATGGAACATCCACCCAGGGACTGGGTGCAAAATCGCCTTTGTCGCCCGCGCGTCCCTGGACCAGCTCTTCACCCGAACTCGTCAGGATCGAGTACGTCCGGTCGTCGTGACTCATGGCGCTCAACCAGAATCTGACGCGCGTTCCTTCCCGCACGCGGATTCGTCCATCCCCGTCGGACTGCCGGAAAAGGGCGCCCTGGTGCGCTTCCGTACCAAACCAGCCGGACGTCTCGTGGGCAGCGCCAAGTCCGTGGCGAAGTCTTCGAAGCGTGCGTCCGACGACGATCCACGCGGTGCTGCTGGGCCGCGCCGAAAAGTAAACGAACCGGATCGACGGTAAGCCTCGACCGTCCACCAGGCTGAGATGCGTGCCGTTGACGAAGAGATCCGCGCTGCCGGCAATGTCGCGTGCTGTTAGCTGGGGGCGCTCCGGCATGAAGCGAAAGCTCACGTCATCCAGGTCGATGCCGGCCCAGTCCACCACGGCCGAGCGCGGCAAGGGGCAATGCGACACCACCCTGACCGTTCCCAAGTCCCGCAGGGCACTGGCCGCGCTCAAGACTTGCCGCTCACCTCCGCCGAGCGTGGCGAGCCACCCATCAAACAGAACGATGCTCTTGTCGCTCAATTCGACATCTTCACCTGTTCAAGAGCGCATTGCTGCGTTGGTAAGCGGATTGCTCACGAATCCAACCTCCGGCGGTCGAGCGGCAGCCGCAGCGCGGTCAGTCGTACGCCCCGCGCAGCAGATGCCACCGTACGCGCAGGACATCGAGCAACATCGAGACGGCATCGCGAACCGGGCGCACCTTGCTCATTGGAACGTGTCGCCACTCAATGGGAACCTCCACTGCCTGCCAGCCGCGACGGCCCGCAATGGCCAACAGCTCCACGTCGAAGGCCGTCACTCGCTCGCGCTGGATCACGCCGCCGCGCGCCGGATACAGAAGCACCCGATTGAAAATGTCTTCAGCCGCATCGGCCGAGAAACCTTTGAATCCGCACTGCGTATCGCTGAATCCGCTCACGCCCAGCCGTCCCACCAGCCAGTTGAAGCCCCGCCCGAGCGCGTGGCGTCGCCACGGCTCATTGAGCCGACGCGACTGATCCAGTTCCCGCGAACCGATCACAATGTCGGCACCGCGGCGAACTTCCTCGACGATCCGCTCCACGAACACGAGCGGCACCGCCAGGTCGGCATCCATGAACATCCGTACGGCGCCGCGCGCCGCCAGCATCCCACTCGCCACTGCCGCACCTTTGCCGCGGTGCGGCTCGGCCAGCACCAGTGGAACAACCTGGCCCGCACTGATCGTCTCGCTCGCCCAGGAGCGTGCAATCTCAAGCGTGCCGTCCCCCGACCCGTCATCCACGATTACAACTTCAACCCTTGAGCCGCGGCCATCCGCCCATTTGCCAACGGCGCTGAGCGTGGCGCCCAGGCGGCGCTCCTCGTCAAAAGCGGGAATGACGATCGAGAGCTGGATCGGCGACGCGGGTGAGCTCGTCACTGCTTCCTAGCGACCTTGTCGGGGCCAGGACGCTGACCCAGCCCACGCCATCGGCGCCGCACCGCTCGTGCTTCGGCGCTCAATTAGGCACTCACCGGTGGCTGCAAGGCTGTCGGCAGGCCCCTGCTGCTCAAGTCATGCACGTGGTCACGCTGCCAGCGCAGCCAGCGCTCTGCGCGCCCGGCCTCCTCCTGCACTCGGGTCGGCGCCGTTCCGCCAAGCGACGTGCGTCGCGCGACGGCGCTCTGAAGATGCAACCTGTCCCGCACGTCGCCTGACAGCCTCGCGTCAGCCGCGACGAAGTCAGCGTCGTTCAGGTCGGTCAGTTCAATGCCTCGATTCTCAGCCAGGCGAACCAGCCGACCCACGGCTGCATGCGCGTCGCGAAACGGCACACCACGTTCAGTCAGGTAGTCGGCAATCTCAATAGCCGTGGGATGCCCGAGGCTCGCGACCGCCGCCATGCGCTCCCGGTCAATCGTCAGTGTGCTCAGGGCTCCGGTTAGCGCCCGCAGCGACGCGAGCACGTCGTCCTCGACTCTGAAAACGGCGCGCTTGTCCTCCTGCATGTCCAGGGCGTAACTCAGCGGCACCCCTTTGAGCGTCGCTTGCCACCCGATGGCCGCGCCCGCAACGGCACCGGCTTTCGCGCGCGTCAACTCCGCTACGTCAGGGTTGAGCTTTTGGGGCAGCATGCTGCTACCGGTGGCGAAAGCATCGTCGAAGCGAATGATCCCGAAGCCGGGCGACGCCCAGATCACCAGGTCCTCCGCCCAGCGCGACATGTGCCCGGTGAGCGTCACGCAGGTCTGTAGCACCGCGCTCACGAAATCTCGGTCGGATACCGCGTCCAGACTGTTGCGCGCAACCTGGCTGAAGCACAGCTCCGACGCAACGAACTCACGATCGATGTCGAACGCCACGCCGGCCAACGCTCCGGCGCCCAACGGACAAACGTCGGCCACCGTGTAGGCGTACAGGATGTTGTCCACGTCTCGCCGATGCATTTCGGCCAGCCCCAGAAAGTAGTGCCCGAGCGTGACCGGCTGGGCGACTTGTAGGTGCGTGAAACCCGGCGCAATGGTGCTCGCCTCCTGGTCGGCCCGCTGAATCAGCACGCCCACGAGGTCAAGCACCGCGGTGACAAGCCGCAAGCAGAAGCCCTTGCAGTAGAGCCTGAAATCCGTCGCAACCTGGTCGTTTCGGCTTCGGGCCACGTGCAGCCTGCGGCCGTCATCACCGAGGCGCGCCGTGAGTTCACGTTCGACGTAGCTGTGAACGTCCTCATCGTCAGCCGTCGCCGGTGGGCCGCCAGTCCGATCAAGTTCCGACAGCAGCTCATCAAGCGCCGAGGTCAGCGCGTCCGCGCTGCTGCGTGGAATGATCTCCTGCCGACCCAGCATGGCGGCGTGCGCGCGGCTGGCCACGATGTCCTCGCGGTACATGCGCCGATCGACCGGATACGAGCGCGTGAAGGCTCGGGCGGCGTCCGCCGGAGGTTTATCAAACCGTCCACCCCACATAGGCGCGGGCTATCTCGGCCGACGGGGCGACGTGATCTCGTCAGGCGCCACGCGCAGCGTCGAGCGCATCCAGGCCCTCGTCGAGTTCATCCAGGGTGATTGTCAGCGGCGGCACGATGCGTATCGTTTCCGGCCCGGCCTTGATCAGCAGCAAACCGTTGCTGCGAGCCTTCTCCACCACGTCGGTCGCCACGTCCTCGGATTCCAGGTCGAAGCCGATCATCAGACCCAGGCCGCGCACGTCGGTGATTCGATCGCCTCGGCCGGCGCCATCTCGGAGTCGCGCCTGGACGTGCTCGCCCTTTGCCCGAACCTCGTCCAAGAAGCCCGGTGCCATCACGCGGTCCAGCACCACGCGCGCTGCGGCGCAGGCAACCGGGCTGCCGCCGAACGTGGAGCCGTGCTCACCGGGCGCCAGGACGCTTACGGTCTCGCTGCTCAGCACGGCCCCGATGGGCAGCCCGCCGCCCAGCCCCTTGGCCAGTCCGATGAGGTCGGGCGTAACGCCGAAGTTCTCGTAGCCGAACAGGCGGCCGGTGCGTCCGATGCCGGTCTGGACCTCGTCAAAGATCAGCAGGACGCCATGCTCGTCGCAGACCCGGCGCAGACCTTGCACGTAGTCCACGTCCGCCATTCGCACGCCGCTCTCGCCCTGAACCAATTCCACCATCACCGCGGCCGTTGCCGCTGAGATCGAGTCGTCCACGGCGTCGAGGTCATTCAGCGGCACGTGCGTGAACCCGGACGGCATCGGCGCAAACGGTTCCTGGTAGGCCGGCGTTCCGGTGGCCGCCGTCGTAGCGATCGTGCGGCCGTGAAACCCGTGCTCCGCCGTGATGACTTCGTAGGCGCCGTCGCGCTGCGTCCGTCCCCACTTGCGCGCGATCTTCAGGCAGGTCTCGCTGGCCTCGGCACCGCTATTGACGAAGAACACGCGGTCCAGCGCCGAGTTGTCCACCAGGCGCTGCGCCACCTCGAGCTGCGGCGTCGTGTAGAAGAGGTTCGAAATGTGCGCCAGGGAGCGCACCTGGTCCGCCACGGCCTCGCACAGCTGCGGGTCGCCGTGCCCCAACGTGGTGACCGCGATGCCGGCCGTGAAATCCAGGTAGGAATTGCCCTCGTCGTCCCACAGGCGCGACCCCTCGCCGCGCACGAGCGTTACGGGAAAGCGGCGGAACGCCTGGTGGTAATAGCGCGCTTCCAGCTCTTGCCAGCCCATGCGTCGATCAGCCTCGGGAGGGGACGAACGGCAGTCGCCGTTCCGACTCGGATTATAGGGACGCGGCTTCGGCCCTCACCTGCGTACCGCCGCCCGACGGGTTAAGGGCGCGGCGCAACGCGTGCGGCCGCGAGCCATTGGCAATGCAGACCCGGCCCACGTCGCCGAGCAAAGCGACCGCGGACCGAACCTTTGGAACCATGCCGCCCGATATAACCTCATCACGGATCAAGCGCTCGGCGCCGGTCGGATCCAGATGCGCCAGCACCTCGCCGTCGCCGCCCTTTACCCCGTCCACGTCGGTCAAGAACACCAGAGCCGCGGCTCGCGTCGCACGCGCCAGCGCCCCGGCAATGTCGTCGCCATTCACGTTGTACAGCGCGCCGGTCCCATCAACCCCCAGCGGCGAAACAACCGGCACGTGTCCCCCGGACGTCAGGTCATCGAGAATCCGTGTGTTCACCGTCCGGACGCGACCTACCCACCCGAGATTCGGCGACGCTTGCCGGACGCGCACCACGCCGCCATCAGGCCCGCTGATGCCGACCGCCGACACCCCGGCCTGTTGCAGAGCGCCCACGACGGCCGGCGCCACCAGCCCTCGGAACACCAGCACGGCGTCGTCCCGGGTCTGGTCGTCGGTCACGCGCAGGCCGTTGTGCCACGTTGTCTTGCGATTCCTCGCCGCTTGCCAGGCGGTCAGCTCGTCGCCGCCGCCATGGGCAATCACGACCCGCACGCCGGCATCGACCAATGCCCGCACGTCCGCGCCGATTCGCCCGGCGGCCAAATCCGCCGTCCCACCAATCTTCACGACCACGTAGCGGTCGGTCAGGTCAGGCGTGGCTGTCTGATCGAATTCGAGATTGCCGGCGCTCAGGTCATGTACTCCGCGTTGATCGCCACATATTCCGCCGAGAGGTCTCCGCCCCAGGCCGTCGCACTGGCCTCGCCCTGGTTCAGCGCCACCTCGATCGTCACGTCGGGTTGCCGGAAATGCTCGGCAACCATCGACTCCTCGTATACCGCGGGCGCTCCGTCACGAACGACCTGCGTATCGCCGATCCAGATGTCGAGCAGGTCCGGATTGAAGTCCGCTCCGCTATTGCCGAGAGCCATGACGATCCGGCCCCAATTCGGGTCGCCGCCATGAATCGCCGTTTTCACCAGCGATGAAGTCGTGATCGCCCGTGCCGCCTGCCGCGCCGTGGCGTCGTCCGAGGCTCCGCGCACCGTCACAGCGAAAACCTTCGTCACGCCCTCTCCGCCCCGCACGATCTCCCGCGCCAACCAGCGGCACACCGCCTGCAAACCACGTGTAAACGCTTCTGCGTCCGGCGTGCCTTCCTGGATCGAGCCGGTTTCGCTTGCCCCGTTGGCCAGCAGCAGGGCGGTATCGCTGGTTGACTGGTCGCCGTCGATGCTGAGGAGATTGAAGGAGTCGGCCACGGTTGCACTCAGCAGGCGCTGCAGCGTGCCGCCTTCCAACTCGGCGTCCGTCGTCATGAAGACGAACATGGTCGCCATGTTCGGATGCACCATGCCGGCGCCCTTCGCGGCGCCTCCGATCCGAATGGTGCCGCCGGACATCGGAACCTCGATGGCCAGCGTCTTTGGCGCAACATCGGTGGTCATCATGGCCCTTGCGACCGCCTCGCCAGCGTCGGCCGACAGTTCCAGGGACTCAACTCCCGTCAGGATCTTGGGCATCGGCAAGTGGAATCCAATCACTCCCGTCGATGCCACCAGAACCTCATCGGCCGGCACGCCAAACCGGCCGGCAAAGGCGTCGATGAACGCCAGGCCGTCGGCCCGCCCGCGCGCTCCGGTGAACACGTTGGAGTTCCCGCTGTTGAACACGATGCCGCGGGCTGGCTTTCTGCTCAGGCGCTCCTTGTTGATGGTCACCGACGCGCCGCACACGCGGTTGGTCGTAAAGGTCGCCGCCGACTGACATGGCGTGCGCGTGCTCAGGATCGCGCCCAGGTCCAGCGCCCCCGTAGCCTTGATGCCGGCGGTCACGCCCCCGCCCACGAATCCGCGCGGCGCCAGCGTGCCGCCCCGAACGACCCGAAAACCATCAAGTTCCGCGGGCGGTTCGTGCATTACGGGTGACTCGGCGGAATCGCCAGGCCAACCTGCTCGTCAATCCCCGCCATGACGTTCGCGTTCTGGACTGCGCTTCCGGCGGCGCCTTTGCCCAGGTTGTCGATTGCGGCCATGCCGACCAGCGTCTGCGTCGCCTCGTCGACGGTCCAATGCACAAATGCGTGGTTCCCGCCGGCCGTCCACTTCGTATGGGGCGGCATGCCTGCCAGGTGCACGAAAGGCTCGTCCTCATAGGCGTCGCGGTAAGCCTGCTCGACCCGCGACGGCGCAACGTCATCATGCAGCGCCCCGTAGGCCGTGATCAGAATGCCGCGCGTCATGGGTACCAGGTGCGGGGCGAACGTCACCTCGATCGGCGAGCCGCCGATGTCGCTCAGCTCCTGCGCGATTTCCGGACTCTGGTAGTGGTCCGCCACCCGATAGGCCGACGAGTCTTCATTGATCTCCGAGAATCCATACGCGGCCGACGCTGATCGCCCCGCCCCCGAAACGCCGGTTTTTGAGTCCACCACTACGTGGCCAGCGAGAAGTCCGGCGCTCGCCGCCGGGGCCAGCGCCAGGGCCGCCGTGATGGCGTGACAGCCGGGGTTCGCCACCAGGTCGGTCCCACGGATCTGGTCGCGATGCCACTCCGTCAGCCCGTACACGCCCGAGTCGATCCACTCGGGCGCCGCATGCTCCACGCCGTGCCAGCGCAGGTAGTCCGCCGGCTTGCGCAGCCTGAAATCGGAACTAACGTCAATGCAGCGCACGCCGTCATCCAGAAAAGGGGCCAAGTGCGCCGCCGAGGCCTTATGTGGCAAGCACGAGATCACCAGATCGGCGCTACCGTTCAGCTCGGGCGTCAATTCCAGGTCGGCGTAGGCGGCACGGCCGCTGGCGCGCATCCACGGAAACACCTCGTGGAGACGGCGTCCGGCCTGGCTGCGCGCAGTCACGCCGACGATCTCGAACTCGGGGTGTACGGTCAGATAGCGAACCAGTTCGCCGCCGGAATACCCCGTCGCGTTGAGAATCCCTATGCGCATGTTCACCTCGCCTGGGAGACGCGATTATATGGACGGTTGGCGCTTGCGCCGCAGGTTTTTCAGGCGCGCAGCGTGAGCAACAGGATCAGCGCCAGGGTGCCGGCAGCCACACGGTAAATGGCAAACGCCGCCAGACTGTGACGGGCGACGAAGCGCAGCAGCCAGCGCACGGCCGCCGCCCCCACCACTGCCGCGACCAGCGTTGCCCCGATCAGCAGCGGGATACTGCCGACCGGCTTGCCGCCGATCGCCACGTCCACGAACTGAACCAGGCCCGCGCCCGCCACTGCCGGCGCCAGCAGAAACAGCGAAAACCTGGCGGCGGCCTGACGCTCCACTCCCAGACCTCGCGCCACCGTCATGGTGATACCCGCCCGCGAAACCCCGGGAACCAGCGCCGCGAATTGCGACAGTCCAATCGCAACCCAGAATGCGAATGGCGTAGACGTGAGGTCGCGGCGGCTCGTCCCGAACCGGTCCGCCGCCGCCAGGCCCAGCCCGAAGACGATGAGCAGCACTGCCGCCAGCGTGGGGTCGCGCAGTGTCGTCAGCCAGCCGCGCAGCGGCAGCGCGATAAGTCCGATCAGCAATGTCGATCCCACCAGCGCTGCCAGCAGCCGACGGGCCAACTGGACGGAATGCCCCTTGCCAACCAGACCGCGGGCCAGCCACACCCAGTCGGACCAAAGCGCGATCACCAAGGCCAACCCCGTCCCCACGTGCAGTGCCACCGACAGCGTCAGCCCCGTCAGAAACGGATCGGTCCAGCCCGCCAGGGCGGGAACCAGCACCAAATGACCCGAGCTGCTGACCGGCAGAAATTCGGCCAGCGCCTGGACCGCCGCCAGGATGATCACCTCGCCCCACATGGGTCAGTGGACCCAGCAAGACGCCGGCGCGCACCCTGGCGGGCGGCCCAGTGTCAAGGCGTCTAGATGAACACCGGCGCGAGCACCAGCGTGATCGTGCTCAGCAGCTTGACCAGCACGTGCAGCGACGGTCCGGCGGTGTCCTTGAAGGGGTCACCGACGGTGTCGCCGACCACTGACGCGGCGTGCTCGTCCGTGCCCTTGCCGATCGGATTGCCGTCTTCGTCGCGCAGATGGCCAGCCTCGATGAACTTCTTGGCGTTGTCCCAGGCGCCGCCACCGTTGTTCATCACGGTCGCCAGCAGCACGCCGGCGATCGTGCCGACCATCAGCAGCGCGGCCTCGGCTTCTGCCCGCAGCACGATGCCGACCACGATGGGCATGATGACCGCAAGCAGACCCGGCGCGATCATTTCCCGTAGCGCCGAGCGCGTGCTGATGTCTACGGCTTGACCGTAGTCCGGTTCAACGGTGCCTTCGATGATCCCTGGCTGTTCCTGCCATTGGCGGCGAACTTCCTGAATCATCGCCTGGGCCGCGCGTCCTACCGCGCGAATCGCGAGTGAACTGAACAGGAACACCAGCATGGCGCCAAGCATGCCCCCGATGAACACTTCGACCTTGGACAGGTCCACCGAGTGCAGGCCCGCGGTTTCCAGGTACGCGCTGAACAGCAGGAAAGCCGCCAACGCCGCCGAACCGATGGCGTACCCCTTGGTGAGCGCCTTGGTCGTGTTGCCGACCGCGTCCAGACCGTCCGTGATGTCCCGCACGTCCTCCGGCGCGTCCGCCATCTCCGTGATCCCGCCGGCGTTGTCCGCGATCGGGCCGAAGGTGTCCATGGCCAGGATGTAGGCCGCGCTCATCAGCATGCCCATCGTGCCAACGGCCGTGCCGAACACGCCGGCTACAAAGGGTCTGATCTCGCCCTCGGCGCTACCCAGGCTGATACCCAGCTCGGCGAATCCTTGTATGCCTGCCTGGTACGAACCCCAAAGCGCAACGGAGATGACGATGATGGGCATCGCCGTGTTCTCCAGACCAACGGCTAGGCCGGAAATGATGTTGGTGGCCGCCCCGGTTCGGGAGGCCTCGGCGATTTCGCGCACCGGCCGGTTGAACGCCGTGTAGTACTGCGTGATGTACACGAAGGCGA
>JAPPKM010000180.1 GCA_028874315.1 Chloroflexota bacterium
CGAGGGCGTGTAGATGTCCATGTCAGGCGGGTCCTGCGCGTCGAGCGCGAGCACCGTGGGAAGCTCGCCGGTGAGTCGCGGGCCGCGAATATCAACCGGCGTATCGGTGAGCTGCCACCCATCCCGCGACGTGAGGTCATCGGTTTCCCAGCGCGCGACCGCACGCCGCCACGGCCCGTTGGCGCTCAGCGACTCTTCGTCGCGCCCGGCAGGGACCCAGCTGCGGAAATACGCCACGTAACGTCCGATCCGCTCATCCCAGAAGACCTGGTTCTGCGAGTCACCGTGCAGCGCGACGCCGTTTCCGCCTTTCCAGGTGAACCGAAGGCCGTCGGGCGACACGGAATAGCCGAATCCGAGTGGACCGAGGTCCGGATCCCAGTTAAGCCAATACCCCTTGTAGCGCTCCTCCGGAGGAGCCGTGGGGTCCTGCAAGACGCTCCCCGGCACCCCGGGAAGGAGGTTGTTTGAGCGGACGCCGTTGAGTTCAACGAGTCCGAGATCCGGCTTTCGCCAATGGACGCCATCCAGCGACTCGGCATATCCCCAGCGATACGAGTGGAGATTGCCGGCACCCATGTTGCTGGACGCGTACCACATTCGGGCCAGACCGCCGTCGTCGATTACGGAATTCATGAAGTGGATGTGGTGCTCCCAGGCCCGATCCCGGTGAATGGCCACCCCACCCACAACCGGCGGATTCACTCGCAGCGACACATCGTCAGCTTGATCGATAAGCGAGAGGTCGATAAAGAGATGCTTTCGAGTGCCGAGATCGATTGGGTCGCTCGCGTGGCCTGTCACGTTCCTGCCTCGACTTCTATTGCCGTCCGGGCCCCGGCGGCTGAATCGAATCCGCAACGCCGGACTGCGGTCAGGCGATGGTAGCCGCCGACCGTCGCGTGCCTGGATGCACAACGGCGCCACCGCCGATCATTCGGCAGTCGTGAATCGTGACGATTTCCGACAACCGCTGTCGTGCCGAATGTGCGGCCCATGCGATTCGCTCGGCGTCGGCATCGAAGAGAAGCCCGATGACGGTGCCGCTGTGCGCAACGTTGACGCCGAGGGCGCCGGCGTCGCTGGCCAGCTTGATGGCATCAGGCAGACGCGGCTTGGGGAGCAACAATTGATTCGCCCGGCTGCTGAGCGTGGCGCCTTTGCCAATCTGCCGGGGGTCGCAATTCGTGATTCCCGCGGCAATGAGTTCGAACGCCTCACGGAAGCGGCCGGTATCCAAGTTCGAGCCGCCGAGTCGGCTTCCCGCGTTGAATGCCTCCGTATCGACTTCACCGGCAAATTCGAGTACCAGCACTCGCATGGGCGGCGGCGGCCCCAGCGTCCTGGCAATCCGGCCGTCGAGATGATCGAATAGCGCGATGCCCGGCAGCATGACGCCGTCGCTTGGCTCGATTGCCAGCGCCAGATCAGCCTGCTGTGGCGGCGAGAGCGTCATGTCCAGGGCCTCGGCGGTTGCCGCAATGGCCGCCGACACGTCGGCGGTGCTGCTGGCCATGCCCTTGGACCGCGGCAGCGAACTTTCCAGCCGCAGGCAGGCGTCCAGATCCGGTCGCTCCAGCGCCGCGAGCGCTAGCTCGACCGCTCGGCGGGCTTTGCGAGCGCCGGCCGGTGCACGGACGTGACCCGTGCCGATCACGACGTCAACAGTGGCGGTGGCTCCGAGGTCGATTGGACAGGTCACCATTGCGTCGATTCCGTCCAGTCGTCCCTGGGCCAACTCGCCGCAGGTGCCCGGCGCCCAGGCCACGCCGCGCGTTGTGGACGGCCTGGCTCGTCGCGTATCCAGCGGCGGTCTCATTGCCGGAGGCCCATGGCCTGGCGAATCAGATTTATGTCAAGGTGCCGACGAACGAAGGCTGCCAGCTTGTCGTACTCGAGATTGGGGTCGAGGCCGTCGTCTGAATAGGCCAGACGAATCCCGCGCCGTGCGCCGGCGCAGGCAAGAATCGAGCGGCGCACGGCCTGGTTGTGGAAGAGACCGTGCAGATAGGTTCCCAAGGTGAGGCCGTCGGCGTCGACGGCCCCATCGGGCAGGCTGACCGGCTGCCTGGAGCGCTGCTCGAGCAGGAACGGGCTTGCCAAGCCGGTGGTGGAGCTGGCGCCCATGTGGATCTCGTAGGCAACAACTTCGGCACCGAGGCAATCGCGCAACAGGCCGTGCCCGCCGGTTACCCGTCCTTTGACTTGATGCGTAGCCTTTTCGGGGAAAAAGGTGGTGGTGGTGGGCAACAGGCCCAGACCCGTGGTCGACGCCTGGCTCGACTCGACGCCGTGCGGATCCAACAGGTCTACGCCCAACATCTGATAGCCGGCGCAAATCCCAATCACCGGTGTGTGCCTGCGGCGCGCCGACTCGATCTGCTCCGCCAAACCCTGGGCGCGCAGCCATTGGAGGTCGGCCACGGTGGTCTTGCTGCCGGGAATCACGATCAGGTCGGGCGAATCGAACTCGGCCGCCCGGGCCACGTAACGCATCCGAACACCCTGCTCATGGCGAAGCGGATCGAAGTCGTCGAAATTGGAAATGTGAGGCAAGCGCATGACCGCAACGTCGATTTCGTCCACAGTCCCCGGGGAGGCGGCTTGCTGGAGGCCTACCGAGTCCTCTTCCGGGACGTGAATGTCGGTGAAGAATGGAACCACGCCGGCGACGGGTACTCCGGTTCGTTGGTGCAGAAAGTCGAGCCCTGAGGTGAGCAGCGATGCATCGCCGCGGAATTTATTGATGACATGGCCGCAGACGAGGGCTCGTTCCTCAGGTTCAAGCAGCACCATGGTTCCGACGAGTTGCGCGAAGATTCCGCCGCGGTCGATATCGCCGACGAGCAGCACGGGCGCATTGGCGTGCAGGGCCACCCGCATGTTGACGATGTCGTGTTGCCTGAGGTTGACCTCCGCAGGACTTCCGGCCCCCTCGATCACGACGACGTCGTATTCCGCGCGGAGCCGGTCGAGCGACGCCGTCACGATGGACCACCACCGGGACTTGAGCCGATAGTATTCGCGCGCCGATGCGACCGCGCGGGGGCGTCCGAGCAACACGACTTGCGAGCGGTTGTCGGCCTCGGGCTTGAGCAGGATCGGATTCATCTCCACGGTCGGCTCGACCAGCGCGGCCGCTGCCTGAACGGCCTGGGATCGGCCGATTTCGCCGCCATCGGGCGTGGCGTAGGAGTTGAGCGACATGTTCTGGGCCTTGAACGGCGCCACCTGGTACCCGTCCTGGGCAAAGATTCGGCAGAGCGCGGTGGCAATGACGGACTTGCCGGCGTGCGACGAGGTGCCCTGGACCATCACGACCCTGGCTCGGCCGTTGCTAGCCATGGCCCAACACGTTTCGGAGGGCGTCGATAAGGCGAGCGCACTCGTCGCGCCGTCGTACGGCGATGCGGATGTAGGCGGGCAGGCCGAATGACGTGCAGTCCCGGACCACGATTCCCGCGCTTAGTAGCTCTTGGCGCACGGCAGTCGCATCACCCACGCGCGCGAGGACGAAGTTGGCCGCCGAGGGCAACGCAGGCACGCCCATCGCCGCCAGTTGGTCATACAAGTAGGCCTTGGATTCACGAATGACGCATCGAGCCGCAACCACATGCGCTTCATCGGCCAGTGCCGCAATGCCGGCAGCCTGGGCGATCGAGCTCACGCTCCATGTCGGCTGCAGGCGCCGGGTCGCCTCGACGATCGGCGGCCGGGCTGCCATGTAACCAAGGCGCACCCCTGCCAATCCGTGGTCCTTGGTCATCGACCGCAGCAAGGTGACGTTGCCGCAGCGTAGTAGCGGAGTCGCGTCCCACGGTTCGTCGGCGAACGGCGCATAGGACGTGTCCAACACCAATAGCCCGGTTGGACCGAGTGCGATGCTCAGCTTCCGGACGGCGGCTCGGTGCACGTAGACGCCAGTGGGGTTGTTTGGATTGCAGAGAAAGACCACGGAGGGCCGGAGCTCCTGGATTGCCTGGACTGTCGCCTGAATCGACCAGTTGAAGCCCGTCGATGCGACTGCTTCAAGAACGTGCACATCCGCGCTCGCGATTCTGGCGGCCGCTTCGTATTCGCCAAACGTCGGCGCGAGAATCAGGCCGCAGGCCTGAGGGCCCAGAAATGCACGAGCCAGGAGGTGGATGAGTTCCGTCGAACCGTTTCCGATCAGCAGATTCTCGACGCCGACGTCGAGCCGCGCCGCCAGTGCTTCGCGCAAAAGCAGGCAGTCGCGATCCGGATATGCCGAGAGATCAGCCTTCGCGACGGCCTTCCGAACGAGCGGCGACGCGCCCAACGGATTCACGTTTGAACTGAAGTCCAGCACACCGTCCCGCGACAGGCCTTGCGCCCGCAATTCAGCGTCGCCGACCCCGCCGTGCACGACAGGGTCGCGGGACATCGGAAGCCGATCAGCCACCGATTGCATGCCGCGCGACCAGGAGACCGAGGGAGACAAAGATGGCCAGCGCCGCAGCTCGATTGACAATCCATACGGCTCGACCGATGTCGTCGGGGCCAGGATTTCGAAATCCATCTCCGAGGCAGTAATTTCCGGGCTTCTCCAGGCGAACCCCGAGTAGTCCGGCCATGGCACTCATGGTCAGTCCGGCATTTGGGCTGGCGGTCTTGTGGCGGTCCCGCCGCATCGATCGCCAACCACCCCGCACCGGACGTCCGACCAGCCGTCCGCCAAGCAGTAATAGTCCGGCACTTACGCGTGCGGGAATCAGGTTGACCAGATCGTCCAGCCGCGCCGCGACCTTCCCAAGGTACTCGTAGCGGCCGCGATAGCCGATCATGCTGTCCATTGTGTTTATGGCTCGATAGGCAATCGCCCCCGGGACGCCAAAGACCACGAACGCCAGCCAAGGCCCAACGAAGCTGTCGGTTGAGTTTTCAGCAACGGACTCAATGGCGGCCGCAGCCACCAGCGGTTTATTGAGCGAGCCGGCGTCGCGACTCACGAGACTTCGCAGGCTGTCCCGCGCTGCATCGAGCCGGTTTTCTTCGAGGTCACGCCGGGTACGCAGAGCCGCGGCGGACAGGCCCGTTACCGCAAACGCGGAACGAAGAACGAGGGCGCCACCAAGCACATAGACCATTGGATGTATTGATGCAAGTGCAGCCATTAAGAACCATGACATAGAGCTTGCGAGCCCGACGACTAGCGCGACCATGCAGCCGCCATAGAGGAAGCTCGCGAATGGACGCCGGGGATCCAGCCGTTCCAGCGCGGCCGTAGCGCGACCCATCCAAACGACGGGATGAATGACGTTTGGTGGTTCGGGAAGCACGAGGTCAAGCAAGACGGCCAAGACCAGAATCGTGGCGTCCCAAAGAAGCATCTCCCAAAACGACGCAGGCATGTTCGATGCAATGTCACGATTCGACTTCTTATGCAGATCACGATTGTAGCAAGAATATGATTGCATCCACAATTCCGGAACCAATCCGGGCGCTTGCACTTGCGGCTGTGTGGGAGCAGTAGATTCGTACATTGTTGGCCTTCAAGCACGCTTCAGATGTGGTTTTTCAATCTCGATAATTTCCATATACATACGGACTTCGACCAGCCGGTCAGCATTGTCGGCCAGCACCCATGTCGTTCTGCCCGCCATTCCACCGATGCCTTGCGAAGGACTCATGCGTGATTCGATTGAATCTCGACCCATGAGGAAGAAGCCCACAAACCGGAGAGGAAAGCGATTTCCTGCCAAGCTCTGGCCGTCAAGGTGTCGGCGAGGCCCGTTGAAGCTTGTGACAGGTCTGGTACGATATCCGCCGGTTCGCCTGCAGCGTCCTTTGAGGATTCCCGGTTTCACCACGCCAGTTGATCGAGGGAGTGCGACCGACAAGCCTCGAACTCGTCAGGAGCACCAACGGGTTTCGTCGCCCAGAGCATTGAAACGCAACCATGACTAGATTCATAACCCTGTCCCGCCGGATTACGGAAGCTCCGTCCTTTGACGCCGCCATCGTGTTCATCATCATCTTCAACGCTGTCCTGCTCGGGCTGGAAACTTCAGCGGACATTGACCTGAGATTCGGCAACTGGATCGACATTGCGCACAGCGTAACGCTTGGCATATTTATCGTTGAGGCACTTCTGAAGATGGCCGCGGCATCTCCTCGTGTGGCCGGGTATTTCCGCGACGGTTGGAATGTGTTCGACTTCCTGGTCATCGTGTTTGCCCTGGTCCCCGCGACCGGGCAGTTCGCGATGATTGCACGGCTCGTGCGGTTGCTTCGAGTACTGCGCCTGGTATCCACGATCAAGGACCTTCGGCTGATTGTTACCGCGCTTGTTCGATCCATTCCAAGCGTCGGACACGTCATGCTTCTCATGAGTATCGTCGTTTATATTTACGCCATCATCGGTTTTCATCTATTCGGTGATCACGATCCGGAGAATTGGCGCGATCTAGGAATCTCGCTGCTCACGCTATTCAACATCGTCACGCTGGAAGGATGGACGGATGTCATGTTTCGAGCCATGGAGCTGAATGAACTGTCGTGGCTCTACTTCGTCAGCTTTGTTGTGATTGGAACATTCGTAGTATTCAATCTCTTCATCGCGATTATTATTAACAACCTGGATGAGGCCAAGCTTGAACGACTGCGGGATCTAGAATCGCCTCCGTCGAGGGAAGAGTTGCTGCGCGAGCTTCGGGCGACGCAGGACGCATTGCGGAGCCTGGAACGTCGAATTCGAGACGACTAGCGCCAGCCGCGATTCGTCTTCGCACGGGTACCTCCAGAGCTTGAGTGCGACCCGACGAATCGCCGCCACGCCGAGGCGCTGTTGGCTTGTGTGAGCCGCAGCGTTACCGTGAGGGCGAGCTCGCAGCGAGGGCGACTGAATGCCTCGCTTGCTCAGGTAAAGGCGGCTTAACGTGAGAGATCCCCGCGCGCACGACGTGACGAACTCCTACGCGCTCTGGGAGCGAGCAAATCGGGTGATACCGGGCGGCTCGCAATTGATCAGCCGGCGGCCGTACGCCTTCGCGAACGGGGTTGCGCCGGTGTATGCCGAACGCGGAAAGGGATCGCGGATTTGGGACGACCGCGGCGTGGAGTACGTGGATTACGGCATGTCGGTGACCTCGGCGATCCTGGGATACGCCGATGACGTGGTTGACGCAGCCGTGATCGAACAGATCGGCAAGGGCACGACGTACTCGCTGAACAGTGAGCGCGAAATCGAGTTGGCGGAGCTGCTGATTGAGCGGATCCCGTGCGCGGAGATGGTGCGGTTTTCCAAGGGCGGCGGCGAGTCGTGCGGCATCGCCGTGCGCATCGCGCGTGGGAGCACGGGTCGCGACGTCGTGCTCTTCAGCGGCTACCACGGGTGGCATGACTGGTACCTGGCGGCGGGTCATTTGCAGGAGGGGGCGTTCGATCCGTTCGCGGTGCCGAATATCCAGCCGACCGGGGTGCCGAAGGCGCTGCGGGGCACCTCCATTCCATTTCCCTGGGGGGACCTTGCAGCGCTTGGGTCGCTATTGGAACAGCATCGCGGCCAGGTGGCCGCAATCATGATGGAGCCGATCCTGATGGGCGAAGCGCCACCGGCGGGCTACCTGGCCGGTGTGCGTGAGCTTGCGACGCGCGAGAACGTGGTGCTGATTTTCGACGAGGTGACAACGAACTTTCGCTACAGCGGAAACGGGATCCAGGAGTTTGTCGGCGTGGTCCCAGACCTGGCGTGCTTCGCGAAGGCGATCTCAAATGGCTACGCCATGGGCGCGGTGGTCGGCCAACGCTGGGTTATGGAGCCGGCGTCCAACATGTTTGTCAGCAGCACCTACTGGAGCGACCTGGTGGGTATCACGGCCGCGATTACCACGCTGAGTGAGATCGAGCGGCGCGACGTGCCGGCGCAGCTGGCCGACTACGGCGAGCGACTGACATCGGGCATGCGGGAAGTGCTGGACGAGATGGATTTGCCAGTCGAGATCTCAGGCCTGCCGGAAACGCCTGGGTTTACGTTCGCCGAGCCGCTTGGCGCCGACGAGTCAAAGAAGCTAAACGTTCTGGTGGCGCAGGAAACCGCCAAGCGGGGCGTCCTATTCAACACGCACCCACGCCACAGCTCAGCGCATAGCGACCGCGACCTGGGGATCACGCTGGAGGCGTTCCGCGATGCGCTGGTGGTGGTGAAGGACGCGGTCGCGCGCCGTGCCGTTGACGACGTGCTGGAGGCCAGCCTGGCGCCTGCGCTGATTCCACGGCCGTCGGTCGAGCGGCGCCCATCTGCGTGACCACCGACGACTGGCCGTCGCTACCGGAGTCCATCCAGACGCCGCGATTCCTCCTGCGGCCGTTCAGACTGGCCGACGTTGCGGACGTCTTCGCTTATAGGCGCGATCCGGAGGTAGGGCGTTACCTTCCGTTTGCGCAGCCCTTTGAGCGACAACATGCGGACGCATTTGTCGCCACGCAGGTCCTGGCCGATCGGCGCGAGCGGTGTGTATGGGCCCTGGAGCAGCAGGACCGGGTAGTCGGCGGGGTGAGCCTGCAAGTCGTTCGCCGGATGGCACGGGCGGAACTGGGCTATGAAATGGCTCGGTGGTTGTGGGGGCGCGGTCTCATGGCCGAGGCCGCTTCAGCGGTGATCGACCAAGCGTTCGGGTGTCTTCCGATCATCAAGATCACGGCCACCGCGACGGCCCCCAACGTCCGCTCAACCCGGCTCCTGGAGAAACTCGGCCTGCAGCGGGAGGCACTGCTACGACAACACCGGGTGCATCGCGGGCACGTCCTTGACGAAGTCCGATACGGAATCCTGAGAGACGAGTGGGCAAATGGCAGGAAGGCCAGCCCAGCGACTCGCGGCTCGTCATGACAGCCAGCGAGACGGGAGCATCGCCGCGGCGAATCGCCATCGTCGGCGGGGGTGTTTCCGGGCTGGGGGCCGCGTGGGCGTTGCATCACCATCCTGACCGATTTGATTTTCGGCTGTTCGAGGCAAATGAACAGATTGGCGGGAATGCGATCACGGCGGATATGTCACAGGATGATGGCAGCTCAATCCCTTTTGACATATCCGTCACGGCTTGTGTTCCGTCGGTTTATCACCACATCGTCTTGCTAATGGAGAAGTTTGGCATTGACCTGGTCGACACGAGATTCAGCTATAGCGTGAAGTACAAGGGCCGTGTCTATGCCCATGACTTTGATTCCGAGATCCGGGAGCAGCTGCAATTCGAGATTCGGAAGTTCCAACTGCTCTTGCGGCGCCTGCATCGGATTGGCTGGCTGACGAGATCGCAGTCGAAGCTGCTGAATGCACTGAACCCGTTCAACTACATCAGCATGGGGACCGTGCTGAACCTGGGCGGCTTTTCAGGCGACTTCAGGTACAAGATTCTGAAACCCATGTTTGTCAATTTCCTGATGGCAACGAATGTGTTTGACATGCCGGCGGCGCTCTTCAGTCGGTACCTGGAGTTCTTCGACATCGAACGCTCGACGCCGATGCAGACGTGGGACCGGGGAACGCGCCGGATCTACGAGAACCTGACAGCTGACTTTCGTGACAAGATCTCTCTCAACCGACCTGTGCGCAAGGTATATCGACGGGCGTCACACGTGGAAGTTGAAGACGAGTCAGGTGAACGCGAGACGTTTGACGACGTGATATTTGCCTGTAATGCGAATCAGACGCTGATGATCCTGGACAAGCCGACGTTGCTTGAGCGTTATCTTCTCTCGTCGATTCGTTACGAGAGCGAGTTGCATAACCATGCGGTCGTGCACTACGACGCCTCCGTGCTACCGGACAACGAGGTGCAGCCACTAGAGACACGCAGCAATCACATCGAGCAGTACGGGGCCAGGCCGGACAACTATGAGATCACGTATGTCATGCATAACCAGCAACCATGGGCCAGTCGATCGGACAAGCCCTGCCTGGTGACGTATAACCCGATCAGTTCCATCGAAGACGACAAGGTCATCAAGCGGTGGTGGTTTCAGCACATCGTGCATGACGTGAAGCACGTTGCGGTGCTGATCAACCTCTTCCAGTTCATCCAGGGCAGACGGCGAACGTGGTACTGCGGGGCGCACACGCTGGTGAACAGCCAGGAGACGTGCTTCGTGAGCGGGCTGGCCACGGCCCGGCAGATGGGCGCCGACTATCCGTTCGAAGATTCAGCAGCGCGGCGGTCGTTCAACTATTACGGGAGCATCATGTACGGGCCGGGGTTCAGGAAGGCATAGCGCCGAGCGCCACAGAACGTCGTTGCGTGCCGATGGGCGCTAGGGAGCGGAGTCGTCTCCGTTGCCGGGTTCGGGATAGAACTGGGCGCAGTAGTAGCGGAAGGGCATGATCTCGCCGTCGGAACGGCAGAGTCGGGGACGGCTGGTGTATTGCTTGCGTCCCCAGATGATCACGTCCTGCAGGACGTCCTCTTTCTGCTGAAGCGACATGAACTTGTTGATGAGGGGCGCGCGGAATCTTGGCGGGAGGATTCCCAGGCCGACAAACAGGCGCTTGGGCTGGCGGATCTCGCGTACCTGCGAGACCAGCGTCAGGTCGATGAGCTTGCCGTCGACGGGCGTGGCGAGGACCCACAGCCGCATGTTCATGCCGATGGAGTGCTCGCGGATGTCGACGAACGAGTAGCCGAGTCCGCAGATGTGGGTCTTGGCGGAGACGCTGAAGGTCAGTTTGGCGAACCTGGCGATTGTGCGGACGCGCCTGAAGTTGAAGTTGCTCAGGAGACGGTGGCCTTCCACCGACATTTGCTGAGGGCGGTCGACGTTGTCGTAGCCGTGGACATAGCGCAGGTGGGCCAGGTCGACGGAGTTCTCGGTCGTCTCCTGGGGATGGCCGGGAAAGCGAAGCGTCTCGATCTCGT
>JAPPKM010000203.1 GCA_028874315.1 Chloroflexota bacterium
CGGACACGGATGTGACGCAGTTGCACCGGCGCCACAGCCCACTGGATCACCTGTAGGCGGTGTGCGGTTTCCGACGGCTCTGGCAGCCCGCGCGCCGTCTCCCAGGAACATTGCACAGATCTAGAGCGTCATTCGTGTCGAGTGATCGCCTTCTCCCTCTCGTCGATGGGCGTCCGGTGGCCTGACGGTCTGCGGCGGGGATCCACGAGGTTTGGGGCGGTGTGACCGGCGGCTCGTGGTGGCGTCGCCGGCTCGCGAAAGCCTGCCGGCCAGCACCTCGACGCAGCTGGGAGCCGCGGTCGTTGCCACGTATGTGCGGGCGGCGAGGCGTGAGCGACCGCGATTGCTTGTCTATCCCGCTCCCCGCCCCCTGACTTGCACCTGACATCTGGAGTGAGGGCCATTGCCGTGAACCAGGTCTTGGGCCTTGGAGTCGGAGGCTGATTGGGGCGCACGCAGGACACGGCACTAGTGCACGGGTAAAGGGGCAAACGGCTTTCCGTCTCCATGCTGCCGGCCACGCCACCTATTTCGAGCGAAGCGAGGCTTGGTTCCATGCGACGAGTCAGGTGGCCCTGGCTGCCAGCAGGGAGCGGTTGCAGCCGAACACCGAGTCTGAATCGACTTGCGATAGTCCAGTTATTGGGATATCGTTGACTCATGAGAGACTTACTCCCAACCGTTCAGGCCCGGGTTCTGGAGTACTTGACCCAAAACCAGCGGGCGCACGGCTACGCCATCCTTTCCGATTTGCGTACTGTGATCGGGAAATCCAGCGTCTATGACGCGCTGTACCGGCTTGAGGGAAAGGGGTTGGTGCGCAGCAGTCGTGACCAAAGCGTAAACGGTCCCCGCGCACGTCGAACTTTTGAGGTGACCGGCCTCGGTGAGACGGCACTTGCGCGACACCAAGCAGCTATGCTTGGTGTTCCGAGCCCATCTTCAGCCAACCAATCTCACGGCGCTCAACGTGGCTGACTTTGTAATAGTCGTCCTGGCATCCGTATTCGCAGCAATCATCCTTTGGGCCTTAGATGCATCACTTCCTAACAGTGCAGTTTGGATGATTCGAAAGTGGTTTGACTTTTGGTCCTTTCAGCGGACAAATAGACGGGCCGTTCGCGAGAGACTTCTGGAAATTGAATTCGATTTCTTTGAGCACTACGAGTCGCAACGAGACGTGGGTGCCGGGACAAGGCGTGCAACACTACGTGCTCTTGGGCTGGTACTGTGGGAGGTTGTGCGAGCCCCCTCTATTGCAGCGTCAGCCGATGACTTGCACAAGTCAACGAGTACTCCAGATATTCGTCCGCTTCCCCTCTTTCCGCTTCCGTTCACCTTTCTCCTCAATCTGCGCGGTAGGCTCAGCGTAGGTCCAATAGCACTCTTGACTCTGATCCTACCACCACTGGTGCTAGGGGTTCAAAGTGTTCTACATATTCGTAGTGCATTCGAATCTCATTCTGAGGTATTTAGTGGCGCCTATATCTCCATCATGTTGTTCTGTATTGTCTATTTCTCAGGACTCCTATGGCTGACTGCACCTGCAAGACTGCGAATCAACCGTTCCCTAACGAGCCAGATAGCAGAGTCAATGCCCACGACATGCAGATCTTTCTGCGTCTCCTATTACATCTTTTGGGCGCTGGCAATTGCCATGAACGGTGAAACTGGCTTGGTGTCGCTCGGAACTGTTCTTCTCACTGTGATACTGGCCGTTTCCATGGCTCTAGACCTGAGCATCATTATTGCCCGTCTCATGAGCACTGAATTGCAGAGAATGTGGCTCTTCTACTCCCTCCATCAGGTGCGAGTAGTAGAAGATGCGATTGAGTCTGAATTGCGACAAATACGTAGCCATGCAGTCTGCAGCGGGGAGTTAGAAATCGAGGAACGATGGGTTGCTTTGCGAGTCACTAATGAGGAGATGAAGCGCTATATACGATTTCGATTGAGCCTGTTAGAAGAGTATCCATACGTTGTGACGTCACGGCACGACATATCCAGTTCAGCTTGGGAGTACGTGCGCGAATATCGAGCAGCATACAAGCTCGTAGTTTCATAGCAAGTGATATTCAATTGTGAGTGTGGATGTCTTGCGGCCTTAGACACGCGCATCCATTAGATCTAGACCTATACGGGGTGAGTCTAGCTGAAGTACAACAGAGTTCCTCTGGATGGCAGCATCTAAGTGACGAATTTGGTATCTGTATCGCCGGCGGCCAGGGCGTTCATGTAGGCGAGGATAAGGTCTTTGGTTCGGTACGTGCCGAAGGCGGCTTCGTCGTGGCGTTGGATGATGGGGAAAGTTGAGAGGATGTAGGAGGCGTCGTCGCGGGTGAGGTTGTAGAGGTGGAAGTAGAGGGCGTCGAGGCGGGCTCGGAGGTGGCGGCGGGCTTCTTTGTCCCAGGCGAAGGATGGGCCGTGGTGGCCGAGGTCGCGGGCGAAGGGGGCCATGTCCTGAGAGGTGTAGGTGAGGCGGAGGACGTGGTGGCGGACTATGTCGGCGGCGGTGCGGTCGCCGAAGCGGCGGTGGTAGGCGTCGGGAGAGAGCACGGGTAGCTGCTCCACGACGAACCAGTTCAGGTGCTGTCCCTGAACTTTCTGGCGGGCCACGAAGTCGAATGCAAGTGAGTTGAGGCAAGACACCCAGATGCAGGCGTTCTCCTGGTAGCTCCCAACGTCGTCAGCGTCGGGCAGTAGGAGCGGCAACGTATTGCCAACACCTGAACGCGGCACGATCGCGGCGATCATGGTTCGGACGTTGGTTGGAGCGGTGACGTCCTTGAAGCCAATGGCCCAGTCCAGACCTTCGGGCCATTCGATCTCGTTGTCGTCCACCCAGAATTGCGGAGCGGACAGCCAGTTGGGATCAGCGTATTCGTCTGCAGTCGTTTCGCGAGGTTGAGCTGGTCGGTTGAGGTTCTCTGGGTTGACGACGACGCTAGCGGCGCGGTGGTCGAAGGCTTGCACCATCTTGCCTTCGTAGAGCGGCAGGTACAGGTCCTCGCCGCGTTTCCAGCGATTGCCCTGGACCGGGTAGAAGCCTTCGTCATCGAGTTGGCCCGAGGTGCGGAAGAGGTGGGAGTCGTTGGTCATGTCAAGCATGCGGACGTAGCGGACGGGCCAGACGCGGCGTTCGTCGTCGCCTGAGCGGTCGACGAGGACGGGGTGGTTCTGGTAGATGCGGCGAGTGAGGTCGGCGTCGCGGCGGGTGCGGAAGACGGGGGCGGTGCCAGTGTTGGGGTTGACGCGGGCGAAGTCGTCGGGAGTGAGGGTGAAGGCGCGGTCGGGGTCGGTGATGGCGTCTGCGCCGGATAAGAAGAAGCCGCAGCGGGTTTCGGGGAAGGTGCGTTGGGAGCCGCCGACGACGAGGGCGCAGAACTTGAAGCGGGAGTCGATGTCGGGGAAGAAGGGCGGCAGGTCGGTTCCCAGGCGCCTGTTCTCGAAGTCGTAGATGCCGGCGACGCGGCCGGTGGTGGAGACGGACTGGAAGAAGCGGGCAGCGGTGCGGTCGGCGTAGATGCCGGATGGGGTGAGGAGGCCGACGAGGCCGTTGGGCTTGACGAGGCGCAGGGAGCGTTCGACGAAGAGGGAGTAGAGGTTGATGTCGCCGCTGCCGAGCAAGGGGTAGTGGCCGGAGGCGCGGATGACCTGGCCGAGGCGGTCGGCGCGGGCCTTGGCCTGGTCGAAGGCGTGGGCCAGGGGGTCTCCCCGCTCACGCAGGCGCTTGATGCCTTCGCGGCGGGCGGCGGCGGTGAGGGCTCGGGCGAGGTCGGGATTGCGGGTGGCGAACCATTCGACTTCCTGAAGCTTGATGCGGTCCCAGGGAGGATTGCCGATGACGGCGTCGAAGCCGCCTTCGGGAACTTCGCTCTGCCAGCGGCGCCAGACGCCGGGAAACGCAACCTCCCAATGCAGGAACGCCTCCTCATCCGCAACAGCCCGCGCCTCGGCCAATCGCTCGCGAAATGCCACAGAGCCGATGTTCGGATGATCGGCGGGTCTGTGCGCCAACTGCTCGTAGGCGCGGCTGGGATCCGAGCCCAGCGTCTCGGCAACTGGCGCCTCTAAGAGTGCGCGCTGTCGCACCTTCATCCCGGCCGTCAGCCAGCGAAGGCCGCCAAGCGTGTCGAGGAACCCGCGAACGTCGGCGGTGGCGGATTCAACAGCCTCGAACAGCGACTGAGACTCGTGGACTTCCGACACATCGGCGTCGGAGAGCTGTTCGATCTGGTGCATGCCCTGGGCTGCGATCTCGACGTCCAGCAGGGCGCCGGCCGCGAACATAGGTACATTGAGCCGCTGTAGCTCCTCCTTGGCGTCGGCGATGCGCAGGCCCAAGAGCGAATCGCCGCAGCGCAGGTGGTGGTCCAGGAATGAGAGCGGCGCGCCGACGGTGAAGCTGTGGAGCCACGGCGAAACTTTGGCGAGTTCGACGGTGAGCGCGTTCTTGTCGACGCCGTAGATGCAGCGCTTGAGGACGAGGCGGCGGAGGATGGCCTGGTCGGTGAGTTGCGCCTCGTTCATCGCCCAGCCGGACTTATGGGCGCGGTGCAAGATGTCGGCGCGGATGGCGGCGACACGGTCCAGCAGGGGCGAGTGGTAGGCGTCGTCGCCGGTCAGCCAGTCGACGAGCGCGGGAGCGACTTCGACCAGGTCGGCGATGTAGTCGGTGAGGAAGTCGACGGCGCTGACGAGGAAGTGGCCGCTGCCCATGGCGGGATCGAGCACCTTGAGGTCAAGGACAGCCTGGGCGGGGTCCAAGTGGGCCAGTTCGGCCCGACGCTCGGCCTTGGGGCGGTGGTCGCTCCTGAGCTCCATGGCCCTTGCTTCAAAGGCGTTCAGGCGTTCCTCGATCAGCGGTGTGAGGGTCTGGTCGACGATGAGGTCCACGAGGTCCTGCGGGGTGTAGAAGCTGCCGCTGTCCTTGCGAGCGTAGGGGTTGGGGCGGAATTGGACTTTGCCCTCAGAGTCTCGGACCGGCTCCTGCTCCAGTAGCCGTTCGTAGATGGAGCCGAGTTGCTGGACGGACATGTCGCGGAAGTTCACATAGCGGGGCTGGCCGTCGGTTCGGGTATGGCTGAGGTCATAGACGATGTTGGCGATGACGTTGTCTGAGACGCGGACGTTGCCAAGAAGTTCGGAGGCCTCCTCGGCAAAGAGACCGCCGTTGTAGGGCGGCAAGCCAACATTCGGATCTCCCTGATCGATCTGCCGGAAGAGTTCAGTCAGGTGATTCCAGTAGCTAGCGGCTGTGTCCGAGAAGGTGTCGTTGCGGGCTTTGCGTTCGGCGACGTCGTCGCGCACGCGCTTCCGGAGGCCATAGTCGTCGTAGTCGGTGTCGTTGACGGGAAGGAGTCCGCGGTCTTCGGCATAGAGGACGAATAACAGGCGGTAGAGAAGGATGAGGGCAGCTTCGCGAATTGCCGGCATCGGAAGGTCGGTTGTGTCCGCCAGGGCCTGCAGAAGGCGTGGAAAGACGCGCTCAAAGACGACTCCGGCGAGGCTCTGAGCGACGCGCTGTTCGTAGCGTTTGCCTTCGTCAAGCGCCACTTCGACGAAGGTTGCGGCGGCACCGGGCAGCCGAATGAAGGCCGAGCGGCGAAAGAGCAGGTGGAAGGTGCGCAAGCCGTCAAGGTCGTCGGTGTCGAGGAGGGCCTGGAGGTCGGCTTCATAGAACGCGGTGGCGCGGGGGTAGGTCTTCTGGTCGTAGAGCCGCCAGATGGCGCCGGTGGTGAGGATGCCCCAGCGGAGGTTGCCATCGGTCACTTGGTCCGCAGTCCGAAGGTAGCGCAGCATCTGACGATGTGGGGAGGGCGTTCGAACGCTGCCGGAAGACACGGGCGGAAGATCGAGCATGGCGGTCTGGGTTGCCGCGGGTTCTGGGTTATCTGCGTCGCCGGCAGCGTCGAGCGACCGGCCGTAGCGCTTGCTCTCGTGGACAACCAGGGCTTCCGCGTAGCGGCCATCGGCGCTCGAAAGCGTGCGGGCGCGGTCCCTGGAGGCGGCGTCGGCGAAGAGCAGCAGGTCGGGGACATCTTCGCGGCGGGTCGTGCCCTGCTGCGGCAGATAGTCGGTCCATCCAAGAAGTCGAAGGAGCGGGAGGATTAGGTCCTGTTCCGTCTCAGCTTCGTTGGGGTCCTTCGAATGGCTGAAGTCCTTGAACAGACGGCGGGCCGCGTAACGAAAGTCGACAGCGGCCTGGCGCTGGGCGCGACGCTCTTGGGTGTGACGGATGCCGTCGGTGAGGAAGTACTCAGTGAAGAGTTGGCCGGGCATGAGCTCGTTCAGGGCCTACGGGCAGGGATCGAGTGTGGGCGTGTGGCGTGTGGAAAGCATCGCACGCGGCGGTCCGTTCAGGAGCGGTCGCTCATGCACGAATGGCGACGGTTGCAGACAGCCCTCTGGTCAGCCTTGGCCACGTATTGCACGGTGTGACGGCTCTGCCACTCGTTCATTCCAATCCGTCCCTGCTCGTCGCGCCACTCGATGCCCACGAACCAGATAGTGCTTGCTTAGGGAGGCGTGGCGCCATACCGAAATACGAAAATCTGGATTCCCGTGGCTTGCTGACTCGCCTACGGTGCCGGTGCCGAACGCACGGAATCAGGCCGCCACATGAGACTCGCAGGACGACCGATCGACCCTCGAGGGAGCCCCACGCACCCACGTGTCTCTCGTGCCGGGCCTACGTGGGGCCCCGCAGGCATGCCCACCAGGGCCCGCGACAGCCGAGGCGACCTCGGGTCGGCCGACGCCGTGGCCTGCGGCGACGGCATGGTTGGATAGAGCGACGCCAGGCGGTCGCCTAGATGACCGGCGGATGACTCAGAGTGGCGATCGCGCGTCACGGCCGTACACGATTCGTGCCTGCCCGATGCCCGCGCGGCACTGGGCATTCCCGCTGCACTGCCCGGGCATCCAGCGTCCGCACGTCCTGTTCAGTCAGCCGGTCGCGGACGCCCATGGAGACGTGTGGCTAGCGATGCGCTTCATCAGCGGACCTGCGGATGCCGGGATCGTCCGCGAGGCGCGGGACCAGGCCGACATTTTGGAGGCCGAGCGGTGCCGCCCGCCGTGTGGACCGCGTGCCGTTATCCGACATCTGGCGGGCTACCTGCGCTGGACCATGGGCAGACGTCCGTCCCTGCGCAAGCTGCGCCTGCACGCGCCCGCGGTGGAGGCGAAGGCGCGTGCCCACCTGCTGACGATGCAAGTCCAGCTTCGGCTACAGGCGCCGACGCGGGTGCGGGCCGAATGTGGGATGGCGCGGCTGGTGGCGACCTTCGAGGCGTACACGAGCTGGCCCAACCGGCTGCGCGTCCATCGGGCCCCGCGTGGGAAGCGCTTCGACCGCGCATTCAGCCGATTCCGCGCCTATCCAGCCGCGACGTTTGCTGCGAGCCACGAGGAGGCGCATGCTGTGACAGGCTGGCTGCTCTCTGGCTAGGGGCCAGCGGGATCCTCGATCTGGTCACGGGGCTTTCTTTTGGGACGGCAGTGCAGCCTTGGCCCTGATGCCGTTCGTGCCCAACAACCTGAGCCAATAGGATCACTGGGCTCCGATTCGGATGATCGTCTAGTCAAGCAGGGACTCTTGCCGAGCCCACGGAATAAACTCGTCCGGACGCTCGAAAGGGAGCCACGCGCCGTCTCTTAGGAAGGCCCCGACAAGGGCAGTTGCCTGTGGCTCGCGAAGGTGACCGCCCCTTAGCCCCTCGATGACGATCCAAAGGGTTCCATGACTCGGGACTCCCCTCGCTCGTCCAGCGTGGACGGCTGCACGATCATCCACGATCGCCGTTGCAGCATTGCACTCAGCCCATGCCAGCGTTGCTGCTTCGCCACGGTCCCGTTCGCGTGATGAGCCCAAGAGCCGAGTATATGCGGCGAATGCTGCGATCTCCTGAAGGCTCTCGAGGCGAACATGTTGGAGCCAGTCTGCGCTCAGCGCGCCGGCCAACCGGGGATCGATCGCGATTCCTCGCCGGAGTTCGCCGAGCACCTCCTCGGTGACGGCGCAACAGACATCTTGGCAGATGCTGCGGAGAGCATCCATGCGGCCCGCGCGGGCGAAGCAACTCAGCGGCCCGGCATCGAAGACAAGGACGACAGCGGACGTCACTCTCGCTGGCTGCTCCGCAACTCTCCTGCCAGAGCCTCGAGCGGAAGTCCGTCCTGTCGGGGCAGATCGTCTTCAAGCACCGTGCCGTGCAGCAGCTCCAAGGCCCTTCCGATTCCCAGCAGATGACGCCGGTATCCACGCAGCACGGCCCACTTGACTGACTCGGGGATTGTGGAGGGGGACAACGCATCGGCGATACCGATGCCGAAGTCGGCGTACTCCTGCGCGGTCGGCGGCGTGTCAGCAAGAACAGCACCAGTCGGCCGGTCCAGCACGCCGAGATTGCTGGCGTGGCTGCAGAACGCCGTCCAACTCACGCCACGCTCGGCTGCGATGACGATCGCGGCAGGCCGAGGGTCATTGTTTCCATCGAGGTCTTCCCAGCGTCGACGTAGGGCTTCTCGTGGCACGAGGAGGTGAATGGCGAAGGCATTGATCAAGCGCTCGGTGCTGGTGTCCACATCAAGGTCGACCACGTACTCGTCCTGGAAGACGTGATGACCAATCTCGTGGGCCAGCGTGAATCGTCGCCGACCCGATGGACGACATCCGTTGATGAGGGCCACGCCGGTTTGCGCGTCGATGGCGACGTACGCGCCGTCGGCTTGACTCTCTGCTAGGGCAATCGAGTATGCAAAGAGGTTCAGAGCCTCGGCGGCGGCGGCGAGATCGACACGGTCTTCGTCGACCTGCCCGACGTGCTGCAGCACCTTATCCGCGGTCGCCTCGGCCTCCGCTACATTTCGTGGAACCCGTAGAGCAATCCTGCTGCCTGCCGGGTTTAGGAGGCCGGCTTCAATCAGCTGAAGCACTTCGCGCGCCAGTACTTCGACTTGGAGATCGACGAGGCGCGTCGCGCGCGGAACCGCCGTGCGATGACTGGCGACAACGGGTGGAGACTCGGTCACGAACCAGTCGATGGGCAGGTCGGTCACCCGAGCTAACTGGGCCAGTTCCAGTGCACTCAAGGTCCGATTCCCGTGTTCAATCTTGGCTATCACGGTCCGACCCAGCCCGACCTTCGATCCGAGCTCCGCCTGCGTCAAGCCAAGTGCACTACGCGCTTGCGTCACACGAGCACCGACGGCTTGCCAGGTCGGAAGCGGTGCTGCGGTCATTTCAGTGTCCTTGACCATCCAAATCAATGGAACCGAGCGTGCGAAAAGAGCACACATTCAGAAACACTCTAACCTACACGTGCTGTCCAGGATTGGACGTATCGCGCCGGAGGCATCAAGCGCTTGATCGCGTGGAAGCTCGGCGGGTCCCCGTACGGTGCAGTGATGCAGTCTCTGGACTGACGAACTCATCAAGCCTGGCAATAGGTGGGTTCTGGTGCCTAGCCCACCGCGCGTTGCAATCGACGAAAAGCTCCTGCCGTTGATTTTCTGTGATCGTTCCGTCAGTTGCGTGACCAATCCGCTTGTGAAGAACGCGATCCACTGGGTCATGTCCGGTTGCGTCCGCCGCACACTTTGGATGGCGTTGTCGAAGGCGGTCAGATCCCGGACGTGATACTCGCTGACCGCAACGAGCCGCGTGAAGTCGTAGCAGGCCCGATAGAGGTACAGCATCGACCGCAGCCGCGACGTGTGTCCGTGGCCACCAACGAGCGGATGCATGGGCACCAACCGAATCGGCGCGACGGCGCTGGCGATCACAGGATGCACGTCGTGTGGGTCGTGCATCCTGTGGAAGAGGTCGCCGATGAGTTCCGGCACGAGGTCGGCGGGCGGCGTGACATGGATCAGGTCGCCCGTGGCCGAGTCGATGAGGCCATTCTGAATCGTCCGATACGTGGCGGGCGACAGAGAAGGCGCATGTTGGCTTCGCGGGACACGGCGACGCGGCGCCTCCGGCGTCGCTCACTACATCGCAGCCCCCATCGCCTCGCTGCCTGCCACCGTCGTCTCGCACACACGACATTCCGCGACAAAGCGAACCTGAGCGACGACGCAATGCGAGGAATGTCCCGACAAAACCGTCACGTTCGCGTCGCCTGACTATATGGGAATCCCTACGTCCTCCCCTCTACTCTGTGCTCTCGGCCGGCAGCCGGGCCCCGGCCCGCGGGGTTCCCACCGTTCGCCAGCCGCCACCTCGTGCACCATTGGTTGGTCGACGCGTGCGCGAGGCGAGCGACGCATCCCCGGCTCCCGGCCGACGGCCGCGATAGAGACGCCGTTCGCGGAGAGCTCGAGCAACCGGCGCTCGCGTGGAGCTAGGGCGGGAAACGAAGCATCACCGGCACGCAGCGAGAGTTCCTGCAGCGCGAGCACGTGGGCATCTGATTTGCTAGGTAGGCGCCGCTTGGAGGAACGAAGGAAGCTGGGGAGCACGCCGAGCGACGAACTAGGTAGTCGCGTGGGACGGCCGAGACCTCGCAGACTGGCGTAAACTCGGCGCGTCCGCCCCGTCAGCGACCGGCGACACGGCTGGACGAATCCACGCAGCCCGACACCCGATGCAGTAGCCACGGCACCTACGATCAAACCTCGGCGGCTGGCGGGGAATACAGGAATCCGTAACTCGTACCGCGCTTAGGGTCCTCTTGGCGCTGCTCCCAGCGTTCCAGTGAGGCCATCGCCGTTTCCCCTGGGACGCCGGTGTGACAAACGCGGGCCCGAACCGGACCGCTGGGCGGCAATCCTTGTTGTCACACAGAACCCCAGCGCGACCCGTCCGAGGCCGCGAGGATTGCCGATC
>JAPPKM010000135.1 GCA_028874315.1 Chloroflexota bacterium
ACTACATGGCCACGGGCTACTGGCAGAACCTGGTGCATCCGGATGCCGGGACCCGGCGGCGCAACGTTGAGGTGCTGTGCGCGGGGCTGCGGCTGGCTGGCCGGCTGGGGGCTACCTGTATCGACACCGGACCGGGGAGCATGAGCGCCACCGGTCCCTGGTCGCCGCATCCCGACAACTGGGCGCCCTGGGCCGAGACGAATCTGGTCGACTCGCTGGGCCGGGCCGCGGAGGTGGCGGCGGAGGTGGGGGTGCGCATTCACCTGGAGGGGCACCAGTACGTGACCCTGCGCGACGCCGGCATTACCCTCCGGGTCGTCGACGCAGTCGGCTCGCCCTGGGTGCGGGTTGACATGGATCCGGTGAACTGGATCACGCTGGATACGTACTACGACACGGGCTCCGCCATAGACTCGATGTTCGACACGCTGGGCGACCGTATCGGCAGCGGGCACAGCAAGGACATTTCCATTTGGGACCGGCACACGGTGCACCTGGATACGGTGACAACGGGGCGGGGGGCGATCGACCACCAGCGCTATATGCAGCGGCTGGAGGCGCTGGATCCGGATATCTACCTGATTGTTGAGGGTTGTTCGACAGAGGATGCGCCGGGGGTTTACGGCTTTTTGGCGGAGCAGGCGGCGGGGGCGGGGGTGAGGATCAGGTAGGCGCTGGCTTTTCTCTTCGGAGAGGGGTTGGGGCGGGTGCGGTTCCGCTGTGCTTACCGATTCCACGCTGGTGGTGGCATGGGAGATCACGAGCGGAAGACCTCTCACGCCAACCCTCTCCCCCAGAAGAGGGATTAAGGCGGCGATTCTCTAGCTGGTAGGTGGGCACGGCGGAGGTGCCGGGGTTGGATGGGTGCGCGGAAGACCCCTCACCCCCGGATCGGAGTCCGGGGCAGGCTCTGGCCCTCTCCCCCGGGAGAGGGATTAAGACGCGGCCGCACATTCGTTGTTGTCGGCCGCGGGGCTGCGGTTGCCGCCGGGGTCGTGGGGCGGGGGGTTCGGGGGCGAAGACCTCGTGGTGGGGGCAGGGGAAGCGGGGGAGGATGTCCAGGCCGTCCAGGGCCTGGGTGCCGCTCAGGGTTACGACGGGATGGTTGGTCCGATGCGCGTCTACGGTGCGTGTGTCGGGGTGGACGACCCAGACCAGGCGCACGCCGAAGCTGAGCCACATCAGCGCCTTGTCGTTGAGCTCCCGCCGGCTATTGCCGGGCGAGTCCACTTCCACCACCAGGTCGGGCACGACCTCCGCGTAGCCGGTCACGCGCTGGTTTAGCGAAATCCTTGCGACCGAGAAGTACGCGATGTCCGGTTCCCGAACGGTGTCGGGTTCGCGTTCCAGCCAGACCCCGGAGTCCGAAGCCGTCAGGCGGCCCAGCTTCCCGGAATCTATGAAGTTCCCCAGCAGAATCACCAAGCGTGTGACGATCTCGCCGTGTTCCATTCCCGTCGGCATGGTCTCGCTCAGCACTCCCCGGATCAGTTCGCCGCGGACGCCCTGGCTAGAGAGCCGCAGCAGGTCGTCGGCGGTCAGCAGGCGCGGCGCGGCGTCTACAACTGCCATTGCACATGCTCCTGCCCGGGATGGTTCGAGATTTCATGCTACAGCACCCCTGGACGGGTTTGGATTCCTGGTGGGGAGCGCAGGGAGCTTCAGGTTCGGAACGGTTCAGCGTCCGTGGTCATGGCGAGGCCGCGAATGCTCGCGTTAGTCCTTGGCCGCCGAGCGGTCACGTTCGAGCCAGCCCTCGAGGCGGGCAACGCGCTCGCCAAGGCTCCGGACATTACGCCAGAGGGCGAGAACGAGCGCGGCCAGGACGCCCCCGATAACCACGTCGCTAATGATGCTGGGGTCCATGGGCGGTGCCTCCGTGACAGGGATTTCTGCTCCCCGCCGGTCGGGTGACATCAAGTGAAGTGGTCAGCGACCACCCGCCCTGCTGGATTGTAGCCGGGGGATGTTCCGGTGGGGTGGGTGCGCGGAAGCCCCTCACCGTGGCCCTCTCCCACAGGAGAGGGACTAAGACGGGGCCTGGCTTGAGCGGTGGTGCTTGATCCCACGCGTGTACCGACGCTGTAGCATGAAGACCGACACCGGATTGGGCAGGAGGTCGCGATGGCTGTGGTTGACGCCGCGCCGCGATTGCTGACGGCCAGCGATCTGCTCCGGCTCTATAGCGACGGCGTGCGCGGCGAGCTAATCCGGGGGGTGCTCTGCGAGACCATGCCTACGGGAATGGAGCACGGCGAAACCGTGATGCGATTGGGCGCGGCGCTCCTACGCCACATCCAGCCTCGGCGGATGGGCCGCCTGATGGGCTCGGATTCGGGCGTCTGGCTGGAGCGCGACCCCGACACGGTGCGCGAGCCCGACCTGGCCTACTTCTCCGCCGAGAAGCTGCCGCTGGACGAGAAGGTCACGGGATACGCGGACGTCGTGCCCGACCTCGTGGTCGAAGTCGCCTCGCCCGGCGATGGCCGGCGGGAGATCAACGACAAGGCGCTGATGTGGCTCAGCTACGGTGTGCGGCTGGTCTGGGTGGTGCATCCCGCTACCCGCACGGTCGACGCGTACCGCGAGGGTGGGGGCGTAGCCACGCTGTCCCAAGCTGACGCACTGGACGGCTTGGACGCGCTGCCGGGCTTCAGTTGCACGGTGCGTGACCTTTTCGACGCGTAGCGTAAGGGTCGCATTCGACCGCTCGCTTCCTGCAACGTTGCCTCGCGTCGGCGGGTTCCCGGAAGCCGCAGCGATGAAGCTGGCGCGGGTGCTCGGACGGCCCCTCATCCGGCGCTGAAGACGATGCCGGTTACTCCCAAAGGATGATGCAAGATTGCGCCCTCCCGCAGGGCTGCCCGGGAAGGCCGAGGAGGACGAATGGCGATGGCTCAGGAATCGCGACGGGCGATGATTGTTCCGAGCTTGCGGTACCGGGACGCTCCGGCGGCGATCGAGTTTCTGTGCGAGGCGTTTGGATTTGCCCGGCACCTGGTGGTGCCCGGGCCGGAGGGGACGATCCGGCACGCGCAGCTGACGCTGGGCGACGGGATGATCATGCTGGGGTCGGCCCAGAACCGTGATTTCGGTCCGCACGTCAGGACGCCGGAGGATTTGGGCGGGAACACGCAGAGCGCCTACGTGATCGTGGCGGGGATCGACGCGCACTACCGGCGCGCGGTAGCCGCGGGCGCCGAGATTGTGATGGAGATCGAGGACATGGACTACGGCGGGCGGCTGTATACCGCGCTGGATTCCGAGGGTCACCTCTGGAGCTTCGGGTCTTACGACCCGTGGGCGGCGTCCGGCTAGCCCGAGATCTCGCTCATCGTGTGGCGGTAGAAGGGGGACTGGACGGGGCCGTCCAGGAGCGGGTCGCTGGTGGCTCGCATCCAGTCGATGACTTTGGCGCCTAATTCGGTCTGGATGGCGCTGGTTTCGAGGCGGTTGGCGAGGTTGGTTTGTTCGTTGGGGTCGGCCTGGAGGTCGTAGAGCTCGACTTCGACGTGGTGGGAGGGTTGCAGGCGTCCCGCGACGTCGCGGTAGGCGCCGCTGCCGGCGATGTCGCTGGGGATTTCGACGCCGAGGCCGGTCTCGAAGTTGCGGATGTATTTCCATCTATTGGTGCGGATGCCGCGCATGGGGTCGTAGTAGCTGTGGTAGGTCTTTTCGATGAAGATCTCGTCGTAGCCAGGGGACGTGCCGGCGGCCACCGGTAGCAGCGAGGTTCCGTGCAGATTGGGTGGCGCTTCGGCTCCGGTTAGCTCGATCAATGTTGGGACGACGTCCATGGTGCTGGCCATGCCCCGGGGCGCCACGCCGCCGCTGAGGGGGCTGCCGGGCAGGCGGGCGATGAGGGAGATCTCGATGCCGGGGTCGTACAAGGTGCACTTGGCGCGCGGGAAGGCGATGCCGTGGTCGCCGACGTAGAGCACGAGGGTCTGGTCGAGCAGGTTGCGTTCTTTGAGGACTGCCACCAGGCGCCCGATGTAGTCGTCGGCGCGGTTGACGCAGCCCTGGAAGTCGGCCAGGTCGGCGCGGGTGTCGGGGGCGTCGACGAGGTAGGGCGGGACGGTGATGCCCTTTTCGTCGTAGGGATGGCCGCCGAAACCGTGGCCGCCGACGCGGTGGGTCTCGCCGAAGCCGACCTGGACGACGAACGGGCGGGTGCGGTCGGCGTCGATGAACTGGGAAACGCCGGCGACGATGGCGTCGACGTCGCGGGTCTCGTCAGTGACGTCGTTGCCGATGCGCCGCGGGTCGCGGGACGCGTGCTCGACGCCCCAGTGGCCGCTGCGGTAGCCGACGGTGCGCAGGATTTGCGGGATGGTGCGCTCGCCGGGATGCAGGTCCCAACGGAAGTCGCGGTGGGTGAGGCCCATGGTGCCGTTGGCGTGGGGATAGCGGCCGGTGGTGAGGCTGGCGCGGCTGGGCGAGCACTGGGGGGCGGTGGTGTAGGCGTTGAAGCGGGCGCCCTGGGCCGCCAGGCGGTTGAGGTTGGGGGTTTCGACCGTGGCGACGCCGTAGGGCTGGATGAAGCGGCCGGTGTCGTGGGTGGTGACGATGAGGACGTTGGGCGGCATGGGGAAGTGCTTGCGAGCAGTGGGCTGGGGAGTCTAGCCAGCGGTGGGTCTTTTTGAGGTGTGCGCGGGGAGGGCCCGCTCAGGCACGAGGCTTTTGCGCAATCCGAGGCGCGGTGCGCGGAAGATCCCTCACCCGCCGGAGAAAGATTAAGAGTGGCGCTGGTGCCGGCCCGTGCAATTACGAGCGGAAGACCCCTCACCGAATTCGGCCGAGGACGGCCGAGTCTGCCTCTCCCCTTGGAGAGGGTGAAGAGGGGCGGCAGCCGAGGGTTTGGGTCGCTGGTGAGTTGGGTGCGCGGAAGACCCCTCACCGGTTTCGGCCGAGGACGGCCGAACCTGCCTCTCCCCTTGGAGAGGGTGAAGAATGGTGCGCCCACAGGGAGGCGCACCCTGGTGAGTTGGGTGCGCGGAAGATCCGTCACCGAATTCGGCCGAGTCCTTCGGCAAGCTCAGGACAGGCTCCGCCTTTCCTCTTGGAGAGGGTGAAGAGCCGGCCGTACGGCCTTCGTCGGGACTCCGCAGCGCGCATTATTCAATGATCTCAATGGAGAGGGTTACGAGGGGCGTTGCCCTGAGATATTTGGCACCGCACACGGGTGCTCTCCCAGCGAAGGGCGGAGCGGCGGCGGACCGCTCGGGGGAATGGAGGCTTATGGACATGACCGGTCACCTGGCCGGCGGTGGGGTGGGCCGGTGCCATAATCGCGGCGTACAACGACAGACTGCGGAGGAATTGGATGCCTCACTACATCAGCATGGTCAGCATGTCCGGCAGCGAGCCGGCGGAGCCTGGATCCACGGCCGACGCCATCAGCGACGGCGCGCCTGAGACGCGCAAGCTGGTGGAGGCTCACGGCGGCACGCTGCACGAGGTGTACCTGACCATGGGGGCGTTTGACGTGCTGATGGTGATGGAGTTCGACAGCACCCAGGCCTGCGCCCAGGCGATGCTGGCCATGCGCGAGCAGTTTGGCGGGGTGACGCAGACGATCGAGGTCTTTCCCGAGAGTCAGTGGTCGGAGATTGCCGAGGGCGTCTGAGCCGCGACGTTGCCGACTGACGTGACGATGGCCGATTCGCCGCCGGATTCGATCCCGGACGAGGCGACGCTGGATGAGGTGATGTCGCGACCCAGCGTTGGACTGATCGAGTCCATCGCGCGCGGGTCCGGCGACCTGCTGGTGCTGGGAGCCGGGGGCAAGATGGGTCCCACAACGGCGCGGATGGCCCAGCGGGCGTTCGAGGCCGCGGGGCGCGAGGGCCGGGTGATCGCGGTTTCGCGCTTCAGCAATCCCGCCGCCCGCGCCGGCCTGGAAGCCGCGGGCGTGACCACGCTTGCGGGCGACCTGCTGGATCCCGGATTTCTGCGCGCGTTGCCGGATGCGCCGGAGGTGGTGTTCATGGCCGGGCGCAAGTTCGGGTCCACGGGGGCGGAGCATCTGACCTGGGCCATGAATGCGCATCTGCCGGGGTTGGTGGCGCGGCGGTTTCGGGAGGCGCGCTGCGTGGTGTTCTCCACGGCGGCCGTGTATCCGTTCGTGCCGACCGACAGCACGGGGGCGGATGAGGACCTGGAACCTGAACCCATTGGCGAGTACGCGCAGTCGTGCCTGGCGCGGGAGCGGATGTTCGAGTACGCGGCCCACACCTGGGGGACGCGGTCGGCGCTGATCCGGCTGTCGTATGCGCTGGATCTGCGGTACGGGGTGCTGCACGACGTTGGGGCGAGCGTGCGCGACGGGCAACCGGTGAATGTGGGGATGAGCACGGCCAGCGTGATCTGGCAGGGCGACGCCTGCGACCTGATCCTGCGGACGCTGGAGTACACCTCGGCGCCGCCGCTGACGCTGAATGTGTCGGGGATGGAGCCGATTCGGATTGGCGAGGTCGGGATCGAGCTCGGTCGGCTCCTGGGCGTTGAGCCGACGTTCGAGGGCGTTGAGTCGAACAGCGCGTTGTTTGTGGACTGCCGGCGGATGGCCGGACTGGTGGGCGAGCCGATGACGCCGCTGGGGCAGGTGTTGCGGTGGACGGCGGACTGGTTGGAGGCCGGGGGGCGGACGCTGGACAAGCCGACGCACTTTGACGTGCGCGACGGGAAGTTCTAGGCGGGACTGAGAACCTCAAGGGCTGTTTGAGGCGGGGCCGGATTTCAGGGCAGGGTGGCTGTGGCGACGGTTCGATTGGGTGCCCGGGACTGCAGCAGGCGGACCATGGCATAGCCGGTGATGGCGCCGTAGATGGCGGCGCTGAGGAGCCCGCCGACGAGATCCGACGTGAGGACGTCATTCGAGGAGCTGACGAGCAGCATCCCGATGAACCTGCCCACGAATCCGCCGAAGAACATGCCGCGGGCGCTGCTGGACACCCACCGGCCAGCCTGTGAAGTCTCCCGGCGCAGGACCAGCCACTGGAGCGTTCCGACCAGGATTCCGGCTCCAAGCGCGGTGACGGCCAGCGTTAGGACGAACACGACGTGGACCCCAACCGCGGCGTAGACCGTGGCATTGATCAGGGTGCTCAGAAACGGACCCAGGACGCCGCCGACGCCGCCGGCCACGACCCACCAGACGGGCTGGGTCAGGTGTCGCCGCAGCGCCAGCGCCTGCAGCAGGGCCACGAAGACGCCGACTCCGTCGCCGCCTCGGAGCCAGGCCGCGCCCCAAACCGCGTCAGCGAACGTGTGAAAGACGAACTCTCCGGCGGCCCAGCCGAGGACGGTTGCTCCCATCCAGGCGAGCCAGAGCTGCGTGTCGAAGCGCTGACGACCGCTGAGCGCTTGTGTGCCTTGTACGGCGGGGTCGTCAGCCATTTGGTTCCCAGGGGTCGTGAATTGTCGGCAACCGGAAGTCTCGCGGTGTGAAGGTCGTCGGCTTGCGGGCGGCTTGTCCAGATTCTGGCCGCTCAGGCAGCGACGATACAACGAAGGGCACGCTCAGCGGGGTGCGGAACCGCAGCGACTGGCGCGGCGGCGGGGTTGGCCGGGACATGACCGATGGCGGTCTATTGACTGTGCGGGACGAAACTGACCGGGGCTACGCGCAACCGACCGTTGTGGGCTCCGGATCATGAAACTGCCAGGTACGCGAGCCCTCAGCAGTTGTTGGAACGAGGCGAGCGTTCGCGCCAGAGCATCCGGTGGGCAGCGAACGACGGATGTCCTGGGATTGGTTCAAGGCGTCAGGACAGGGGAGAACGGAAGAGGCGGAGGAGGGTGTAGCCGGTGATGGCGGCGTAGGTGGTTGAGCCGGCGAGGCCGTGGGCGAGGCTCAAGACAGACGGATCGATGTCTATACCGCTGAATACGTCGAAGATGGCAAGCGCGAGCATGGCTGCGAAGCCGGCCAAGGGCATGCCGGCGACCATGGCGAGCGCACTGGCTGGAATCCACCACGCCGCGCGATTCACGTGCCGGCGCAAGACGAGCCACTGAAGTGTTCCGGCGAGGAGACCTACGGCAAGTGAGGTCAGGGCCATGGACGCGGCAAGCGTGGCACCGGGCCCGTAGGCGGTGTAGACGTTGGCAAGCGCCGAGGCTTCCACGGGCGACGCCAGGACGGCAACGACACCACTGGCCAAGATCCACCGGACGGGCCGCCCCAGATGGCGACGCAGGGCGAGCGCCTGGAAGACGGCCATGAAGACGCCGACCCCAATGCCGCCACGTAACAGGGACGTAAATGGGATCTCCTCGACGAGGGTGCGGAAGAGGACCTCGGCCACGGCCCAGCCGATGGTTGTGGCTGCGATCCAGGCGAGCCAGGAACCGAGGCCGAATGGCTGGTGGGACAGCGGGAAGACGTTACGCAAGGGGCGGAGCACTAGCGCGTGGCGGAGGGGTTGCCTTCGGAGCCGGGCGCGCGGGGCTGGAGTAAGCGGACCAAGGCGTAGCCGGTGATGGCGCCGTAGATGGGGGCGCTTACGAGACCGCTAACGACCACGAACGCGTTCGGGTCGACTCCAAGGTTCAAGACGTATATGACGACGACGAAACCCACCACGTCGCCTGTGACCGCGCCGACCAGCACGCCGAGGCCGCTGACGGGTATCCACCACTGAGCTCGGGCCAGCTGCCGACGTAACACGAGCCACTGAAGGACTCCGATCAGGATTCCGGTCCCAAGTGCGGTGAGAGCATCCGTCGCTACGAAGGCGACCTGGTTCCCGGTGGTCGTGAGCACCGTTACGATGACCAGGGCCCTCAGGTACACGGCCACGACGCCACAGGAGCCGCTGACGACCAGCCACCAAGCGGCGTGATCCAAATACCGGCGCAATACCAGCGCCTGCAGCAGGGCAATGCAGAAACCGATTCCGTCGAGGGTTTTCAGCCATCCGGCAAAATAGAACGCGTCCGCGAGGACTCGATAACCAAGAAGGCCGGCGGCCCACCCGAGGGTGGTAGCGGCCAGCCACGTGAGCCAAAGCCGTAGGTCCAGCGACCGGACGTGGATTAGCAACCGGCGATGTCTTCGGGTGGGGTCGTTGGTCACTCTTCCCCTCCCAGCGGCGACAGGTCGCTGGTGCATGGGCGACTCTGGGATTTGGACAGCCAGCTGGTTCACGGGCTTTAGCGTCTCGCCGCCCAACCGGGACGATACAACGTGTGTTTGGGGTCAAGGAAGCACTTGTGCTGGGGACGGGGGTTGCGCGGAAGATGGGCGGGTTCGAGACGCCGGCCCCCATTCCGCCTGCTCAGGGCAGGCTCTACGAAGGAACGGAAGCGGAGAGGCGGGGACTGCTTGGGTTGTTCGGCGCTGGGGGTGTGGTTCGACACGCCCCTCCGAAGGACTCCGGGGCGGCTCACCACGAACGGCGGTGGGCAGGTGGGGATCGGAAGGCTGGATCCCGGCTGGGGACGCCGGGAGGGCGGGGGGTTAGAGGCGGTAGGTGGTGAAGTGGTTGTTGGATGGGGGGCCGTAGCTGAGGTGGAGGGTCTGGGTGTGGGGGACGGCGATGAGGGCGGCGATGGTGGCGAAGGGGTCGCCGGAACGGAAGGGGCGGCAGACGGGTTCGGGGCGGCCTGATTCGTCGCTGAGGAGGCGGCGGCAGACATCGGTATCAATTGAGCCGGCGTGGTGCTGGAGGGCGGTCTGGAGGGAGACGCGACGGCCTTCGGAAAAGGGGAGGGGCCGGCGGGTGGCCTCGTGGGGGAGGAGGATGGATGAGGTGCAGTTGTTGGCGTGGGCGTAGACGCCGTCGTCGACTGCGGTGATGTGGACGCCTTCGGCCAGGATTTCGAGGTTGCGGGCGTGGTGGGTGTCGGCGATGAGGAAGTTGCCGACGGCTGGTCCGTCAGGCAAAGCCTGTACGCGGGCGACCGCAGCTTCGGCGGTGGTTTCCTCCAAGGCGGCGCGGCGGAGGATGGGCGGGGCCATCCAGGTTCGACCGGATTTGCCCCAGAGGGAGTTGGCAAAGACGCAGACGCCGTGGCTGTTGAGGCCGACGCCGCCGATTTCGCCGGGCACGCAGTGCATGAGGATGTGGGGGCCGCGGGTGGGCCTGAAGGCGGCGAGGAACATGCGGTGGAGGTAGGGCTCGCCGAGGTCGCGGTTCTGGCCGCAGATGGTCTGGCCATCGGTGGTGGCGGCGCCAACGGCGGCGAATGAGGTGCAGCCTTCGGGGAGTCCGCCGGTTCCGGGGCGGAGCTGGAGGGCGAGGGCTTCGTCGAAGTGGATTCCGGCGCCGTGGGCGAGGCCCTGGAGCTCGTCGATCCAGTGAGGGGCGATGGTCTCGACGGCGGGTTGCTGCCGGCGGGTCCACTCGAGTGCAGCGGCGGTGGTGAGGCCGCTGTCGGCGGCGCTCTGCATGGTTTCGGCGAGTTGGAGGCGGACGAGGTCGCGGAATCGGTGGCCGTGCTGGAGGCCAAGGTCGTAGGGGGCGCCGGTGAATTCGGCGAAGGGGAATTGGATGGGGATGTCTGGGGGCTTCTTGTGGCTGGAAGGATACGCGGTTGGACGCTAACGCAGGTGGTTACTGAGTAGGTGCGCAATGGAGGCCTGGAGGGGCGCGTAGGCTCTGGGGTTGGCGCTAGGACGCTGGTGATTGGATGGCGGTTCCGGAGCCGTTGTTTTTTGTGTTTTTTTGGCGGCGGTTGGGTTTGGGGTAGCTACGTCAAATGTGGCTTCAAAGAA
>JAPPKM010000126.1 GCA_028874315.1 Chloroflexota bacterium
CGCCGGCCGCCGTCAGCGCCCGCGCCGTGTTCTGCATCCCCAGCGTAATGATCACTCCCGCCAGGCTGCCCGCGCGGTTGACGATGTCGAACGTGGTCACGCTGCCCAGGTCCACCACGATCGCGGGCGCCTGGTAGAACTCACGGGCCGCCAGAGCGTTGGCCACCCGGTCAATGCCCACCTGCGCGGGCCGATCCACCGCCAGGTCGATCACCCGCACGTCCTGCGAGCGGGCGATCAGCGGCTCGCAACCCGCCGCGGCCCGCACCGCCGCGGCCAACCGCTCGGTGAGAGCCGGCACCACGGACCCGATGACGGCCGCTTCGATCCCGGTCAGACCGTGATGCGCCAGCATGGCGCGCAACAGCGCCTCGTGCTCCGCGGCGCTGCGGTTGAGGTCGCTGTGCACCGCCCAGCGCGCGCCCAACTCCTCGCCGTCAAAGACGCCGAATTTGGTGTCGGTATTGCCGACATCGACGACCAGAACCATGAAATCTGCTCGCCCAGCCGTCGCCGCTTATCATATCGCCGAACCAGCCCCGGACACGCACCCTTTGGCCGACCTGCCGTCCCCGCTCCGCCTCACCCACATGACCTCGCCCGAGGTCGCCCGCGCCCGCGACGGCGTGGAACTGGTCATGATCCCCGTCGGTTCCATCGAGCAGCATGGACCCAACACCTCGCTCGACACCGACCTGGTGATCTGCGAGGACCTCACCCTGCGCCTGGCCGAACGCTTTCACCCCCGTCTGCTGGTGGCCCCAACCATGCCCTACGGCATGTCCACCTATCACATGGGCTTCCCCGGCTCGATCACCCTGCGCCCCCAGACCTTCCTGCACGTGCTGGAAGACTGCCTGGCCTCGCTGCTGCACCACGGCTTCAAACGCTTCCTGCTGACCAACTGGCACAGCGGCAACACCTCCGTCATGACCCTGGCCCTGCAATCCCTGCCCACCCGCCTGCCTCTCGACTTCCTGGCGTCCCTTTCGCTCTACGACCTGGAGGACGACGACCTCGAGGACGAGATCGTCAAGTCCCCCACCTCCGGCCACGCCTGCGAGTTGGAAACCGCCGAGCTCATGGCCCTGCGCCCGGACCGCGTCAAGACCGACAGCCTGGCCCCCGGCGACCTGAGCCCGCGCGGCAGCCGTCTGCGCCAGCGCTTCTGGCGACGCTCCATCCGCCGCAACCACGACTTCTCAGACTTCTCCGCCAACGGCGCCGTCGGCGACGCCACCCTGGCCACCGCCGAGGACGGCTGGCGCATGATCCACGTCATCGAGGAGCGCGCCGACCAGCTCATCGCCACCCTGCTCGACTCTCCTGACGACCTGCTGGCCCGCGGCCGCATGCCCGGCTGGCGCTACGCGCTGCACACCCGATGAGCAATCTGCCCACCTACGCCCTGCACAAGATGTCGTGGCCCGAGGTGGCCGAGGCCGCCGAAACCGTGGAACTCGTGCTCATCCCCATCGGCTCCACCGAGCAGCACGGCCCGCACCTGGGCCTGGGGCAGGACCACCTGATCGCCCACGCCTACTGCGAGCGCGCCGCCGAACGCCTGGCCCCGCGCCTGCTGGCCCTGCCCGCCATCCCCTGGGGCATCTCCGACCACCACATGAACTTCCCCGGCACCATGACCCTGCGACCCGAAACCTTCCTCGACCTGCTCGAGGACATCATCGTCTCCATGCGCCACCACGGCTTCCGCCGCTTCCTGATCGTCAACGGCCACGGCGGCAACCAGTGGCTGATGTCGGCCGCCGTGCAGGACATCGGCTTCCGGCTGGACATCGACTTCCTGGGCTGCGTGGGCCACTACACCCTGGGCGACGATTCGGTTCTCAAGGACATCGCCGGCGAGATCCCCGGCGGCCACGCCTGCGAGATGGAAAGCTCACACGACTACTACTTGGCCCCCGACCTCATCCGCCAGGACGCCCTGGCCCCCGGCACCGTAGACGAAGCCTTCAAGGCCATGCTCGAGCCGCTCCAGGAGTTGGAACTCGTCTGGCCCAACGCCTTCAACGCCCACGCCCCCTCCGGCGCCAAGGGCGACGCCCGTAAGGGCACCCGCGAAGTCGGCGAACGCCTCATCGAATCCTCCATCGACGAACTCGCCGAAATCCTCGACCACCTCCGCCACTCCCCCCGCTGGGATGGGCCACCCCACGGCCAGGTGCACGTAACTCGAAAGTCCTGAGCCCGCGCGACCGCCGCCCGGCTCTCAATCAATTCAATTCGCCGACCGCGGTTCGGATGCATCGGACTGGAGTCGGCCTGCGGCAGGTCGGTGATATGTTGAATCGAGGCACCTGTGCCGGTTCTATGAGTTGACGACTCGCCTAGCAGGCACGCTGGCAGCGGTATTCGAGCCGCGAGACGCGCTAACGGACGAACAGCGGCGGGCGGGCCTGCGCGCCTTGAATTACCAGGCCATCGCCGCGTCGGGCGCCGACGGCCTGATATCCGGCGGGTTCCTGGCCGCCTTTGCCTTGCTGCTCGGCGCCTCGAACGTGCACATCGGCATCCTCACGGCGCTGCCCCCGATCTTGCAGCCCGTCCAGCTGGTCGCCGTGGTGCTCATTGAGCGGCTGCGCATGCGCAAACCGTTCGCGGTCATGAGCTATTTCATCGCGTACGCGGCCTGGGTTCCGGTTGCCCTGATCCCCTTCGTTCTTGATGTTCCGAATGCCGGCGCCGTGACGCTCCTGCTCGTCTTCGTTGCGCTTCGCGGCGTGGCCCAGGCCTTTCTCAATCCAAGCTGGATCGGCTGGATCCGCGACATCGTCCCGCAGGACGTCATGGGGAGTTTCTTCTCCCAGCGCATGCGCATCGCCACAATCGCCGCCGCCGTGGCCGGACTCGTCGGGGCCTTCTACATCGACTGGTGGGCCGGCCGCGTGCCCGAGCCCGAGCAGATCTACGGCTACTCCTACGCCATGTTGTTCGGGAGCATCCTGCTCGGCTTTGGCGCGGTTGGCTTCATGGCCCGGATGCCCGAGCCGCGCATGGTCGCGCCGGAAGGCCAGCGGCCAACGATTGCGCAGATGCTGGCGGCGCCGCTGCGGGACGCCAACTACCGGCAGCTCATGAGCTTCCTGATGGTCTGGAGTCTTGCTTCGCAGTTGGCCGTTCCGTTTTTCTCCGTGTACATGCTCACCAAGCTCGAGATGCCGCTGTCTGCCGTCGTTGGACTTGCCGTGCTCAGCCAGGCGACCAGCGTGCTGTTCGTCAACGTCTGGGGCGGCTACGTCGATCGATTTGGCAGCAAGGTCGTTCTCTCGATCAGCTCGTCGCTCTATCTCCTCGTAATCCTCGGTTGGACGTTCACTACCACGCCCGAAGCGCACGCGCTCACCGTTCCGTTGCTGATCGTGCTCCACTTCCTGATCGGCATCGCCAGCGCGGGCATCAACCTCGCCTCAACCACGATCCGCATGAAGATGGCGCCGCAGGCCCAGTCCACCTCGTACCTCACGGGCGCATCGCTCGCCGCCAGCCTCGGCGCCGGTATCGGCCCGATCCTCGGTGGCGCATTTGTCGATTTCTTCAGCGTGCGCCGTTTCGAAATCTCCATCGAGTGGGTCGATCCCGCACGAACGGTTGAGTTCCCCGCGGTCTTCCTGACGGGCTACGACTTCCTGTTCGCACTGGCCTTTCTCTCTGGACTGGTCACCCTGAGCGTGCTCGGACGCGTCCGGGAAGAAGGCGAGTCGAACCGCGAGGCCGTAATGAGCGAACTGGCCGCGCAGACCCGCGAAAACCTACGCGTCTTGAACTCCGTCCCCGGGATGAACCTGGTCGGCAGCCTGCCGCTCGGGCGGCGGCGTTTCGTGCCGGCCGTCGCGGGACTGGACGTGGCCGCCGGCGTTACGGCCTACCAGCTGGCCGCTTCGATCCAATCGGTCGCCACAACCGCCGCACGCAGCGGCGCAACGGCGAGGCAATTGCAATCGCGGGTGAACCAGACGATCGCTCGCGCCGTACAAGAGAGCGACAACGTCCGGCAGCAAGGGGCCGCATTGGCTTTTGGAGCTGTGCAAGGCGCCGTCCAGGTCGCCGCGGAATCCGGAATCGGCACCCGTCGACTGGTCCGGGAATCGATCTCCGGACTCCTGGACGCGACGGCCGAGGCCGTCGATGATCCCCGCACGATTCTGCGAGGCGCGATTCAGGGCGCCATCCGCAGCGGCAGCGACGCCGGCCTGTCGATGGATGCCGTCACCACCGACGCCATCGAAGCCACACGGGCCGCCGCACCCCAACTGGGCCTCTCAGAGCAGGATGCCGTCGCCTACGCCGCCGAGGTCGCCGTGCAGGCTTCCGCCGACCTCTCCGAGGACTCAAGAACCCGCGTTAGGAACGCCGCGTTGAAAGCCATCCTGCCAGGCGCCCCCAAGTCCTAGCCCTTCAAACAGCCGCACGTGGAATCCAAGCGCGCCACCGCCACCTACCGCTCGATCCGGCTTAGCGACGAATCGCCTTGAAAATGATAAAGTCATAAGACTAGTTCGTCCTGGTTTGACAGATTGGCTGGCACAATCTTGAGCAGCAACCAGTTCCGACCATTGCCCATCGCTAGCTGCCGGACTAGCTAAAAATAGATCATGCCGTACACTTCCTATTATCTAGACTCCAGCAACGAACTACATCGTGCCCTCGAGCACGATCAAATTAAGTCAACCCTCAAGGGAAGCACGGGCGTGCTCTGGATTGACATCGACAGTCCGGAGCAAAGCGACCAGTCGCTCTTGCTCGACGAATTTGACTTTCATCCCCTGCTTGTCGACACCAGCCTGGACGTCGAACCAAGCGCAGCTCGTGTGGAAGACTTCGGACGCTATGTCTTCGTCAACGCTCGCAGCATCGACTATACGCTCGACTCTGACGTGCTTCAGACAGCGAACCTCAGCATGTTTATTGGCTCCAATTATGTTGTCACGATTCACAATGTCGCGATGCCCAGCGTCGAAGCCATTCGCGGGCTCGTGGAAATCGACGGACGACCCCTTGCCAAAGGACCGGCGTTTCTCGCGCATGCCCATTTCGACGCCCTGATCCAGGCAATTCTGCCGACCCTGGAGCGCATGAGCGATCGCGCGGATGCCATCGAAGAGCAGATCCTCACCAGCCCCGACGACTCGGCACTCGCAACGCTCATGGCGCTCAAGCGGTCGAGTCTCGGCTTGAATCGCGCATTGCTGCCGCAGCGGGATGTGCTGAATCGATTGGGTCGGCGAGAGTTTGAGCTGATTGGCAGCGGCGTCGATCTGTATTTCCGCGATCTCTTTGACGACCTCTTGCGTGTTCAGGCCGCCAACGACGCGATCCGGGAACGCGCGGACACGGCGTTAGCTACCTATCTCTCGGCAATCTCAAACCGCCAGAACGAAATCATGAAAGTCCTGTCGATAGTCGCCACGATTTTCATGCCCCTGGGCCTGATCGCTGGCATCTTTGGAATGAACTTCCAAACCATGCCCGGAACCGAGTTTCAGTGGGGCTATCACATTGTCTGGGCTCTGACGCTCGCTGGGTTTATCATCACCCTCTGGATGCTGTGGCTCAAGCGCTGGCTGGTCGGAGGCCAGACCTTCCTTCGACGACAGCGACTCGGCCGCTTTGTCCCAACGGCCGTTGATCCCGTTCGTCTCACCGGCTACGTCGGCCGCGCGGCAACGCGCAACCTCAGACGGATGACCGATCTGCCAGGCGCTCGGCCGATCCGGCGCCCCCCAGTGCCCAGAAGTAGTCCGGCGCCTCTCAAGCTGGCGGGAGCCGTATTGGAGCGACTTCGGCCACGTCGCCGCCGGGCGCATCAGGACACCCATCCCCGAAGTGCCAGACGTCCCCACGGGCAATCGTGACTAACGCCGCTCGAAAGGCCCTCACTAAGCTAAGTGCACATAGCGAGGATCCCATGCGTACAACCTGCGATAGAGCCCGACATCCTCGCGCAGCGAAGCCGCGAACTTACCGTCCGCTTACATACGTTGCCGTCGCACTGGTAGTTGCCTTCGCCGCATTGGGCGCCTGCGAGACTTCATCGGGCGACTCTTCAGCCAAGTCCACCGTGTCAGCACCGCCCGAGATGCCGTTTACCGCGGAGGGGCGCGGTGAATATGTCTCGGATAACTTCCTTCTGGAACCTGGACAGTACGGGGCCACAATCAACGTCAGCGGGAATAGCGATCAGACTGGGACCGCTCAAAGCTTCATTGTCACGCTCTTCACGGCGGCCCTCGGACACCCGTCACTCCTGGTGGAAGCCGTTACCGCATCCGGAGATTGGCAGACGACAACAACCGTCAGAGATCGGCAGCACTTCTATTTGGACGTGGTAGCCACCGGCGAGTGGACGGTTACGCTCCAGCCCGTCGGAGGCTAGCTAGGCCCTAGGTGGTGGCCGGCGATAAAGCAGCAGACGACGGCCTGAACGCAGATGAGTCCGTGACTCAATCGTCTACATCAGCGCTACTACAGGGACCGGCCAGCCTGCCCGTCGCCTACCAGCGAATGCTCCAACGCGATGTCCACGCACCCGATTCCGTCGACCGGGTGCTGATCGGCAAGATGATTCGCCTGACGGAAGCCAGCGCCGACTTTCTCTATCGCGACTACACACCGACTCACGCGATTTATGAACCCGGCTCACGTCCCGAAGTGGATGCAGCGGTTCGACGCGCTCTCAAGATCCCGAGTCTGGGATCCCACGTCGCGAGCCTCGAATCGCTGCGTCAAGTCACGACCTACCTGGCGGCGATTGCATCGAGGGCCGACGACATTCCCCTGGAGGACCTGGTCTTCGGCGGAACCGAGGAGCGCATCATCGCCAGGCCAACCGACTGGTGCACCGACCTCGCGCGAGCCGCCTGCGTCATGCTGCATATCGGCCGCGCAGCCGCCCGTATCGTCTGCCTCTTCGACACCGCTCGAGCCTATTCCGGCCACCAGATCATTGAGGCATATATAGACGGATCGTGGGTGTGCGCCGATCCCGTCAACGGCTTCGTATACAAGAAAAGCGACGGCGCACCGGCGTCGGCCCTCGACGTCATGCGCGAACGACGCGCCTCGTCCACTGATCACAACGGCCTGTTTCGAGCAGTCTTCCTGGTCAACTACAACCCGGTGGCGGCGTCCAACTACGACTTCACCGAGTCCAGGGCGAACGCCTACTACATGTCCATCCTGGCCCAGTCGTCCGCCGGCTGGCCCGGCGGCCTGCGCTGGCTCCATGGCGAAGATGGTTGACGGACCTTACGCCCACCTACTTCTCAGCAGCTCTATTGATGCTCGACGCGGGCAAACCTCAGCGTCCACCGCGACCCGGTGTCACTCGACTGAATCTGGAGCGCTATTGCGGTCCTGACCGGACCGATCAAGGCGGTCCCATCGTCCAAAGCGATCTGCGCGGTTCCGCTTGCAACGGACTCCGGCTCACCGGACGGCGTCCGGCCGGCTTGAGGCGTCGCGTCCCTTGAATCGCCGCCAACCGAGCTCCAGGCAATCTGCACAATCCCAAAGTTGAGCGTCACGCTGAACGTCACATAGAAGCTCTCGCCCGCCGGCAGCGAGACGATTGAACTCTCCGAGCCCTGTCCGCGCCGCGTCCGGCTCCCGTCCTTGCCCACGTCCGTCGCGTAGTCCTCAAGCGAATACGCCTCGGTCTTGATCGGCTGCCCATCGGCTCCAGTACCGGGCAGCGGCGGCAGCGCCGGACCCGGCGTCGCGTCCGGGGTAGCTGGCGGAGTCTCGACGGGCGTCGGCTCGGATGTTGGCGTCGACTCGACGGCGACCGGCGGCGTGGGCGTCGCGGTCGTCCGCGCGCCCCCTACTCCGCAGGCACTGAGCGCCACCACGCCGGCGGCGACCACCAGCACGATCCGCCGCAGGTTTCCGACACTCACCGGCTCGGCCCTATCCCGGAATCAACACCCGCGTTGCCGCCCTCGGCGCCTATGCCCGCTACCCTACCGGCGGGTAGTGCAATCGCCCCTGCCGCTCCGTCTCCACTCGCAGCAGGTACCCGCCGATGCTGGTCACGTACAGCGTTGACAGGTCATCCCCGCCAAACGTGCAATTGGTCGGATTGGCCACCGGCACCGGGTGCCGCTCGATCACCTCGCCGTCCGGCGCGAAGACGTACACCGACGAACCCGGTCCACCCTGGTCCCAGCCGGCCGTCGCGATGATGTATCCGTCGGTATCCAGGACCATCCCGTCGATCCCGCGGTGCGCGCCAAAGTCGTGCAGCACCGTCATCTCGCCCAGCGAGCCGTCGTCGTTGACCGGGTACGACCGCAGCTGCCGGTGCTCGTCCTCACGCCGACCGCTCTGCGCCACGAACAGCACCGAGTGGTCCAGCGAAAACAGCAACCCGTTGGGACGCGTCGTGTCGAACGTGACCCGGCTGATCGCCCACGACCCGTCATCCTGCGGATCCAACCGGTACACCGAATCGTGGTCCAGGTCCTTGTTCCCGCGATCCTCGGTCCAATCGCCCGCGGCGCCTTCGTAATACGGGTCGGTGAACCAGATGCGCCCCACGTTGTCGATCGCCAGGTCGTTTGGAATATTCAGCCGCTGCCCGTCAAACCCGTCCGTCAGCGGGGTCGCGGTCCCGTCGTCGTTGTACCGCACCACCCGTCGCGCGCCGCCCTCGCAGCCGTACAGCACGCCGTTCGGGTCGAACATCAGCCCGTTGCAGTAGTTGGTGCCCTCGCGGTGGACCGTCGACTCACCCGTCGTCGGGTCGTAGCGCATGATCCGGCTCTGCTGAATGCTCGTGAACAGCAGCGCCTCACCGTCCCAGGCCGGACCTTCCGTGACATTGCCGTACGGACCGTCGATCTGCTCGAAATTCCAGGCCATCCCGCGCCCCCTGTGACCTACCAGCCAAATGTGATTGGTTGAACCTTAGCCGCCGGACCCTACGAACCGGTAACCAGCGTCCCATGGTCGGCCGCGTCCCGCGCCAGCAGCGTCCAGCGGTGCGAGGCAATCACGTCCGCCGCCGTAATCGCCAGGTCCGTCTCGCCACGCGCCGCCGCAATGAAGTCCCGCGCTAGCGCGTTCGGCGCATCCGCCGTGGGCGTATCCAGCGAAGGTCCTTCGAAATCCGTCATCGTCCGCTGCCTCCCGCCCTTGTCGATGGTGCAGGAGTCCTCGGCCGTCGTCCGGATCTCGATCGACCCGTCCGTCCCCTCGATCAGCATCCGGCAATCCCCGTGATACGGCGCGCTGTCCGGCGTCAGCCAGGAGGCCCGCAGGAACGCCGACCCGCCGTCCTCCAGCCGCAACCAGACCTCGGCGTGATCCGCGAACGTCGGGTACTCCGAAAATCGCGTCGCCCCGTGCTGTGCCGCCACGCCCGTCGGCTCGCAGCCGTGCAGCCAGCGCACCGCGTCGACGTCGTGGATGCAGAGGTCCACCAGCGCCCCGCCGTTCAGCTCGCGGTCGAAAAACCAGGCCGGCCGGCGCGCCGGCCCGCACTTGTGCGGCCGCTGCGCCATCGACGACACCACCTGCCCGATCTCGCCCGCCTCGATCGCCCGCTGGGCCGCCAGGTACGGACCGCTGAAGCGCAGCGTCAACGCGCAACTCAGCGCCGCCGACCCGCCCGCCGCGGCCTCCAGCCGGTCCAGGTCGTCCAGAGTGGTCACCGCCGGCTTGTCCAGCAGCACGCTGACCCCCGCCTCCAGGCAAGCCACCGCCACGTCGCCCTTCTCGTTGTTGATCGGCGCCAGTGCCGCCGCGTCGATGGACCCGTCCAGCAGCTCGCGGTAATTCGCAATGCCCGGCACCCCGAAGGCCGACGCCGTCTCCTCCCGCACCGATGCTTCCGCCTCCGCCACCGCCACCAGCTCCACGCCCTCTTCGGCAACGAGCTGCCGCGTAATTCCCAGCACGTGCCCGTGCTGCGCCCCGATGATTGCCAGTCGCACCGCTCAGCGGCTCCTTTGCATCTGAAGGCCCATGAATCGTCCCCGCTGCCGAACATCGCCGTCAGCGTCTGCCTGCGGTAGTCGAAGATGCGCTCCACGTCACGGCGGACCACCAGCGCATTCGCCAGTGCGCCGCCCCACACAGCGTATTCCACCCGGTCCCCCGCCAGCGTCCCGCCGTCCTTCTCGGCAAACGTGTGCTCGTGGATCCACTGCCGGTACGGACCCTTCACCTGCGAGTCCGCGAACCCGTGGGGCGGATCCCACGCCGTGATCTCGCTCCGCCACCGCAACGGAAACCCGCGAAACCGCAGCCGGTAGTCGATCAGCGTCCCCGGCCGCATCTCGATCGGCGCCGGCGTCACCACGCTGAAACTCAGCCACGGCGGCGTGATGACTTCCAGGTTCGAAGCGTCCGAAAAAAACGCGAACACCTCGTCCAGCGGTCTTGGCAACCAGATCGACGACTCGTACACAAACGTCTTCACGCCGCTCCCTCCAGGCCGCCCGCGCGGGCCGAACCGGCCCACACCACCAACCTAGCGACGCGACAGGTACGCGGCCGTCGTCTTCCTCACGGTCGAAATGATGGTCTCCACCGCTTCCGCGCTGATGTTCGGCGTCATCTGCAGTGACACCCCGCGGCCCATGATGTCCTCGCCGCGCGCGCATTCCACCTGCGCGTAATCCATCGGCGTCTCGCGCTCGAAGTCGAACGGAAACCGGCTCTGGCCGTACCCATGCGGCCCCGCCAGGAACG
>JAPPKM010000122.1 GCA_028874315.1 Chloroflexota bacterium
TGGGTTGACATAAAGTTGCCGCAGCCGATGATCCCCATCCGAATCGCCGCCATGCTCATCCTCCTGTGCGCCCCTTGCCTGGCAGCTGAGCGCGTCCCGTCCGTTCGTGGTGAGCCGGTCCGGAGTCTTCGGAGGACCGCGTCGAACCACAGTCCCCGCCGTCGGCTAAGCCCGCAGCTTCTCCCGCGCTACAGCCCGTCGTCACCGCCCGCAAACGTATACGGCCGCCCCATCGACTGCTCCCGCCAGCGTTCCGGTTCCACCGGCCGCGGCGGATGCGCGGCGATGAAGTCCTCGTCCGGCTCCACGCCCAGTCCGGGTCCCGTCGGCAGGTCGTAGTGCCCGTCCACAATTCGTACCGGTTCCTTCAGCACGCCCTCGATTGCGAAGTTGCCGCTCTCCTGGATCAGAAAGTTGGGAATCGACGCGTCCACCTGCGCCGATGCCACGAAGTTCAACGCGCTGAACGGGTTGTGCGGCGCCACCGCGATGCCGTAGGCCTCGGCCATGCTGGCGATCTTGCGTAGCTCCGAGATGCCGCCCGAATGCCCGATGTCGGGCTGCGCGTAGGCCACGGCCTCGCGCTCGAAGAGCTCCCGAAACCCCCAGCGCGTGTACAGCCGCTCGCCGGTCGCCAGCGGCACCGTGGTTTCCTGCGAGAGTTTCTCCATCGCGCTCGTGTACTCCGGGCCGCACGGTTCCTCCAGGAACATCGGGTTGAACTCGGCGATGCCCTCGGCCAGCTTGCGGATCATCCCCAGGCTCAGCCGGCCGTGCGTTTCCACCATGATGTCCACGTCCGGCCCCACTGCCGCCCGCACGGCACCGACTTTCGCGATGGCCTCCTCGAATTGCGCGGGCGAGAGGTAGTACCCCGCTGTGGACAGGGGATCGAACTTCATCGCCGTCCACCCGTCGGCCACCGCGTCCGTGGCGCTCTGCACCAGTTCGTCGGTGTCGGCGCCGCTGATGCCCCGGTAGCAGCGCAGCCGCGTCCGCATCGGCCCGCCCAGCATTTCGTAAGTGGGCAGCCCGGCGGCTTTGGCCTTGATGTCCCACAGCGCGATGTCGATCCCGCTCATGGCCGACATGTAGACCACGCCGCCGCGGACGTTGTGCCACATGTAGTACATGCTCGACCAGATTTGCTCGACGCGTCGGGCGTCGCGTCCGACCAGGTAGTCGCCGATCGTCTCCACCGCGCCGGCCACCGCCCCGGGCATCAGCGAGCACTCGCCGTACCCCACCAGCCCGTTGTCCGTCTCGATCCGAACGTAGCAGTAGTTGAAGGATCCCCGGCCGTAGTAGATCTCGGGGTTGAACGTGAGCGGGGTAACCGATTGGATCTTCACGGGCGCGCTCGATTCATTGGCGGCCCCTGGACTGCTGAACCGAGAGCCGCATAGGCCGCGAGTTCCCGCCCAGCGTATATCGCCCACCCGGCGAGGTCAGCCGCCGACGCGTGGATTTATGCCTGGGGCGTTGGCCCTACCCGGCGCTCGAAATCGTCCAGCCACGCATCCACCGCGCGCTGGCTTCGCAACCGGACCACATCCGTTCCACGAGCGGTCGCATCCTGCATGAGCCCCGTGTAGGTGCGGTGGCGCCGCCGATATACCCGCAGGTTCCAGAGCACCAGGCCGTCCCAGGTCAGTAACGCATTCCGAACGGTCTCGCGCTGCACGCCCCAGAGGAGTTGGTCCTTGCTTTGGATTCGCCGCAGCGTTCGCAGAAGCACGCGCCAGCAGGCCGTCCGCAGCGGCAGGTCCAGCCAGACCATCAGCTCCACCCGCGGCCAGTAGATGTCCCGCGATCGGCTGTAGTTGCCTTCCACGACCCAAGCGTCGCCGGCCGTGGCCTCCCGAACCTCGGGCAGAAACTCTTCGTCGGAGGGCATGCCCCACTCGGGATGGTGCCGCCAGTGCAGCGCGTCCAACTCCACGTGCGGTAGGCCAAGATTCGCTGCCAGCCGGCGCGCAACGGTTGTCTTGCCGGAACCTGACAGCCCGCAGATCCACACGCGCTTGGGCAGCACGTCAGTCATCGTCGGCGTGGCGGAGGGGCTATCCGCCTGTCCAGTCCGGTCGACTCAGGCAGTGGCCAGCCGGATGAGGCTGGTCAGTTCGCCCGACGCCAGCGCGTCCAGCCGCACGTGCGCCGCCATCATCGACTTCGCCAGGTCCGGCAGCGGACTCAGCCGCGCCCGGCGCCGGTCGGCGTCGATCACCAGCGCCGGAATCCGGTCCAGCGCCAGCCGCCGCGCGGCCCGCATGGCGTCGTCGATGGGGTCGGAACCCGGTTCGAGGCCGACGTTGGCCACGCCGTCCGTCAGCAGGATCACGATCGGCTTGGTTTCGGCGTCCCGCGCGCGTTCGCGCAGGATCACCCGTCGCGCCAGGTCCAGACCCTGCGCCAGCGGCGTGCGGCCGCCGGTGGGCAGCTCCCGCATGCGTGCGTGGGCCAGGTCCAGGCTGTTGGTCGGCGGCACGGTCTCGTGCGCGTCGGTCTTGCGGAACGTGACCAGCCCTACGCGATCCCGCCGCTGGTAGGCGTCCGCCAGCAGCGACAGCACCGCCGACTTGGTCAGTTGCATCCGCCGCTGCGCCGCCATGCTGCCCGAGCCGTCCACCACGAACAGCATCAGGTTCCCGACCTTGCGCATGCGCCGGCGGATTCGGACGTCGTCCTTGGTTATGGAGGGCGTTCCGTCGCCGATTCCGCGAAGCGCGGCGGCCCGGATTGTGTCCAGCAGCGCCACGTCCGGCGGGTCGTTGGGCTTCATGTGCCGGCTGCGCACCGAGCGTCCGCGGCGGCCCTGCACCTCGTGCTGCGTTCTTCGACCCGAACGCGGCCGCGTCATCGGCAGCCGTTCGTGGGCCGCAACCGTCGGCGACTCAGGAATCGAGTCGGGGTCGATCTGCCGCTCGGCGCCCGCCTGTGTCGGCGCGCCGGCGTTCTGGTCGGACGCCGCCACCGTTTCCTCGCCGGTGGCCGACATCTGCCGCTTTTCCATACCGGCCTCCGCGGCATCGCTGCCGCTGGCCTGGCGCGAGGCGTCGAACGACTGGATGGCCTGATCCAACTCGTCCGGATCCAGGTGCGGCGGCGTGAAAGGATCGCGTCGTCGCCGGTGCGGCAGCGCCAGCTCGGCCGCGCGCCGGATGTCGTCGCGCGTCACCTCGGTGCGCCCTTCCCAGGCCGCGATCGTGGATGCCGTCTTGTGCATCACGATGTCCGCCCGGTGCCCGTCCACCCCCATCGCGATGGCAATGTGAATGATCAGCGACAGCATCTCGGGGCTGACGTCGACCGACGGCAGCAACTCCTGCGCCCGCACAATCTGCTGCTGCAGTTCCGCGCTGGCCCCGGTCCACTCGGCGAGAAATGCCGCGGGATCGGCGTCGTACGCAATCCGCCGGCGCACGATCTCGGCCCGGACGGCCGGCTGCGTATCCCCGCGAATCTCGGCCGCCAGCCCAAACCGGTCCAGCAGCTGCGGCCGCAGGTCGCCTTCCTCCGGGTTCATGGTCCCGACCAGGATGTATTCGGAGGGATGCCGGAACTGGACGCCCTCACGCTCGATCAGATTTGTGCCCGACGCCGCGCTGTCCAGCAGCGTGTCCACCAGGTGGTCGTCCAGCAGGTTTACCTCGTCCACGTACAGCAACCCGCGGTGCGCCGCGGCCAGTAGCCCCGGCTCGAACTTGCGCTCGCCCCGCGCCAGCGCCGCTTCGAGGTCCAGCGTGCCGATCACCCGGTCCTCGGTGGCCGACACCGGCAGATCCACCACGCGAACTTGCCGGGTGGTGTACTCCACGTCGCCGTTCAGCCGCAGTTCCTTGCACTCCTCGCAGACGTTGAGCGAACCCGGCGCGCACCCGTAAGCGCAGGTGGCCACCTCGATCTCCGGCAATACCGCGGCCAGCCCACGCACCGCCGTGGACTTCGCCGTCCCGCGCTCGCCACGAATCAACACCCCGCCAATGCTGGGGTTGATGGCATTGAGCGCCAGCGACAGGCGCATCAGATCCTGGCCGACGATCGCTGCGAAGGGGAACGTCGCGCCGTTCGAATGAATCATCTCCCCATCGTCGCACACCAGCGCGGCGGCCATTAGTCAGACGCGACCGTCATGCACGATCTGATCGCGATGGAACGACCAAGGGCTGGGTCGATGGTGGGGCAGTCACTTGATGCATGCGTGTAGGTCACGAAGCCGAATGGGGCAGCCACGCTTTCAGGTCTTGGCTCAGGTACTACCGGGCACTGTTGGTACAACGGTCTCGCCGGGAGTAATCGTTACCGACGGCAGGTCGCCTGAGTCGGTCTCAACTAGGCGTAGAATTGGTCCGCCGAACGTGAGTACGTAGACCTCGCCTGCCGCGTCGGTTCCGAATGAACTGAGCGGCAAGTCCAAGTCCGCGATCTGGATTTTTCGCCATCCTGTATCGACGCTGCCCTCAAGCACCCACACTTGCCCGCTGCAAAAGTCACCGAAAAGATATGCTCCGTCGATGCTGGGAATTTCAGCGCCTCGATACACGACTCCTCCAATAACTGCACAAGTTGCACTCCTAATGCGATATGAGTCGATCGGAGCCGTCACCTCTTCAGAGCCAGTGCAGGGATATCCATTCGCAATTCCATAAAAGCGTGACACTTCGTCGTTAAAGTTTAGACAGGCTGATCCCTCGTAGATTGGCCATCCCAAATTCGAACCGGCATTGGCGATTGAGACTTCTTCCTCAGCGTCTTGCCCTACGTCCGCAACCCACAGGCTGCCGTCGTGACGATCGAACGCCATACGCCAAGGGTTGCGTAAGCCATATGCCCAGATCTCGGGCCGTGCATCCGGAACTCCAAGCATCGGGTTGTCCTTGGGTATCTGATAGGGCTGATCAACCGATGCTCCTCGCACATCGATACGAATGATCTTGCCAAGCAGTGAATCGAGCCTCTGTGGGCATTCGAAGCACGTACCATCCCCAAAACCGAGGTACAACATTCCATCCGGTCCAAACCGGATTGCACCACCATAGTGATTTGCCCCGTCATACCCTTCTGTTGGTCGAGGATTCACTGCGATCTCCACAATAATCAACTCACTCTTGTGATCTATGCGACCATCTTCAATTCGAAATCTGGAGAGTCTGGCCGACTCCTTTCCTTTTTCTTTCAATCCGACTTCTGCATCACTTCTTATTGTGTAGTAAATATAAAGGAATGGAAATTGAGTAAACTCGGGGTCAATTGCTGCGCTCAATAGTCCATTTATGCTGCCGTCGGATGCAATCGAATCTATCATGCTAAGTATATCCTGCTTGGCTGACGTCTGAGTATAGATACTAATGAAACCCTGTCTGTCAGCGACTGCCAAGCCTCCATAGGGCCACTGAAATATCTCCGTAGGATTGGAAAATATACGGCCTGGCAAGGCGTTGACAAACGTCAATCGATCATAGGGTGGAGTTGGTGTAGCGACATACGAGTGATTCCAGCATTGCACGGCTCCTTGGAGGTCTATTGCACATGTGGTATGCCATCCAGCGTCTACTGAGGTGAAGGGGCCGTGCGGTACTGCTAGGTGCACGTTGATTGGTTCGCGCTCCGCTCTGCCCCAGCATTCGACCCTTCCTTGGGGCAGCGTGGCGCATGTGTGGTCGAGGCCGGCGCTTACGGACTTGAACTCTGCGTCGGGAGCATCAGCCTGTCGAGCCTCATTCGCCCCCTGGCAGTAGGCGTGGCCCTGATCGCGCAAAACACACGTGTGCGCAATGCCAACCGCTAATGCTGAAAACGGCCCGCCGGGTGAGTCGGCGCGCCCGTCATCGTTGTTCCCCCAGCAGAGCAAGTCTCCGCGCAGCGTCAATCCGCAGCTATGTTCCGCACCCGCCCCAATCGCCGCGAATGCCGTATCCGGCGGCGGCATCGCCCGCTCATTGGCGTTCCAGCCCCAGCAAGTTGCGGCGGTGCCACTGAGGGCGCAGACGTGGTCCCAGCCGGCGTCGATTGCTGTGAACCGGCCGTCCGGCGCGTCGATCTGTTGATGATCGTTCCGCCCCCAGCAGGCAATTCCCCCATCAGTACGGATCCCGCAGGAAAACCGGTAGCCAGCAGTAATGTGCTTGAACCTGAGGCCCTCCGGAATGTCCAACTGGCCGTCATCGTTCTCGCCCCAGCACTGAACGCGACCGCTGTTCTGTAGGGCACACGAATGATTCTCGCCAACGGCCACCTGAACGAACGCCGGAGTGTCGGGAGCCGACGGCGAATCTGTCGGATCGGACCGAGGCGTTACCGGAGCGAGAGTCGGTGTGATCGTTCCCAGCCGAGGGCGAAGCGCCGGCTGCTGAGCCTTCGGCGTCCGATCGTGGACTGGCCTGGAATCTGGCGGATCTCCACAAGCGACCAGCAGCAGCGTCCCCAAAACGAGTATGACGCCCAAATTCAGAAGGAGCGCTTGCCGGCAGCAGCGTTCTGCGCTCGCGGTGAGGTGCATCCGAAGGCTCAGCCGGCTACACGGATCTTGCACGCTGCTGCTCGCTACACCTGTGTCGGCCAGCAGGCCCCCTGCGGGATCGCCGCGAACTGCAAGAGGGGTTGCGGGCCTCAGTCACCAGATAATCGTCCCATAGCCGTATCGCAACTGACACTCAAGTGCCGGAGTCCGCCCGCGTGCGGCTGAGCTTGGTGACGCCGATGTGGAGACCCAGGACTCGTCGAGCGTGGCGGCCAGCCCTCAGATGTCCAACTCCAGCGCCGGCAGGCTGTGCTGGCTTCGCTCAAACTTCAACGCCAACAAGTGTCAGTACGCGATTCACGCGTCACGCGCCGGCGGTGTCGTCACCCTGGGCAGAATCTTGCTCGGTTCCACGCGTTCCGATTCAGCTTCCACCAGCCGCAGCACCTGTCCCCCAAACCCCAGCACCAGCACTTCGCCATCCTCATCGACACCGAAAGACACGACCAGCCCATCCACATTCGCGATCTCTACCACGACGCGGTTATCCGATCCGTCGCCCACCAGGGCCCAAATGCGGCCGCTACACAAGTCGCCAAACAGGTAGGCCCCGTCCAGGTGCGGAATCGCCGCCCCGCGGTACACAACCCCGCCGATGACGGCGCAGCCGTGCGAGTGGTTATACGCCGCGATCGGCGGCGTTGTAGCCGCCACCTCGTCACAGTCGCTCGGCGAACCTCGCCGGCACAGAAACCCCTCATACAGCGGCCAGCCCATGTGCGCGCCCTTGGTGACGATTGACACTTCTTCTTCGTACCCCGCGCCGACGTCGGCCACCCATAGCTCGTTCGTCTGCGAATCGAACGCCATCCGCCACGGATTTCGTAGTCCCAGGGCCCAGATTTCCGGCCGCGCATCGGGATCGTCGAGCAGCGGATTGTCCTTGGGAACTCGGTACGGCTGCCCCTCGCTTGGGTCCCGGACGTCAATTCGAATGATCTTGCCGAGGAGCGTATCCGGAAACCGGGCGCACTCCGCACACGTCCCGTCGCCAATGCCCAGATACAGCAGGCCGTCCGAACCAAACCGCGGGCTGCCGCCCTGGTGAAAGTCATACAGCCCGGGATTCTCAATCACGACCAACTCCTCGTCCCGCACCGCTCGCCCGCCAACGACAGGGAATCGCGAGAGTCTGGCCCCCGGCTTAACTCCTTCACGCTCGCTGCGCGCCGTGTAGTACACGTAGAGATACGGATTGGTCGCGAAGTCAGGATCCAGCGCGACCCCCAGCAGGCCCTTCTCACTCCCCATGGTCGAAATCTTGTCGGAAATGTCGAGCAGCGGCCGGGGTTCGGACCCGTCGTTGTAAATGGCGATAACGCCGACCAGATCCGCGATGAGTAGACCGCCGCCAGGCCACGGCAACGCCTCGATCGGTTGATGCAGAACATAGCCGGGGACAGCGTCCTCCAAGTTCAGGTTGTCGTACGGCGGCACCGGATCCGTAAGAAACGGGTGCTGCCAGCACGCGGCCGCGCCCTCGCTAGTCAATGCGCACGTCTGGCGGTAGCCGGCGCGCACGGACGCGAAGGTGCCCTCCGGCGCTGTCAGCCGCACATTGCTGATCTGACTTGCCGCCCCCCAGCACTCCACCGTGCCGTCCGCACGCGTGCCGCACGTGTGATCGTCGCCGGCGGAGATTGCGCTGAACGGCGTAGCTGGTGTGTCCGACTGCCCCTGGGCATTCTCGCCCTGGCAAAGCGCCGTCCCGTCACTCCGGAGGACGCACGTGTGCGCGGTGCCCACTGCCAGTTCCTGGAACGGTCCGGGCAGCGTATCCGCCCGTCCGTTGTCATTCTTGCCCCAGCACTGCAGGGCCCCGGCGATCGTGAGCCCGCAGCTGTGCTCGGCGCCCGCTCCGATCGCGATCAACGGAGCGTCCAGCGGTGGCGTTGCTCGATCGTTTGCATTCCATCCCCAGCACACCGGCCCGTTCGCTGCAAGCGCACAGGCGTGATCCCAACCTGCGTTTAGCGCCGTAAACCTTCCTTCCGGCGCTTCAAGCTTCTTGTGGTTGTTGTTTCCCCAACAAGTGATGCCGCCGTCCACGCGAATTCCGCACGTAAATCGATTCCCGGCCGAAATCTGACGAAATCTGACATCGGCGGGTGCGTCCAGGTGTCCGTCGTCATTGTTCGGACCCCAGCAATGGACTTCGCCCCCGGACACAAGAGCGCACGTGTGGTCCCTGCCCGGCGACACGCTGGTAAAGACTGCCGGTGCCGGCGTTGCTGTCGGAGTGGCGGGCCGCGTATCGACCGCCGTCGGCGTTGGTCTGGACCGGGTGGCCGGTGTTGGCGCGCGAGCTGTCCCGGACCTCTCGGATGCGTCCGGCGTCGGACTGGACGCCGCGGTTGCCTGCGGCCCTGGTCCTGGAGCCGTCGGCACGGAACCAGGCTCGGCGTGGCCGCCGGTCGCCTGCGCCGGCAACGCGATGGCCGTCGGAGTTGGTTCCCTGGTTGCCGTCGGTGATGCGGTCGCTGCCGACTCGTCTGCCGGTGCCACTGCCGCGAGAGCCGTTGGTCGCGATATCCGTGGCCGCGGCCCGAGCTGCTGAGCCGTGATCTCGTTGCGGGGTTCAGGTTCCTGCCGCGGTCTCTCGCCACATCCGGCAACTAACAGCGCTCCCAGAAATAGTCCGGCGACCGCCCCCGCTCGCCAGCGCTTGGTCCTTGGGCCAATGCCGTCGCGCGCCTGCGATACGTTCAGGCGCAACGCGCGCCGCCGACCGCTAGGTGCGAGCCAACCAGCGAACTCGCGCACGGTTCACAACCCACGCCGCGAACGCCAGCAGCACAAGAATTCCAATGATCTGCGACTGCTGCAGTCCCCATAGGTGCTCCTGCTGATCGATTCGCAGGAATTGCAGCCCCAGGCGCATTCCACCGTAGCCGGCCAGGACCGTCCAGAAAATGTACAGGCGCCCGATGTGTCGGGTCGCGAACCACATCGCGATTCCGAAGATCGCAAAGTCTCCCAGCATTTCGTAGGTCGTAGCCGGGTGGACGGGCGTCGTCTGGCCGATGGCGTTCGCGTGCGTGTAATAGACGGCCCAGGGCAATTCGGTGGCCAGCGCGTGGTGTTCGCCGTTGATCAAGTCGCCAATGCGCCCGATCCCCATGCCCAGGATCAGTCCGGGCGCGCCGATGTCCAGTCCGCTGCGCACGTCCAGCTTCATCCACCAGGCTGCGAGGGCGAGGGCCAGACCGCCGCCCAACGGTGCGCCCCAAACCGTTATTCCTCCGTCGTTGAGCGCAAGAATCCGCCCCCAATCGCTTGAGAACAGATCCAGGTTGTCGATCACGAAAAGAAAACGCGCCGTCACAATGCCGCCCCCCACGGCCCATAGCGCCAGCGTGATGACCTGGTCGTCCGTGATCGTGGTGCGGCGGCCCAGGCGTCGCGAGATCCACATCCCCGCCAGGATGCCCAGGACAGAGAACAGCGAGTGCCAGGTAAAACGGAAGGTCCCGATCTGGAAGAGGTCGGGGTCCCAGGGAATGGCGATGGCGGGCATGGGCTGAAATCCCCAAAGCGGCGTCGAAGCCATGGTACTGGCCGCTCCGTCCTGCCGACGGCCACGTCCATAGCCGGTCGCGGGTCACTTTAGGTTTCGAGCGGCGTGCAGCAGCGGCGCCACCGGCGGTCGCGGGGATCGGACGAGGGAGCGGACGGGCGGCCGGCGTCGGGACCTGGGTGGGGGTGAACGGCGAGAGATAGCTTGGGCAGATTTTTTGGGCGGATTGGCAATGAAGGTTGGGGCTGTGAGGGGGCGGCGGGACGGCGCCAGGGACGCAGGGTGCGCGGACGTGGTGAGGGGGTAGGGCGGGGGCGTCTCGACCGGCCTCTGCGGAAGGCGAGGAACCAGCGGGGACGCTCGGTGACGGAAGGGACGAGCAGGCGCAGGAGGCGGGCGAGCATGGAGGTTTCGGGAGATGGGACAAGGCACCTCCGGTGTACACGAAATGATTACGAACGGCAAGGGTGATAGG
>JAPPKM010000071.1 GCA_028874315.1 Chloroflexota bacterium
GGTGGACGTCGCGGCCCGGTCACGGCGCCTGGGTCGAGGTGGGCGAGAGCCGGTCAATACAAGGCGATCACCTGGGTGTGCCGGTGGACTGGAATGGGAGCCAGTCGTTGCCGCTCTCGAGGCACGGACCGGTGATTCTTCAATTCGAGCTGCGCAAGGCGACGCTGTTCGGTTTCGAGGTCGCGGGTTAGCGGGAGCGGGCCGGCAAAGTGCTGTCGTAGCCCTCGACGAGATCCTTGCGTAACCCCAGAGTGCTTGCCCGGAAGACCCCTCACCGGTTTCGGCCGAAGACGGCCGAACCTGCCTCTCCCCTTGGAGAGGGTGAAGAGCGGCGCGGCCTGCACGGAGGAGGCGGGGTTCTGCAAAGGTCTTGACGGGGAGAGGGAGACAGAGCGGCCGTGCCGTCGACCACGAGGGGCGGTTATGCAATGGTCTCCGGGACGCGGGAAAGACCGAGGGTGACGCGGTGATGAAGATTGTGATTGGAACCGGGCAGTTCGGCGAGGACTACGCGGAGCAGTTGGAGGCGCGTTTTCCCGGGGTCACGTTCAGCATGGCGCTGACCGATCCGGACGAGGTGCGCGAGATCGTGGATGCGGACGCCTTCCTGGGCTGGCCGGAGCCGGAAGCCATCGCGGCGGCACAACGGCTGCGCTGGATTCACGTGCCTGGGATGGGTATCAACAACACGATGCTGAGTCCGGGTATCGCCGAGTCCGGGATCGTGGTCACGAATTCGCCGGGGGCGCACACGAATCCGATTGCCGACCACGTGATGTTCTTCGTGCTTTCGCTGGCGCACCAGGGACGGCGGCTACTTGACGATCAGCGGGCTCGGCGCTGGGACACCCGGTCGTACGAGCTTCAGCTGCGGGATCTGGACGGTTCCAACATGCTGCTGATTGGGCTGGGCGGCATCGGGCGCGCCGTGTATCAGCGGGCGCAGAGCTTTGGGATGCAAGTTTCGGCAATCGATCCGACGCCGACGGACGTGCCGGCGGGCATTCGCGAGGTTGGCGGCGTGGACCGGTTGGATGCGCTGCTGGCCGATACGGACTGGCTGGTGGTGACCGTGCCCATCACGCCGGGTACCCGCAACATGATTGACGCGCGACGGATCGGGTTGCTGAAGCAGGGCGCCGCGGTGATCGTGATATCGCGCGGCGGGATCGTGGACGAGGATGCGCTGGTTGAGGGGCTGCGCTCGGGGCGGCTCTCCGGCGCGGGGCTGGATGCCACGGAAACGGAACCGCTGCCGGCCGACAGTCCGCTGTGGGACATGGACAACGTCCTTATTTCGCCGCACTGCTCGGGTGTGACGCCGAGCATGTGGAAACAACGCCAGGAGACGCTTGAGGACCAGGTGCGTCGGTTCGTGGAGGGGCGGCCGCTGGCGTTTATCTGCGATCTCAAGCGGGGGTATTAGACCGGGGGCGCGTAGTCCTTGTGGATGCCAGCCGGAATCGTTTACTTGACATAAGTCGCAGTGGCGAGGGTGGTGACTTGCGTGTGGGCAGGCCCGAGTTTTGAGCGACGCCTAGAGCGTGGCTAGAAAATTTCGGCGGCGGTCGGTAACCCGGGCACCGATGATTCCGGAAGCCGCAGGTGCAGGGCCTGGTGCCAGCGGTGGGGGACGAAGAGGTTGAGGACGCCGTCGTCGAGGAAGGCGTCGATGTAGGAGCACTGGTGGTTCATGAAGGGCATGTCGTAGACGGGGGCCAGGGCGTTGGCGAAGACGAAGCGTGGCTGGCCCCAGGTGCGGCCGCCATCCGTGGAGAGAGCCACCCAGATTTCGGAGCGGTCGCCCATGAGGGATTCCTTGTCGCCGCTGAGGCCGGAGTAGTCGAGGTCGTGGTGGCGGTTGTGGTGGAAGGCCGCGAGGTGGCCGTTGGAGAGCTTGAAGAGCATGGGCGGGGCGTCGGGGTGGATCAGCGGGGTTGGCTCGGGGTCCGACCAGGTGCGGCCGTCGTCGTGGCTGCGGAGGTTCCAGAGGTGGCCTTCGGGCGTACGGGCCATGGCGTAGACCTCGCCGTTGCCGAGGTCGATAGGACGCATTTCGTCCATGCGGTTGAAACCGCCGGCGTGCCAGCCGCCGTGGCGGGCGTCGGGCAACAGCTCCCAGGACTGACCCTGGTCCTCGGATCGCAGGATGTACTGGCGGGTCATGAGCGGGCGGTAGGACCAGTCGCCTTCGTGGGTACCGAGCAGCCAGGTTCCGGCCTCGGTTTCGCACATGCGCATGACGGACATGCCGGTGAAGCCGGGGTCGTTGACGGGGCGGATCAGACGGACTTCGGACCAGGTGTGGCCGTCGTCGTCGGAGTAGCGATAGCCAATCGGGGCGTTTTCGTGGAGGCCGTGCTTTGTGGTGTGGAGGGCCCAGATGGGTTGCGTGCCGAAGCAGTAGATTCGTCCTTCGGGGATGCCATTTCCGGTGCGGGGCGTTAGCGGAATGAAGCCGTGAAGGTTGTAGTCGATGTCGATGGGGCGCGTCGGCCCGTGCCAGGTTGCGCCCCGGTCGCTTGAGCGGAATGCAACCAGGTCGTTCGCCTTGCGTTCCTGGCGGCCGTAATGACAGCGGCCTTCCGGGACGGCGAGGGTGTTGGTGGGGAACATCAGGAGGTAGTCGCCACCGGGAGTCTTAATGGCGCGGGTTTCAAAGAGGGTGCCGCGCTCGGTTCGGTAGACGACCTGGCCGTCGACCGCCGGGGCGGTGATCATCCCCAGGTGCTCGCGGACGACGAGGCCGCCAGGCGGCGCGGCCAGGGCCACCTGCCGGTCCTGGAGGTTGATTGAGTCCGCGAGGCGTTGCGGCGGGTAGGGCGCACTCATTGGGGCGAATTTGCCGAAGGGCGGAAGCGCCGGCTACGACAACCCGTAGGCGTAGAGGCGGGCCGCGCCGTAGAGCCAGAAGCGGAGTTTGACTTGGCCGGTGTCGAGATCGGACAGGGTCTTGCCGTTCCATGTCACGGGGCGGCGGAGGCCGTCGATGAAGATGTCGTCGGAGTCATGGCGGGTGAAGCCTTCCAGCGGTTCGTTGCTGTCAGAGTCAAGCACCTCGACTTCGATCCAACTGCGGTTCTGGCGAACGTCGCCGACGTTCAGGGTCAGGTTGGTCAAGCCAGACGCATCGATTGGCGTGGTGGTGGCGTGGCCGGGGGTTTCGCGGTCGGGGGTTTCGAGGCAGGTGAAGCCGTCCTCGCGTAACGTGGCGACGCCCATGCGAACAACCCGGCCGGAGCCGCTGCCGGAGCCGCCGTAGTCGACGCCGGGGATGAAGTTCTCGGGCGGCCAGGTGGTGAAGTCCTCGGCCGCGCCGCCGTAGTAGAGGTATATGGTGCCGTCCTTGACGACGAGCTTGTCGGAGATAACCAGCAGGCCGCCATCCCATTCGGTGTGGGCGCCGCGAGGGATGGTGGGCTGGTGGGGATTCACGCGTTCGAAGTTGGCTCCGTCAGCGCTGACCGCCAGGCGGATGTCTCCCCCGTACATGCCGTATAGCCCGTAGTCGCTGGGGACATACCAGCCGTACTCGTAGGCCACGATCCAGGCGCCGCCGTATGGGCCCATCATGACGTGGTGGTCTTCTTCCTCGAGGCCGTCGTTGGGCGAAATCAGGGGGTTTTCGTCGGCCTCGCGGAAGTTCTCGATGTCGGGACCGTAGGCCAAAAACTTGGCTCGGCCCTGGGACGGATTTCGCTTCGAAAACTGCTTCAGATGGGGCTCATCCAGATCGACCATCCACTGGTAGACGAATTTGAAACGCCGGCTTGGATCGGGGTCCTGATCGTCACGGACCAGAACGCCGACGTCCGGCGGTCGTCCACCCCAGCGCGGCAGCAGGATTCGCTCGCCCGTGGTCCAGTTGATGCCGTCCGGGGAGAAGATGGCGCGAGCGCCGTGCTCGCTGTAGGCAGGCTCGCCGACGTAGCTGTGTAAACGCTTGATGCCCTTGAAGCGCTTGTTGGGGTCAGGCTCGGCGTCGTCCTTGATGATCGGGCCGCGGCCTTCGATGACGATGTTGTTGTCCTTACTGCCCTTGTACTCGAACATCCCCAGATTCGGCTTATGCCAGTTGATGCCGTCTTCGCTTATGGCATAGCCGGTGGCCCACCAGCGGGCGCCGCCCATGTCGGAGCCGGCGTACCAGGCTTTGAAGAGCTTGTCCTCTTCGTCGTAAATGACGCTCTGGGAGGACCAGGGCGCGCAGTGGGTTGAGTCCCACTCCTGGATATCGCCCAGCGGGAGTACCGGGTTGAGCGGGTGCTTCTCGGCCTGGCACACGGCTCGGACGACGTTGTGGCAGGACTCCACGCGGTCCATGAGAAGAAAGCCGTCGTGGCTGGCTGGGTTGGCGCTCATGTGGAGACCTCAGTCACTCGAGATGGGCCGAGGCTCAGGATAGACAGCCTGTGAAGACGGCGCGACTGGAACTCTCGGTCCAGTTGGTCTGCCGAAGCCAGGCGCGGTTGGGCCGGAGTGCGCTAGCCCTTGATGCCGGTGAGGGCGATGCCGCGGATGAACTGCTTCTGGGCCAGGAAGAAGGCCACAATCATAGGGACGATCAGCAGCATGGCGCCGGCCATGAGCAGGTGGTATTCGGTGCCGAACCGGGAGACGAAGAACCTCAAACCCAGCGCCAAGGTGAGGTTCTCAGTTCGCTGCAAGTAGATGAGCGGCTCAAGAAAGTCGTTCCAGCGGTTCATGAACGAGAACACGGCAATCGTTGCGATAGCCGGGACGGACAGCGGAATCACAACTTTGCGCAGGATCTGCAGGTGGGAGGCTCCGTCGATACGGGCCGCGTCATCGAGCTCCCGGGGCAGCGTTAGAAAGAACTGTCGCATGATGAATATGTAGAAGGCGGTCCCAAACACGCGCGGAATCAGCAACGGCCACAGTGTGTCGATCATTCCGAGGTGGAAGAAGATCATCCAGCGCGGAATCAGCGTCACTGCGCCTGGGAGCATCATCGTGGCCAGAACCCCGACGAACAGCTTGTCCCGACCCGCGAACCGTGTGCGAGCGAAGCCATAGGCAACCGAGACGCTGGTCACCGTTTCGGCAACCACACTGAACCCGACCACAATTGCGGTGTTCTTCATCCATGACCAAGTCGGTCCGTTGGCCCACATTACGGCGTAGTTTTCCCAGACTGGCGGCCACGGAACGATGATTGGCGGAAGGACGTAGAGGTCGGACTCCTTCGTCAGCGATGTTCGCAACATAAAAAACACGGGGTACATGTAGAGGAAAGCGCCGCCCACCACGATGAGGTACAACACGAAGCGGCGCGTCCAGCGAAAGGCCCGCAACGCGACCGGTCTGCGCCTCTGTGCTCCTGCGGTTGTCGCGGCCATCTAGCCCGGCTCCTGGTATTCGTAGTAGACCCAGCGTCGGGCGCCAAGGAACTGGATCATGGTGGCCACAAAGATGATCGCGAACAGGATCCAGGAGATTGCGGCAGCGTAGCCCATCTTGAACGCGTTCCAGCCCATGATCCAGATGTATAGCAGGACGAACAGCGTGGCGTTATCCGGTCCGCCTTCGGTCATCAGCAGCGCTTGCGTAACAACCTGAAATGACCCTATTACGCCAAGGATCAAGCTGAGGAATATGTATGGCGTCATCATCGGGATTGTCACGTGGCGAACCTTGGCCCACCAGCCACCGCCGTCTACCTCCGCAGCTTCATAGAGGTGCTGGGGCACGCCCTGGAGGCCGGCCAGGAAGATCACCATCGATGCTCCCACGCCCCAGAAACTCATGATGATAAGCGCCGGCATCGCCCAGGTCGTCGATGTCAGCCAGCGCGGACCATCGATACCAAACCAGCCGAGGAACCCATTGATTGGACCACGCGATGCGAAGAGCCATATCCAGATCAGGGCCATGCCCACCCCGGAAGTCACGGAGGGGATGTAGTACATGGTGCGCCAGATCGGCATCCCCTTGACCTTCTGATTTAGCAGGCCGGCCACCGTGAACGCTATTACCGTTGAAACTGGCACATGGAAGAGGGTGTAGTAGGCGGTGTTCCAAAGGCTCTTACCGACGAGTGGATCCGTCATGGCGGCCTGGTAGTTGCGAAGGCCGATGTAGGACGGCGGGCGACCCACATCCCAGTTCAGGAACGAGATGATGAGGGCGAAGATGTAGGGGCCAAGGTCGAGCAGGATGAACCCCACGACCCAGGGGAAGATAAATACCCAGCCTTCCTGGTTGCCAATCCACTTGCGAATGGCACGCCAGCGCGACAGGCGCTCGGGCGCCGCGCCCAGACCTGCTGTCTTCGCGCTAAGGCTGCTCGACGCCACGCTTCACCTCCGGGCCAACTGCCCGTGTGCCCCTAGGCAACCGAAGCGCTTGACCCGGGATGCCTTTGGACAGCCGGTGGGGACGCCGAAATGGCGCCCCCACCGGGTCAAATCCTGAGAGCCTAGATCTCGCGCCGGAGAGCTTCGGTTCCCTCCGCGTCCAACTCTTCCATCATCTGGTAGGGGCTCTCGCCTCCAACCAGCGCCCTGTCAGTCAACTTGGCGCGGGAGAGACGGAACCACTCAAGCCAGTTGGGGTGCGAGTGGGTGCCGCGGACCCAGTTCTCGCGGAACTGCCCGACCTGCTCAGCCTCGGCGGCCAAGTCTGGGAAGTTGTCCGTTCCGCTGGCGAACTTGGTGATGAACTCGCTGTTCCAGATGTTCTTGACAGCCGGAACCACGGGCTGGAACTCGGCCAGGTACGGCGCCATGATGTCGCCGTGCCAGAAGAAGGCAAGCCCAGCGGCCTCCTCGGCGTTGCCGCGCTCTTCGGCGGCCCGGTTGACCACGATGTTGTTGGTCTCGTTGTGGTAGCCGCGCAGCCCCGAATACGGCGACTGATAGGGCCAGAACACGTGGAAGTCGAACCGACCGCCGATGCGGTTCTTGATACCCCCGCCCGAGTTGTACCCGAAGCCGGACATTCCGATCAGGCCTGTGGCGAACAGGTTATTCGAGCCGGAGGTATTGGACGGCGACTCCAGCGTGGCCTGCACTTCGTCGGTGTTTGGCGCCACGCCGTCTTCCCATGCCAGTTTCCACCAGTCGGCGAAGGCCTCAACCGAGTTGCCGCCCGGCTGCGTGGCGATCGAAGCCGTGGAGGTCTCGGTCGCCGTGTCGTACCACTTGGCGCCTTCGCTAGCGAAGCGCTCGGCGAAGCCCTGATTCCAACTGTAGGTCTGACGCTCGAAACCCCAGACGTTGGTCTCGGGGTCGCGCATCTGGGCGCCCAGGTCGCGCAGTTCGTCGAACGAGTAGTCCTTGTCGGGAATGGTGACGCCGAAGCGCTCGACCAGGCTCAGGTTCGCCATCATGGCGCCTACGTACACGCCGTACGGCACACCGCGGGTGACCCCGTCCTTGTCGACCAGGTAGCCGTCGTGCCACCAGAAGTCGTCCTTCGTCAACCCTTCCCGCTGCATGTGCGGCTCGAGGTCCAGGTTGTAGAGGTCAGCGTTCCACCACAGCTCGGACATAAGTTCCGGCCCGGAACCCGCAACCAGCAGGTTCGTCAAGATGCCGGAGTAACCGACCGCGGTGCTGCCGCCGGAACCCGAGATGATGAGGATGTCAACCGTAACGTGCGGGTTGACCTTGTTGTACTGCTCGGCCATGAACTTGTGCGTGGCCGCGCGAACGCCGGAACCCCAGTCGGTCGAAAACTCAAGCCGCACGGGCGCCTTCTGCATCGGCGCCTCGACCATGACTTCGACTTCCTTGGTCACGACCTTTTCGACGATCTTCTCGCGCTCGACGACCTGCGTGACGACGCGATCGACCGGTACCTCGACTTGCTGGGTCACGACCTTTTCCTGCGTGACGATGCGCTCGACCGGGACTTCCTTAACCTCGGTCCTGGTCACGATCGTCTCGACGGGAACTTCTTTAATGACCGTCGTCTCGACCGGGACTTCCTTCGTGATGATTTGCGGCTCAGCTTCGCCACAGGCCGCAAGGGCCGCGACGCCAGCCGCGCTTACACCCAGTCCACCGGCAATGCGTAGCATCCGGCGTCGGGTCATATTTGAACTGATGCCCATACCGTGAGCCTCCCCTGGAGCGCGCCTCTTCCGATCGGCGCCGTTCGCCAAAGTACCATGCAGCGTCCAAATCGTCATAGCCCGAAACGGTGCATCTCGTGAAGCACGACCTGCTGATTACCGCGGGACGAATCGAGGATCCGGCTCGGGGCCTCCGCGGGCCCGGCTACGTGGCGACGACCGGCGATCGCATAGTGATCGCAGCGATTGGATCGAAATCACAAGCAGCTCCAACAGCGCGGCGCCGGCTCGACTATCCCGACGGCATTCTTTTGCCCGGGCTCGTGGACATGCACGCGCACCCGGCCATCGAGGACTCAAAGTACGGAATCGACCCGGATGTGCACTTCCTGCCGCGCGGCTCAACGACCGTCATGTCGCAGGGCGACGCCGGCGCTCGGAACTGGCCGCGCTATCGCGAGCAAGTGATCGAACGTGCGCGCACTCGCGTGCGGATGGCCATCAACCTGTCGGCCTCCGGGGAATCGAATCCCGGTTTCAGCCTGGGCGATCTGGCCGAGGCGGACGTGGATGCCTGTGTGAACGCGATCCGCGACGGCGGCGAGCTGATCTGGGGGATTGCGATCAACGTGGCCAAGGCCGTCTGCGGTGATACCGACCCGCGCGAAATGCTGCGCCGAGCGATCCAGGCTGGCGAGGCGACTGATCGACCGCTGCTCGTTGGCACCCGCCACGCCGACGACTTTCCGCTGGACGAGCTGCTGGACCAGTTGCGCCCCGGCGACGTCGTGACCTATTGCCTGCACGGACTTGTCGACCGAATCGCGAGGGACGGGCGGGTACTGGACTGCGTCTGGCAAGCCAGGGACCGCGGCGTGCTGTTCGACACCGGCCATGGGATGGGATCGTTCGATTTCGACGTGGCGGAGACCGTTGTCAAGGAAGGCTTTCTGCCGGATACGATCTCGACCGATCAGTACCGGCGTCACGTCGGCTCGAATCCGCAGCACGACCTTCCGCTGACCGTGTCCAAGCTGCTGGCCGCCGGAATGCGTGAGGAAGACGCCTGGCCGCGTATCACGTCGCGACCGGCCGAACTTCTCCACCTCGCCGGCGAGGTGGGCACGCTGGCGCCGGGCGCCTGTGCGGACCTGGTGGTCCTGACTGAGGCCGGCAACGACGTGGCACTGCGCGACATAAGCGGCAAGGAGCGCCCCGGCCGCATCTGGCGCGCCGCGGCCGTTGTGCGTGGCGGGGAGTTGGTGAAGCCAACAAGCCGATAGAGCCGTTGATGTACAGCCGGCGCCAGACTGGCCCTGGCGCTTGTCGCCGTTTGCGCCGCCGTCTAGATTCGTGACCAGTCCCCAGGCGTCAACTCGGGTTCCACCGAGACCGGAGGCAACGTGATCGCTCCAAAGTCGCGCGTTCCCGCATACACCTACCCAACGACGTTGGCCGAGCAGGAAGCGGCGCTGGCCACAAACCCGCTCATGCAGCGCCTGCTGGCGTCGCGCGAGTCGTATGCGGGCCTGCGCCACCGGCCGGCGTATCACTACGTCAACCCCGAGTCGACACTCAACGACCCGAACGGTCTCTGCTACTGGCAGGGCCGCTGGCACCTCTTTTACCAGGCCTATCCTCCCGAGGACGATCGGCAGCATTGGGGACATGCGGTTTCAGACGATCTTGTTCACTGGCGCGACTTGCCGTATGCCATCTATCCCAGCCCCGAGGACAAGTGCTTCTCGGGATCGACCCTGGTTGAGGGCGACCGGGTAATTGCCATTTATCACGGCGTCGGCGCCGGCAATATGGTCGCGACGTCCAGCGATCCGCTGCTGCTCAACTGGGCAAAGGTCGGCAACCGAGCCGTGATACCGATGCCGGATCGAGACGGTCCTCCCGCGCCGTATCGAGTCTTCGATCCGTGCATCTGGATGAAGGACGGCGTTTACTACTCGCTGTCGGCGGGAACCAAGCCCGAGGGCCCCGGCGGCAAGCCGATCCGAGCAAACTTCCTCTTCAGATCAGAGGACCTGGAGCACTGGGACTATCTGCATCCATTCGTGGAAGACGACCACTACTCCATGGTCGGCGACGACGGCGCTTGTCCCTACTTCTGGCCGATTGGCGACCGCCACATGCTGCTCTTCTACAGCCACACCAGAGGCGGTCAATACCTGCTGGGGGACTACGACACCGAGCGCGACAAGTTTGTGGTGACCCACGGCGCGAAGTACAACTTCGGGCCGTCGGGGCCAAGCGGTCTGCACGCGCCGTCGGCAACGCCGGATGGCAAGGGCGGGCTAATCGTGATCTTCAACATGAACCCGGGCAAGCCCACGCCGCGCTGGAACCAGATCATGACGCTGCCTCGACGACTCACGGTCGACGGCGACGTGGTGTATGTGGAACCAGTCGAAACCCTGACCTCCTTGCGGCAGGAAGAGCAAGTCCTGGGTTCACTGGATCTGCCGGCCAACCAGGAAGTTGTGCTGGACGGAACGGCCGGTGACTCGCTGGAACTGGAGTTGGAAGTCGAGCCCTCGTCCGCGCCGATGATCGAACTCAACGTCTTGCGCTCGCCGGACCGCGAGGAGTTCACGCGCGTCGCCTTCTATCGCGACCGCGGCTATCGCACCAACCACTTCACCCAGGGAATCGTCGGACCGCTCTGGACGCACCTGAGCCAGATCTCGATCGACACCTCGTACTCGTCCGTCGCACCTGATGCGTTGTCGCGCGCGCCGGAGAATGCGCAAGTCCTAATCGCTCCAGATGAACCGCTGCGGCTGCGGGTCTTCGTTGATCGCAGCGCCGTGGAGGTATTCGCGAATGGGCGGCAGGCGCTGGCGGTGCGGGTGTATCCGGACCGCGAAGACAGCGTGGGAGTGTCGCTGCGCTCGCAGGGCGCGCCCAGCACCGTTCGGTCGCTGAAGGCCTGGACGCTGGAGTCGCTCTGGGACTAGGCCGAGAGGAAGCGCCGGCTCAGCGGCTCTTCCAGTCGAGGTCGATCTGGGGCAGCATCGGCAGCTCCTGCATGAACCGGTAGAAGCGCCCGGTCGGGCCGCCGTCGGGCAGCGAGGCCAGCCATACGGCCGTGGGCACGGCCTCGGACGGCGGTACGTGGGAGGTTGGGTTCATGTCGGTCTTGACCGAGCCGGGGCTCATGGCGTTGACGAGGACGTTCGATGTCTCGACCTCTTTGGCCATCGCGATCGTCAGCGCGTTGACCGCAGCCTTGGACGCGGCATATGCCGACTCGCCGGGATTGCACATGATGGCGGCGCCAGATGAGACGTTCACGATGCGCCCATAGCCCGCGTCGATCATGTGTGGGAGCGCGGCATGGCTGCAGGCATAGAGACCGACCAGGTTGACCGCCTGCACGCCGGCAAAGGCTTCGGGTGAGACATTGGCCACCGGCCCACGCGCGTTGCTGATGCCGGCGTTGTTGCACAGGACATCCAGCCGGCCGTGACGTGCGACGACTCCGTCGATCGCCCGCTGCACTTCCGCCGCGTCACTCACGTCTAGCCGCACGATGCCGGACGATCCGGACAGGTTGTCGATCTCGGCTGCGACGGCAGTTAGCCGTGCTTGGTCGCGCGCGGCCAGGATTACGTGCGCGCCAGCTCGAGCATAGCCAAGCGCGATTTCGCGTCCGATTCCTCGACTGGCTCCGGTGACCAAGGCAATTCGACCAGCAAGACTCATACGGACCGCCCTTTCGGTGACCACGGCGACATCAGCGGATTTACGGCGCGACAGTCGGCCGAGGACGAAGCCATCAACCGACTTTGCGGTTCTAGCTGCCTTGGCCGGCTTCCTTGGCCGCCTTGGCTTGATCGAGGCCCGAGCGGCGCGCTTCGTTGTCCTTCTCGTGGTCCGTCGCACCCACGCAGCCACGTCCACAGCGTCCCGAGGGCTTGAACTCGAAGGAATCGCTGTCGGCGCAGGCGCTCAGCCCAATCAGGGCTGGGGCGGCCATTAGCGCACCGAGTACGGCGCGTCGGCCTAGGACTCGAGGAGCATGGTTGAGCATGATCCCGGCTCACTGATGCCCTAATCGGGCACGAGCATAACCCAGACGGCCACATTGGCCGAAGCTGGTAAGACCCGGGACCAGCTATTGCACCTGCAGCGGCCGCCGGCACTTGACCGGGACGTCGATCAGCGAAGGGCGGTCAAGTTCCAGGGCGTCGCGCAGAGTGGCCTCAAGCGTTTCAGGCGTCGCGCGCAGGCCCACCGCTCCAAACGACTCGGCGAACCTGACGAAGTCAGGATTTCGCAAGTTCACCTCGTAATCGTTGTCGTAGTCGCGCAGGAAGTCTTCCTTGATCGCGCCATACGCGTCGTCGTTGAGGATCACGACCGGGACGTTCAATCCCTGCTGTACGGCGGTGGCCATTTCCTGGGCGGTGAACAGGAAGCCGCCGTCGCCGGTCAGCGATATCACGGGCCGGTCAGGGGCCACGATCTTTGCGCCCAGCGCCACGGGATATGAGTAGCCCAACGTGCCGAACGCCAAGCCATAGAGCCAGGTTCGCGGTTCGTAGAAGGGCAGATGTTCGCGACTCCAGTACCCCAGCAGGTGTGGGTCACTGGCCACAATGGTGTTGCGAGGAAGGGCGTTTCGAATCGCGTGCATGAGGCCCCACTCGAGCGGAGCACGCTGTGCTAGCTCGGCGCGAACTTCATCGCGCGCCGCCCGACCGGCGTCAACCCATTCGTCACGATCAACCTCGGGCGCATCGGCCGTCGCCTCCACCAGTGCGGCCAACCCTGCCTTCGCATCCGCGTGCACGCCGATCTCGGCGGGAATGTTCTTCCCGGGCTGGGTCGGGTCGATGTCGATGTGCAGGAGGCGCTTCGGGACCGGCAGCGTCCACCGACCGCTGGAGAGATACGAGAACCGCGCGCCCACGGCGAGCATGACGTCAGCTTGCTCCATGAAGCGGCGGATGGGTCCGTGCTGGTTCAAGTTGCCGATGACCAGCGGATGATCCTCGGGCATCGCGCCCTTGCTGGTGGTCGTGAGCATGACGGGGATGTCCAGCGTTTCGGCCAGCGTGCGCAACTCATCCCACGCGCCCGACATCATCACGCCGCCACCGGCCCAGATGATCGGGCGCTCGGCCGCAGCGAGGATCGACGCCATGCGTTCCAGGTCAGGTGCATCTCCCCGCGGCGGCTGATGCGTCTCCTCCCGGAGCAGCTCAACCTCGCCTTCGCCCTGGAAGACGTCAACCGGGATTTCGACGACCACAGGCCGAGGGCGGTTGACCTGCATGCGACGAAGGCCCTCGTGGATGGCGCCTGGAATCTCACCGGGCGACATCGCCTGCCGGCTCCACTGGCTCAGCCGGCTGAAGACTCCGAACTGGTCCTTGCTCTCGTGGACGATGCCCTTGTCCTGGTAGAGGTACGCGGACATGTCCTCGGCCATGATGTTCAGCAGCGGAACGCCGTCACCGTAGGCCTCGCCCATTGGCGTGGCCACGTTGAGCGCCCCCGGACCGGCCGTGCTGAGGATCGTGGCCGGTTTCCCGGTGACCCGCGCGGCCCCCATGGCCATGTATCCAGCGCCCTGCTCATGCCGCACCAACACGTGGCGGATTTTGTCCTGCCGCATCAGGCGGCCGTACAGGTGCTCGCTGTGATATCCGGGAATCCCGAACACTAGGTCAATGCCTTCGGCAATCAAACTCTGGACCACGGCGTCCGAGCCGGTCATCACTGCCATGCGAGAACTCCTGCGGATCACATGCGAGCGCTGATCGTAGCCGACTGACAACTTCGGCCGAGCTAGATCGCTCCTCTGGCCCTGAGCCGGTTTCGGATCAGATTGACCAGCCGCGGCACTTCAGGCACACGTAGCAGTGCCAGCGCGGCGACGTAGACGATTACGATCCCGGCGCCGCTGGCCAGCAGCACTCGCCATCCAGCCGCTCCGGCAGGTTCCAGGGCCACGGTTGACCATTCGCGAAGGAACAGGCCAACCGCCGCCGCGAGGCCGCCGGCCGCGATAACGCGGATGCCAAAAAACCAGAGGCCGGGATCCCCGAAGCCGCCGAGTCGACGCCAGAGCAGCCAGCCCAAGACGGCACCGTGCAGGCTGTTCTGAACCGAATTCGCCGCCACGAGGCCAAAGACTCCAAAGGGCTCGACGAGCGCCAGCGCGGTTATCAGATAGGCCAGTCCTCCGCCCACGCCAACCAACACCGGGGTCAACGTGTTTCGGGTGGCGTAAAACGCTGCAATGAAGATCTGGTCCAGTACGGTCAAGGGAAGCTGGACGGCGTAGATGAGCAGGGCCAGGCCGGTGAGATCAGTGGCTGCGGCATCGAAGGCGCCCCGCTCGTACACAACCCGGATAACGGGAACGCTCAACGCCGTAAGCAGCACCGTGACAGGCACCATGAGGACGAACGCGCTACGCGCGGCGGCCACCAGCGCGGACTTGAACTCTGCCGCGTTCACCAAATCGCGAGCGTCCTCGGGAGCGCTGCGCGCCAGAACCGGAAGAAACGCAAGGGCAATCGCGGAACCGATCAGCCCCAGCGGGAACTGTTGCAAACGGGTGGCGAAGCGCATGATCGCCAGGCTGCCCTCCCCCGTGCGCGACGCGAGGTTGGTGTCCACGATCACGAGCACCTGTGCGACCACGAGGCCCGCGGCGATTGGCAGATAGAGCCTCAGGGCGCGCGCGGTATCCGGATTGCCCCGCAAGGCCGGCGCCGTTAGGCGCACGCCATCTCGAACCAGGGCCGGAGTCTGAATCAGAAGATGCGCTCCGGCTCCCGCCAGGTAGCCGATGGCCACCCCGACTGGACCGACGACAGGCGTAAGCGCCAGGGCCAGCACAATGAGCGTTCCGTTGAGCGTCCCTGGTGCAAACGACGGGGCGGCATACCGATCGCGGGCGTAGAGCCTCGCTGCCGTGACCGCGGATAGCCCGAGAAAAAGCACAGCGGGAAGTGTGATACGCGTCATCACGACCGCCAGTTGTCGTGTTTCCAGGGGCAAGCCCGGTGCCGCCGCGGCCACCAGCGGTTCCGCCAGGGCGACCAGGACAAACGTCACGCCAACCAGCGCAACCCCGACCGAGGCGATCAGCGATGAGAAGGTCCGCGCCAGACGGCGGTCGTCGCTCGCCATCTCGCTGAAGAGCGGGATCAGCACGCCGGAAACTGCGCCGCCGATCACGAGTTCGTGGACCAGCTGGGGCAGACGCGTCGCCACCTCAAACGCGTCAGTCGCGCCCGAGGCGCCGAATAGGGCGGCGATGACCGGCTCACGCACGAATCCCAACAGCCGGCTAATGATGTTGCCGCCCGCGACCAGCGCGGCGGCCATTGCCACCCGCCTGGTGGTCGCCGAGTTCACGTCCGGCGGCGGCTTCGAGCGATCAATTCGCTGGACGCCTGCCCAGGCGTCAGCGGCACGAACACGGCAGGGACTGCCAGGCGCTTGAGGGTGGCGGTCTCAGGAAGCGTCGTCCCGCCGGCCGCCGGATCATAGTCGGCTCCCTTGACATAATGCGCCGGGCGCAACTGCTCGATAAGCCGGTCGGCGGTCTCCTCGTCGAACGGCGTCACGGCACTTACCCAGCGCACGGCCTGGAGCACCGCGAGTCGATCCTCCAGTGACATCAGCGGCCGGTCGGGTCCCTTGAGCCTTTGAACTCCCGCGTCGCTGTTCACCCCGACGACCAGCACATCTCCCAACGCGGCGGCCTGTCGCAAGAGGGCCAGATGGCCTGGATGAATGAGGTCAAAGCAACCATTGGTCAGCACCAGCCGGCGCCCCGCGGCACGCTGCCGCGCGCCAAAGGCCGCTAGATCCCCGGGCTGAACAACCTCGGCCTCAGGCGAAATGCTCACGGGACTCGCGGATGATTTCTTCAGCCGACACCACCGCCACGCCAAGCTGGCGAACGACAACCCGCGCCCCCAGCGATGCCAGGGCAGCGGCCTCCACTGGCGTGGCGCCGCCCAGGAGTGCCGCGGTCATGGCCGCGGCGACCGTGTCACCGGCCCCGCTTGGGTCGGCAACTCGGCCTGCAAACTTCGCTGGAATGAACTCCCGCCCGCAGGGTCCTGCGTCCAGAGCCATTCCGGCGGCGCCGAGCGTGACCAGCACGGCTTCGACTCTCACCAGCTGCCGCAGTTCGCCGGCCGCGTTGAGGGCGTCGGCGGTTGAGGTGATCTCGCGGCCGAGTTCGGCTTCGGCCTCGGGCTGGTTGGGCGTGAGGAGCGTGGCATCGCGGAACCTGGCAAGTCCGCCGTGAGCGTCGGCGGTCACCACCAGCCCGGCCGCACGTGCGGCGGGTAACGCGGCATTCAAGACTGACGGACTAACCACGCCGGCTTCGTAGTCGGAGATCACGAGGGCGTCGGTTTCGGTGATGGCGGTCTCGAGGTACGAGGCCATCTGATCGGCGGTCTCGGGCTTGACCGCGGACCGATCGAGCGTATCGACGCGCGCGATCATGCTCTGTGGTCGTTGGCGGTCGCCTCCGGCCCAGATGCGCAGCTTGACCGCCGTCACCCGATCCGGATCGGGCAGAAGGCCCTCGGTTCGAATCCCGCGTCGTTCAAGTTCGTCTCTCAGGCAGTCGGCCATTGAATCTGCACCAACGACGCCGGCCACCGTCACCTCGCAGCCCAGACCGCGCAGATTGGTGGCTACGTTTGTGGCCGCACCGGGAAAAAGCAGACGTTCCTGCTGCTCAATGACGGGCAGGGGCGCTTCGCGAGACAGACGCCGAGCCGCACCGATAATGTGCTCGTCCAACACCATGTCGCCGAGGACGACGGCCCGCTTGCCAGCCGCCTGTTCGAGGATTTCGGCGGCGCGGTGAGAGCTAATGGTCGGGCCTGAGGCCCCCATCTATCAGCCGCGTGCCGCGCGCAGGTACGTGGCGCACTGGCGCAATGCCTCGGCCGGGTCGCCGCGCATACGGCACTCCAAGGCTGCTGATCCCGCGTAGCCGATATCTCGAAGCGCGTTAAAGACGGCACTAAAGTCCGTTGCACCGGTGCCCGGATGCGCTCGCTGGTTGTCCGCCAGGTGCACGTGCCCAATCCAGTCAGCGGCCGCGCGGATGCTCGCGGGAGTGTTGTCTTCCTCAATGTTCATATGAAAGACGTCGGCAAGGATTTTGACCCGCGGGCTTCCCACCCGCGCGGCGATGGCGATACCGTCCGCCAGGGTGTTGACCAGATGCATTTCGTAACGATTGAGCGGCTCGACCGTGATGGTCACGCCCGCGGCCTCGGCGTGAGGCGCCAGTTGCTCCAGGGCCCGTACGTAACTGTCCGCCTCGTCGGCGGCGACAATGTCGGGCGGTAGCGCTCCACGTACCGGCACCGAAATCAAGGCCGTTATGCCCAGTTCGTTGCAGGCGTCAATCGCGCGTCGGACCTGATCGATACGGCGACGCTGGGAGTATTCGTCCGCTACCAGGTCAAGGCTCCGACCGGCCGGGCACATGCTCAGGGCCGGGATTCCGGCCGCCGCGAGCGCACGTCGGTACTCGCTGACGTGATCAACCGCGTCGCTATGGACTTCGACGGCTTCAAAGCCCGTCTCGGCCAGGCAGGCGATGCGCTCCGCGACCGAGTTGCCGGGTGCCAGTCGAACCTGCGCGGAGATTTTCATAGTGGACCCTTCTCCTTCGAGGCGGCAGCGTAGCAAAGCTCGATAGCGTCCCTGTTATTATCAGGCGAGCCTCTCAGTTAGCGAGATTTGGGCGTTCCCCTCCTTTGAATAAGCGAAAGCGCGTGGCCTGGCGCAAGCACCGCCGAACCAAGAAGCGCGGTCGTCTGCGCCGCAAGGCTGAGCGCGAAGCCGACAGCACGCCTGCCCGCCGCCGGTCGCGTCAGCAGCCGTAGCGGTCGCGCCGTTCGGCCGCCCGTCGCCTTGATGCCAGGCGAGTCTTTGGCCGTGCAGCGCACGCTGCCAAACGGCGTTCATCTCATTGCAACCCCCATGCGGCACACGGCCGCGGTCAGCCTGCACGTGGCCTCGCGCGCGGGCTCAGGCAGCGAGCCGGCCGAATTAACCGGTGTCACGCACTTCGTTGAACACATGCTCTTTCGTCGGCAGTCGCATGAACCCGGCGCCTTCGCCAGCGCCATTGAGCGGCTGGGCGGCCAAATCAACGCGGCAACCGAACCGGAACTGACCGTTGTGGGCGTCAAGGTTCCGGCTGAGGCTTGGGTGGATGCGCTCCAGACGGTGGCGTGGATGGTGCGTGAGCCGGCCATGGACCCAGACGAGATCGAAAAAGAGCGCACCGTCATCCTGGATGAGCTGGCGTTGATTGACGATCTGCCGGAAGAGTCGGCCCGCCGTGCGGTGCTGGCCACGCTCTGGCCAAATCACCCGTTCGGGCGCGAAGTCGCGGGGACGACGTCAAGCGTTCGGTCCTTGACGCGCGACGCCCTGCTCCGACGCGCCGCCGCGATGTTCGCCGGCCGCAACACGATTGTGAGCGTGGCGGGGGCATTTGATCCTGCGGCGGCACTGGACATGCTGGGCGCTGCCTTTGGCTCCGTACCCTCGGGCTCCCGCGAGGTCTATTCCGCGGTGCACGCCAACGGCCAGCCGGCGGAAAGGGTCCACCTCATTCAGCGCGAGGCCGAGCAGGCGTACTTTTCCATTGCCGGTTTCACGCCCGGCCGGTCGAGCCGCGACCGCTATGCCGTGGAACTGCTCGGCGCCGTCCTGGGCGCTGGCTTCGGCGCCAGGCTGGTGCTGGAGCTACGCGAACGTCATGGTTTGGCTTACGACATCGGTGCCGACGTAGGCCACTGCGGCGAGCAGGGCGTCTTGTCGATTGACGGCGCGACCGATCCGGAGCTGTTGACAAGGGCCGTTGCCATCGTGCTGGGCGAACTGTCCGATGTGGTGGACCGTGGTGTGACCGAGGACGAGTTCGAGCGTGCCCGCGCGTATACCGTTGGCGGCCTGATTCGTTCCCTGGAGGACTCAGCGGTTGTGGCCGCGTGGTACGCGCGGGAGCAGGCGCTGGAACCCAGCCCTCTCACACCCGAGGCGCTGATCGGGCGAGTGCGCGCTGTGACTCGAAGGGACGTCAACGCTTCCGCCCGAGCCTGGCTGGCCCGTGACTGGCCGCTGATCGCAGTGGCCGGTCCGCTGGATAGCGAAGTCGAAATACCCGCCGAACTGGCGCTGAAGGGTGTTGGCTGACATGCGCCCAAGCGAGGCGGCGCATCTGGCGCGTGAGGCATTGGCGCGCGGTGACTCGGCGCAGGCCGGTGCAATCGCGGAACGACTGCTTGCCGAGTTTGCAAGCTACCCGCCCGCGCGGCTGGTGCGCGCACTGCTTGCCGAACAGGCGAACGATTCCGATTCCGCGCTCGATGACCTGCGCGCCGTCACGTCGGTTGAGCCGACAAATGCCGAGGCGCGCGCCGCGCAAGCACGACTGTTTCAGCGCCGAGGCGATACCGACCGCGCCCGCATGGCCGCGCGACAGGCGGTGGAACTCGTTCCCACCGACCCCGAGGTGCTTGCGACTGCCCTGGAGATCCTGAATGTCGAGGCCGATTCGCTGGAGACTAGCGCCGCGGTCTTAGCGCGCGTGCATCTCAATTGCGGCTGGCCCGATCTGGCCGAGCGCCACGCCCGTGCAGCCGTGACCGAGAGCCCGGAGCGTGTCGATGTTCGTCTTACGTTGGCCGAAGCGCTGTGGCGGCTCGGACGGCTTCCCGCCTGCGAGGCCGAGTGCCGTGTCGTGGCCGACCAGGCTGAGGAATGCGTCCGCGCCGCCGTCATGCGTGCCCACATTCTCTCCGAGCGCGGGCGCACGGCCGAGGGCCAGGAGCTTCTGGACCGAATTGGGCGGATCGACCCCGAGTTTCGAGAAGCACGGGAACTCCTGGGCACCCTGGAAGTCCACCGCCTCGTGTTGCCCGGGGCGGTTGAGGTCTCCCTGCCTCCAGAAATTCTTCGGCAGTCGAATGGGAGCGACAATCCATCTGCCGAATCGCCGCCAGCTGGCGGAGCTGACTCGTCGGCAGCACCTGCCGCCGAGCCCACGCCGGCGAACGTCGAGCGGGAGCGATTGGCCGAGTTTTCCGGCGAATCAGCGGACCAGACGCTGCCGCCGCCAACCGACCGAGACCTCCCGGAATCCGAAGTCTCCGACGATGCGGACGCAAGCTCGCCGAGTGCGGGAGACGACGCCCCTGTTGCACCCGAGCCGTTGCGGCGCGACGATAGTGCGGGGCCACAGGAATCACCGGACGTGGGCGAGCCGTCCGCGGATGCGGCCCCACGTACTGCCGAAGATGCGACGGCAGATTCGGTTGCTGCGGACGATGAACCCACCGCAGGTGCATCCTTCTCGACATTCGACTGGGCACGACACCTGATCGAGCAGTCGGAATGGACGGAAGCGGTACGCGTGCTAACCGATATCGTCGCGGCTAACGATCCCGACGAGGCGCGCGTTGACGGATTGTTATTGGAAGCCGTGGCTCATCGCGAACTCCGCGGATCGGCCTGGAAACTGTTGGGCGACCATTACATGCAGACGGGGCGACCACAGGCTGCCGCGGACGCCTATCTACGGGCGGCGAATGTCGCAGGACGATCGACTGGATAATGCGCGCGTTAGATCTTCACGAGGCAATGCGGCGCCTGCCCGATATCACTGGCGCCGCGGTCTGGCGAATTGGCGAGATTCCAACGGGCGACCTCGGAGGACGTGGCGGACCTGTCGGCCCGGGACTGCTTTCGGCAAGCATCGGGACGATGGAGCAGGCCGTTGAAACGATGGGGCTGGGGCAGATTGCGGAGATCTGGTTCGTGACGCAGGACACTCAATGCCTGGCGCTGCGCTCGGGACATTGGCAAGCCGTGGTGGTTGGCGGCCTCGAAATGGATGTGGACGATATTCGCGACAGGTTGACCGGCCTGCTCGCGGACGACGATGAGCCTGGCGCCTGACGATGGGCGTCAACGGGAAGGCAGCCGAATGGAACGAACCCTAGTTTTGCTCAAGCCTGACGCACTGCAGCGCGCGATCGCGATGCAGATTCTTCAGCGGTTCGAACAGCGCGGGCTGCGGCTCGTTGGGCTGAAGCTGGTGGCCGCGAGCGGTGAGCAGGCGAGCCAGCACTATGCCGAGCACGAGGGGAAGTTCTTCTTTGACGGCCTGGTGGCCCACCTGCAGAGCGGTCCGATCGTGGCCGCTGTCCTGGAAGGTCCGGAGGCGATTTCCGTCGTGCGAGCTATGGTCGGGAGCACGCGCCCGCATGAGGCCTCGGCCGGCACGATTCGCGGCGACCTGGCGTTGGCCGGCTTGCGAAACCTCGTACACGCCTCGGACGCCCCGGAGACCGCGGCGCGCGAAATCGCCCACTGGTTTTCTCCGGACGAGGTGCTGGAATACGACCGGCCGCTTGATCAGTGGGTTTATGAGTCGGACTAAGCGCGCATGAAGGTTCACGAATCTGACGCCCGCGCCATCTTCCGGCGTCACGGGCTGCCTGTGCCCGAATCGTGCCTGGCCTCGACGGCTGACGAGGCAGCTCAGGCTGCCAGGGCCTTTGGCGGCCTCGTGGTGATCAAGGCCCAGGTGCTGGCCGGCGGACGCGGAAAGGCCGGCGGCGTGAAGCTGGCCGGTTCACCAGAGGAAGCCGGAACGGCAGCGACACGGATCCTCGCGCTGAATATCGGCGGAGAGCCCGTGCGGCGGCTGCTCGTTGCGCCAGCCGTGGAGATTGCGCGCGAAATGTACCTGGGTGTTTTGATCGATCGGACCGCCCAGTCGCTCGTCATGATGGCCAGCGCCGAAGGCGGCGTCGACATTGAGGAAGTGGCGGCAACGAACCCGTCGGCGATTCTCCGCGCCAGCGTCGATCCCCTGGCTGGACTGCCCGACTGGCAAGCCCGGGAGCTTGGTTTCGCGCTTGGTCTTACGGGCTCGCAGGTCCGCCAGTTCGTGCGCGTGGCACAGGGGCTTGTCGAGGCCTTTGTCGACGTCGACGCGTCGCTTGCCGAGGTCAATCCGCTCGTCGTGGACGCCGAGGGCAATCTGCAGGCCATCGACGCCAAGCTGAACATCGACGACAACGCGCTGGCCCGCCAGCCCGAAATCGAACGGCTACGGGACCCGCACGAGGAAAGCGAGGCCGAGCGACGCGCGCGCGCTGCCGGACTGAGCTACATCAAGCTGGACGGCACGATTGGCTGCATGGTCAACGGCGCCGGGCTCGCCATGGCCACAATGGACGTGATCAAGCACTACGGGGGCGAACCGGCCAACTTCCTGGATGTCGGTGGCGGCGCCGGCGTAGAGAAGATCACGACAGCCTTCGAGATCATTCTGGAAGACCCCAACGTGCGGGCAGTGTTGGTCAACATTTTTGCCGGCATCACTCGTGCCGACGACGTGGCTATGGGTGTAGTTGCGGCCCGCGCTCGCCTGGCCCAGGACGTTCCACTGGTGGTTCGGGTAGCCGGGACACGCGAGGCCGAAGCCCTGACACTACTTGAAGAAGCCGGAATCGGGGCCGAGCGATCAATGGACTCGGCTGCCGCCCAGGTCGTGGAGGCGGCGCGATGAGCGTGCTGCTTGACGCGACGACGCGGCTCGTAGTTCAGGGAATGACCGGAAGTCAAGGCTCGTTTCATACGCGCCTCATGCGCGAGGCCGGCACCCAGGTCGTAGCCGGAGTCACCCCGGGCCGCGGCGGTGTCGCGGTGAATGGGCTGGAGGACATTCCGGTCTTCAACACGGTTGCCGAGGCGACTCAGGCAACGGATGCCAACGCTGCGTGCATTTTTGTGCCGGCCGCATTCGCCGCGGATGCCATCCTGGAGGATGCGGCCGCGGGCCTGAGCGTCATTGTGTGCCTGACCGAGGGGATTCCAGTCCTCGACATGCTGCGAGTGATGCCGCGGGTGCGTGCCGCTGGCGCGCATCTGATTGGGCCGAATTGTCCGGGCGTCACCACACCGGCCGATGGGGTCAAGGTGGGTGTCATGCCCTGGGCCGTCCACTCGCCCGGGCCCGTGGGCGTGGTGAGCCGCAGCGGAACGCTGACATACGAGGTCGTCCAGCACTTGACCGACCTTGGAGCTGGACAGACCACGACCGTTGGGATCGGCGGAGATCCCATCATTGGCACCCGCTTCATCGACGTTCTGTCAAAGTTTGAGGCGGATCCCCAAACTGATGGAGTAGTCTTGTTAGGTGAAATCGGCGGAGACGACGAAGAGCGGGCGGCAACGTATATTCAAGAGCGAATGACGAAGCCCGTCACTTCATTCATTGCCGGAAAAACCGCGCCCCCCGAACGTCGGATGGGGCATGCGGGCGCCATCGTGTCAGGCACCTCCGGCAGTGCGACCGCTAAAGAATCCGCGCTGCGGGCGGCCGGTGTGCTGGTAGGTGAAACGCCGGAGCACGCCGCCCGGTTGTTGGTAGACAGACTGCGCTAGGTTAGGAGAGTGTGGCGGCAAGTGATAATGGACTGTCGGGCGAGAGTATTGGAGCGGACTCGGTCGCCGGCGGCGAGCACCCGAAGCGGCCGTTGGCTGGTGACGACGTGATGAAAGAAAACGCCCTCTCGTGGATGATTGGCGGCCCGGCCCTCACGGGCGGCGTTAACCGTTCGGCCGAACTCTTCGCCAAGGCCTGCGCCAGAGCCGGCCTCTACGTGTTCTCGAACGTTGAGTACCACTCCAACATCATGGGCCGCCACATTTCCTACCGGGTTCGAACCAGCGACGTGCCGGTCCATTCCCATGTGGAACACGTCGACTTGCTGCTGGCCCTGGACGCGGAGACCTTGTTCGGTACGCCCGAGTACCAGGACTACCAGCGGCATGGCGGGCATTTGCACCGTCTGGCACCCGACGGCGTCGTGGTGCTCGATTCACAGGCCAAGATTGACCATTCCGCGATCGAGCGGGACGACATTCACGTCGTTGCCCTTGCCTACGACGACCTGGTACGGGAGTCAGTCGAGGAATTGGGCGTGGTCTACAACGCCCGCCGGCACAGCGTGATGCGAAACATGGTGCCAATTGGCGCCAGTTGCGCCCTGCTGGACTTTGACATCAATCACGTCGTGTCCCTGGTCGCCGAAGTGCTTCCCGCCCACCGGCAGGACATGGTTGAGATGAACCGCCATGTGCTGCTGCACGCCGCGGACCAGGCACGGCGCGCTTACGCGAAGGAAGAGTTTCACGTCACGCTACGGCCGCGTCCTGAGCGCAACGGTCACATGTTGATCAAGGGCGTGGACGCCGTCGGGATCGCGAAGATCCACGCCGGTTGCGGGTTCCAGACGTACTACCCAATTGCCCCCGCGTCGGACGAGAGCGTAATGCTGGAGCGACACCAAACGACCTATCCAATCGTGGTGCTCCAGGCCGAGGACGAAGTCGCGTCGATGAATATGGCCGTGGGTGCTGCTCACGCCGGAGTTCGCGCGGCCACGTCCACTGCGGGGCCTGGTTTCAGCCTCATGGCTGAGGGCCTGGGCTTCGCCTCGATAACCGAGGCTCCGGGTCCCGTTGTCGTCCTCTGGCAGCGCGGCGGGCCCAGCACGGGTCTGCCCACGCGGCAGTCGCAGCAGGATTTACGCTTCGCGCTGCAGCCGGCCCACGGCGAGTTTCCTCACATCGTGGTTGCCCCCGGCGACGCGCGCGAAGCGGCGCGGATTACACACATGGCCTTCAATTGGGGTGACCATTACCAGATTCCGGTCGTCGTCCTTGCCGATAAGTTCATCGCAAACTCGCTCGTCACCCTGGACGATCTCGGGCTCGATGACCTTCCAATTGACCGCGGCGAGTATTGGACCCTGGAGATGAACGGATCGGAGCCCTACCGGCGGCACCGGCTGACCGAGTCCGGCATCAGCCCACGCGCGGTGTTCGGCACACCCGGCGGACAGTTTGTCACCACGAGCGACGAACACACGGAGCGCGGCCGAATCGACGAGCAGGTCGAAAACCGCATCGCGCAGATGGACAAGCGCATGCAAAAGCTCGATTTGGCTTCCAGCGAGATTCCCGACGAGTGGCAGTACGACTTCGTCGGTCCGGATGACGCTGACGTCACGATTGTCGGCTGGGGCTCGACGCGCGGACCCATCACCGACGCCCTGCCGGTGCTGGAATCCGACCATGGCATCTCCGCCAACTTCCTGCAGATTCGGCTTCTTCGGCCGTTCCCCACCACGGTTGTGCACGAGAAGCTGAGTCGCGCCCGGCGAGTGGTCCTGGTGGAAGACAACTACATGGGCCAGTTGGGCTTGCTCATCGCGGAACAGACCGGAATCAAGCTCGAACGAATGGCACTGAAGTATGACGGGCGCCCGTTTTCGCAGGACGAAGTCGTTGAAGCCGTGTGCGAGCATCACGCGGCCGACATTGGTCGGCTCGTGCTCTCACATCCGTAGGAAGGACATGGAACGACGTGGTAGTCGCTGACACCGAACGAATAACGGCCAAGACCTTCGGGGTTGAGGACTCGCATCCGGACTGGTGCGGCGGCTGCGGCGACTTTGGGATCCTCAGTGCTGTCAAGCAAGCGCTGGCCACGCTTGGTCGTCCACCGCACGAGGTTGCGGTGATCTCGGGCATCGGTTGCGCCGGCAAGCTCCCGCATTACATCAACTCCTATGGCCTCCACACGCTCCACGGTCGGGCCCTCAACGTGGCCACCGGCGTCAAGCTGGCCAATCAGAACCTGGAAGTTCTTGTGGCCGGTGGAGACGGCGACGGTTATGGCATTGGCGCGGGCTACTTAGTCAACTCTGGTCGCCGCAACCTGAACATCGCCTATCTCGTCCACAACAACGGCGTCTACGGCCTCACGAAGGGCCAGGCTGCTCCCACAATGCGCCGCGGCCAAAAGACCAAGGGCATGGCGGAAGCGGCTATCCAGGAAAGCGTCAACCCGATCGGTCTGGCGATCGCCTCGGGTTACACCTTCATTGCGCGTGGCTACGCGATGGCGCAACGGGACCTTGTGAGCCTGATCGTGCAGGCAGTCCGGCATCGGGGAACCGCGCTCATTGACATCCTGCAGCCCTGCCCGATCTACAACGACCTGATGACCATCGATTTCTTCCGCGGCCGGGACGTCGGCCACAACCGGATATATCGGCTCGAGGACGAAGGATTCGACGGGCGTGTGCATGACCCGAGCAATCCTGACGAAATCGTGGCGAAGCAGCAGGCCGCGATCGCCAAGTCGTTCGAATGGGGTGACCGGATCCCGACAGGAGTGCTCTACCAGGTTGCCGCCCCGACCTACGAAGATGAACTCGCCGGCCGTTTGCCCGAACTGGGCACCAATAGCCTGTTGGACCTGGCGACGCCCGGTCAGGACATTTCTCGGCTTGAGGACGCCTACCGCTAGAGCGCGGCCGTCAACTCCCCTGGAAATAACGGGTTCGTAGGTAGCGACCGGCTAGCGTGGGGCGGACCGTGGTGGGCTGGAACCTGTGCCAGACTCGCTCGAGCCCCCGTAGCTCAGTGGACCAGAGCGACGGCCTTCTAAGCCGTGGGTCGCAGGTTCGAATCCTGCCGGGGGTGCCGCCACCTTGAGGCGCAGCCCGACCCGAACCTGTTAGCGGACGTGTCGGCCGAGGTCACCGGCCGCGCCCCCAGGGTGGATTCCATGCGAAGTGACCTACGGCCTGTATCGCGCCTCGACCCGACGGTGCCCGGACACGCACCGGACCTGCAGCGGACAGACGCTCGACCGCTCGAGCTCGCGGTCCCCATTCTCGGGCCCATGCACATGGCCCAGGCGCCCCTCCCCAGCCCGCCGCTGGTCGATCTGGCGGAGTCGTACCTGCTGCATCTGCAGGCTTCGCGCCGCAGCGCCGGCACCATCGTCATGTACACGCGCATCCTGGGCCGGTTCGAGCGGTTCCTGGCCGCGTATCACGGCTCCGCGCCGAGCGCCGACGCGCTCACCCGCGAGGCCGCGCGGCGCTATCTGGTGCACCTGCAACAGCAGCCGCGCTACGTCGACATGCCGGACCGCCGCGGCGGGCGCCTGGCCCCCGCCACCCTCAACCAGCACGCGCGGGCGCTACGCGCGTTCGCCCGCTGGCTCTGGGACGAGGGCTTCACGGCCGAGCACCGGCTGGATCGGCTGCGCATGCCCAAGGTGCCGCTGAGCGACATCGAGCCGCTGACGCCGGCCGAGGTGGAACGGCTGCTGGCGGTCTTCGACCCGCGCAAGGCCTACGACCGGCGCACGGCGGCGATGGTGGGCCTGCTGGTGGACACCGGCATGCGGACGGGTGAACTCGCCGCCCTGCGCACCGCCGAAGTGAATCTCCACATCGGCGAGCTGCGCGTGGTGGGCAAGGGCGAGAAGGCGCGCGTGGTGGTGGCCGGACGGCGGGCGCTGAGCCTGCTGCGGCGCTACCTGCATCACCGCCCGCCCGGTCTGGGCCAGGCCAGCGACCGGCTGTTCGTGACGACGTCGGGCCGGGCGCTGGACCCGAACCAGATCGGGCACATCGTGCGGCGCCTGCGGCGGCGCAGCGGCATCCCGCGGCTCTACGCGCATTTGCTGCGGCACACCTTCGCGGTGCACTTCCTGCGCAACGGCGGCAACCCGCTGACGCTGCAACGGCTGCTGGGGCATGCGTCGCTCGCAACCACCAATCGCTACGTGACGCTGGCCACCGGCGACCTGGTGGCGGCCCATCGCCAGAGCAGTCCCCTCGACAATCTGTAGCGGAGGGCCGGGCGGCCGGCGGCTCGCGGCGCGTGTCGTCCGGCAGGGGTCAGTTGCCGGGCCGTGCGGCGGATGCTTCGCCAGCCCCTGCGTCGGCCGGGAGCCGATGCCACGGCGATGAGGCGGCGCTCTCGGGCCGGTTGGCTTCAAGGGGCCGCCTGCCGCGCCGTCCCGGTGCGCCGATATCGATGGAGCTACGCATCGCCCGCGGGGTCGCCGGCGCCAGACACGCATCGGCTCGCATGGTCCGTCGTGCCGGCCGCTCATCGACGGGCGCGGGTCTGGTCATCGACGCTCGTGCACCTGGACCGAAAAGCTGGGCGCGGGGTCGCAGGGCACGTCGATCTCGTGCGCGGGAGGCCTGTGACACTCCCCGGCATCATGCGCAGCAGCCAAGGCTTCGCCGCGCCGAGCGATCCATCCGGGCCGAGTCCGACGGTTGCCCGACCGGCCACGCCCTCCGGCTCGACCGGACGCCGACCGGACACAAGCTCGACCGGCGAGTCAGCCGTGGGGATCCTTGCGGCCATGGTCGGCAATCTGCAATTGGCCACCACCCGGCTCGCGGCCGCTCGCGGACCGGCTCGACCCGGCGAGACGTCCGGATCACCCTCCGCCGACTCGACCTGCCCAGGTCTTCCCCATGCGCAGCGTCGCATGGCCACGGTCCGCCCTGAGATTCCCCATCGCTCGCGGCCTCCGCCACGCCGTGGCGACACCCCCTTCGCATGCGGCACCGCCAACCCCCGCGCTGACGCCTACGTCTGGCGGGACCGGCCGTCGCCTCACGCTGCGCGTCCGGTCCAGCGACTGCTCTTCGAGAGGAGTCCTCCGCCGAGCCGCCCGGCCTCCCGAATTCCTGGGGATGCGCATCGCCCAACGTTAGACCCGGGTCCGTTTCTCCTGCAGATCTCCACACCCTTGGTCTAACTCCCTGCTGCCCCGTGCACGCCCAGCGCCCCCTTACCCGCCAACACTCGGTCCTGCGGATGCTCTATCTCCATCGGTATCTTGCGGTCGACCAGATCGCCACCCTCGTCTTTGCCACCGCCAGCCGCCGCGCCTGCCAGGCGTGCTGCACCACCCTCCATCGCAAGGGCTTCGTTCACCGCTTCGAACTCGCTCGAGGTGGCTTAGGTGGAGGTCGATCCAGTTACGTCTATGCGTTAGCCCCTGCAGGCGCCCAGGTCCTGGCCCAGGCTGACAACATCCCTGTCGTGGACATCCCCGTCGATCCCGATGCTCCCACCGCTCAGTCGGTCTTCGTCCATCACCAGCTCGCCGCCAATCGCTGTCTCGTCGCCGTCACCCGCGCTATACGGCAGCGTCCGCGTATTCGACTCTGTCAGTGGATCTCCGATCCCCACAGTCGGCTGCGCTACCGGCCCGACGGCGCCCGCTCCTGGCGCAGCGTCCATCCCGACGTGATCGCCATGCTGCGGGATGCGGACTTCGACCACTGGACCTTCCTTGAGATCGACCGCGGCACGCAGCCGCTGGCCCGCTATGTCGCGAAGATCCGCCGCTATGCGCGCTTCCAGCGCTCCAAGGCCTGGATGTCGCACTACCCGGTGTTCCCGGCCCTGCGGGTGGTGAGCGTGTCGGCGCGGCGGGCGGCAGGCATGGCCGAGTTGGCGGCGGATGTGATCGACCAGGTCGACTACGACGTGTATTGGGCTCGGCGCCCCAGCGTGTACGTGGCGGCGACTGCCGAGCCTGAACTCCTGGCCGACCCGTTCGGCGAGATCTGGCGACCGGCTGCCGGCCCCCGCGATGCCCGCCACGCCTGGCTCCACGAGGGGCCTTCGGCTCCGGCACCGATGGAATCGGCCGGAGCCGGCGGCACCTGAAGCCGCGCCGGTCCCGAGCTACGCGGGACGGGCGGAGCGGCGCGGCGGATCCCATCGAAGCTCCGTGGCGTTCCATGTCGCGCGCGGCGGGACGGTTCCGCTGAGGATCGGGTCGAGCAGCGCGGCGGCCCAGGCATGCCCGACGGCCAGGGCGGGCTCAAGGCCACGGTCGGCCGCGCCGCGTCGATACTCGTCCGTCCACCACGGCGGAGGCGCGGGCACGGCCAGCGGCCAGGATGGGGTGGCCGTCCACGGCCAGACTCGGTCCAGCGCCCGGCGCAAGCCACCTGCGGTGCACGCCACCTGCGGCGCGTAGCGGGCGATGGTCAGCAGGTCCGCACAGCTCGGGAAACGACTCGTACGGCCCGTGTACGCGCCGAGGCGGGCGGCGACTTGGGTCACGCGGGTTCGGGTGGGGATCCGCGCTGGCGACGCGTCTTGGGCTGCCGGCAACTCGAGTCCAGGGAGCCACTCGATCACGTCCTCTGCCGGGAAGGCGAACCCGACGATCAGGTCGACCTCGCCGATTTCTCCGTCGTGGTCGGAGGCCTCGACCCGATAGGCGAGTGCGGGTCCCTCGATTACCTGCGGTGCGCGCTCACGAGGGTGGACGGCGAAGTGGATCGGTTGGAGGTCTTGGTGTTCGGTGGCTTGCCGGAGCGCCGTATCCACGGCGGCGCGCGTGGGCTCGCTCACACCGCCGGAAGCCTCGTGTCCGGCCTCCGGCCTGTCGGCACGGTATTCAAGCCGCCAATCGTCGAATCGGATCCAGCGGTCGGGTGTCGCGTCAAGGAGCCGCAAAAGGAGCCGTTCGATTGCGAATTCGCGGCGGAGCCGGTCCACCGCGATGCCCGTGCGTCTGGCGAGGCGTCTCAGGTCGTCTCCGAGATCCGGGCGGAGCGGCGTCTCGCGTTCGATGGGCATGTACCCACCCTAGGCGAGCGGCTGCAGCCGTCGAGGCAAGGTCCGGTCCGCAACCGTGGCCGCGCGATGCGCTGACGTGCCTCGCCCCGGAGTCGGCTCGCCGACTCAGCAACTGCGATGAGCGCCGGAGCCTGGCTACGCTAGATTCTCGGTTGCTGGCAATTTGAGGTCTGTCCGACTGTGCGACCGGTAGGAGTCCTCTGGCCGGCGTCGCGGCATCACTTGACGGCTACGCTGTGGCGGTTACGGACACCGACCGACATCTATGGCGAAGTTTCCGACTATCGTCGAGACGTACCTGGCCGACCTGCGACGGATTCGCGCCTCCGGTGGGGCGACGGCCGAGACGTCCAGCTACACCCCGCTGGAGATGCTCCTCGATGCGGTAGGCGCCGGGCTCAGGCCCAAGGTGTATTGCGTTGGGCAGCTCAGAGACCAGGGGGCCGGGCATCCCGACTTTGGGCTGTACGCGGCAACGCAGGTGCAACGCGGGGGAAAGCCCAGGGGCGATCAACTGCCCGAGCATGGCGTGGTTGAGGTGAAGCCGGCGGCGGACGATGCGTGGCTGACCGCGGAGAGCGACCAGGTGACGCGCTACTGGAGCCGCTACCGGTTGGTGCTGGTGACGAACTTCCGCGACTTCCTGCTGGTGAGCGAGGACGCGAATGGGAATCCGGCGCGGCTGGAGAGTTTTCGGATGGCGGCGGACGCGGAGGATTTCGAGCGGCAGTTGGAGAAGCCGCGGGCGTTTGCTGGGCGGGTCGGCGTGGGGCTGGGGGAGTATCTGCGGCGGGTGCTGTCGCACCGGGCGCGTCTGGTGGAACCGCGCGATTTAGCCGAACTGCTGGCCTCCCATGCGCGGGACGCGTTGGCGCGGGTAGAGGCCGCCGAAGCCGAGACGGGGGCCGGCGCCGCGCCGTTGGGGGCGGTACGGGAGGCGCTGGAAGAGGCGCTGGGCGTGCAGTTCGAGGGCGAACGGGGTGCTCGGTTCTTCAGGTCGACGCTGGTGCAAACGCTGTTCTACGGCGTCTTTTCGGCGTGGGTGTTGTGGGCACGGCAGACGCCGCCGCCGAGGGGCGCGTTCAACTGGCGAGAGGCTGTGTGGCATCTGCGCGCGCCGGTGCTGCGGGCACTGTTTCAGCAGCTCTCGGATCCGGGGCGGCTGCAACCGCTGGGTCTGGTGGAGGTACTGGACTGGACGGCTGCCACATTGAACCGCGTGGATCGGGACGCCTTCTTTGCACGGTTCAGCGAGGGGCAGGCGGTCCAGTATTTCTACGAGCCGTTCCTGCAGGCGTTCGACCCGGCGCTGCGCAAGCAATTGGGTGTCTGGTACACGCCGCCTGAGATCGTGCGCTACATGGTGGCGCGGGTGGACCAGGCGCTGAAGGACGACCTGGGCATTGCCGAGGGTCTGGCCGCCGAGAACGTCTACGTGCTGGATCCCTGCTGCGGCACGGGCGCGTACCTGGCGGAAACGCTACGCCGAATTGCCGACAACCTGCAAGATCAAGGGCTGGGCGCGCTGACCGGAGCGCGGGTCAAGGAAGCGGCGACCGAGCGCGTGTTCGGGTTCGAGATCATGCCGGCGCCGTTCGTGGTGGCACACCTGCAAGTCGGGCTGACCATGCAGGACTTGGACTCGCCGCTGGCGGAGGACGGAGCGGAACGGGCGGGAATCTTCCTGACCAATGCGCTCACGGGATGGGAGCCGCAGCCACAAGAGCGGCTGCCGATCCCCGAGTTTGAGGAGGAGCGCGAGCGAGCGGACGAGGTCAAGCAAGACAAGCCAATCCTCGTGGTCCTGGGCAATCCGCCGTACAACGGCTTTGCCGGCATGGCGGTGGACGAGGAACGGGAACTGTCGGATGCCTATCGCACGACTCGGCGAGTGCGGCGGCCCGAGGGCCAGGGTTTGAATGACCTCTACGTGCGGTTCTTCCGCATGGCGGAACGGCGGATCGCCGAGCAGACCGAGCAGGGCGTGGTCTGCTTCATCTCGAACTACTCGTGGCTGGACAGCCTGTCCTGTCCGGGGATGCGGGAACGGTACCTCGAGGCCTTTGACGTCATCCGTATCGACAACCTGAACGGCGACAAGTACCGAACCGGCAAGGTGGCGCCCGACGGCTCGCCCGACCCCAGTATCTTCTCAACGCCCGACGATCCGGTTGGAATCCAGGTCGGAACGGCCATCGCCACACTGGTACGTAAGACCGACCACGCGTCCGCGCCAAACATCGAGTTCCGCAACCTGTGGGGTCAGGCCAAGCTGGAGGCCCTTACGGAAACGGCGGAGGCTGTGCCGGGGGCGCTCTACGGGACGATGGAGCCGGTGCTCCCGCTGGGGCTGCCGTTTGCGCCGCTAGCCGTCAGCCCGGAATGGTTCGACTGGCCGGCGTTGCCAGACCTGCTTCCGACGTCGTTTCCAGGAGTCAAGACCAGCCGCGACGCGTTCCTGGTCGACACCGACCTCGACCGGTTACGCGAGCGTGTCAGCGACTATTTCGACCCGGACCTAAGTCATGCGGAGATCGCGCAGCGATATCCGAGCGTGATGCGGAGTTCGCAACGGTTCAACGCCCCCACGGTCCGAGACACGTTGCTAAGGCGAGGCGGTCCCACGGAAAGCGGCTTCGTGCGCTACGCATACCGGCCTTTCGATACCCGGTGGCTGTATTGGGAGCGCGACACGAAACTACTCGACGAGAAGCGATCCGAATACGTGCCTCACGTATTCCCAGAAAACTTGTGGCTATCTGCCGTTCCCCGACTCAGGCAGGACGCAACCGAACCGCAAGCCACCTTCACGCCAGACTTGGCATCGCTTCACCTCATCGAATGGGGCGTCAGCATGTTTCCCGCGTGGCTTCGCGAAGAATCGTTGGGTGCCGACCTGCCGAAGTGGCGTCGACCGAACCTGTCAGCCGCTGCCCGCCGCTACCTTGAGCACTTCAACTCGACTGTCGAGGACCTCTTCCACCACGTACTGGCTGTACTGCACGACCCTGGTTATCGGGAAGCGAACGCAGGCGCGCTGCGCATGGCGTGGCCGCGAATTCCGTTGCCGTATTGGTCCGAACTGTCAGCCCGCAGCGGCGCAGGGGAAAACGACGAGTCGGCCAAGGTTGGAGAGGCTGCCGAGTCCCTGGCTGGCTCGGTGGCTCGCGGGCGAGAATTAGCTGCGCTGCTCGATCCTGAGACGCCAGTTCCCAGCGTCACCACCGGCCAGCTTCGCCCAGAGACCGCCACGATTGCCGTGCCGGCCACGACACACGAGCGCAACATGTTCGGCGATGACTTTGGACTTACGGCGGGCTGGGGGCACATGGGATCCGGTCAGGCGGTGATGCCGGGGAAGGGTCGCGCCGTGGAGCGAGCTTACTCGGAATTGGAACGCTCAGCTCTGGGCGACGCCGCGGACATCATGGGCGAGACGACGTATGACATTCACCTCAATGACAACGCTTACTGGCGAAATGTGCCCACGAACGTGTGGAACTACCGTCTGGGCGGGTACCAGGTGCAGAAGAAGTGGCTGTCTTATCGAGAGCGGCAGGTTATGGGGCGGGCGCTGAGGGTGGAAGAGGTGGGGTATTTCAGTGAGATGGCAAGGCGAATTGGATCGATACTGCTCGTGACGGACTCAAGGGCCTAGTGAAACGACTTCGGAGCGTGGGAAGCGTCATCCGCGAGCACGCCGAAATATCGGTAACGCTGGTTGCTTCGGTCCTTCTGATTGTCGTTATCGTAATTTGGGTGAAGTCATCCGATGACTTCACTGCAGTTCGCGACTATGGCCTGTTGATCGCCACAATAGTTGCATTCCCGCTCGCATTCTGGCGCAGCAAGGTGGCGGAGCGCCAGGCTGATGCAGCACGTCGCCAAGTTGAGGCTGCCGAACAAGGTCTACAAAGTGAGCGCTTCCGTCAGGGTACCGAGATGCTTGGCCATGAACTAAAGTCCGTGCGTCTTGGTGGCATCTACACTCTTGATCGGCTCGCCAGAGATTTTCCGGAGGAGTATCACATTCCCGTCATGCAGACATTGTGTGCATTCGTTCGCCATCCGCCGACAGATCCCTCGCAGACACGGCCAAGCAGTGTTGTTGCACAACCGATGGTCGAAGGAGACGAATACGACGATACTCCGCTTCATTTGGTTGAGGATATTCACGCCGTCCTTGAAGTGATTCGACTGCGTAGCCAACAGCGATTGGACATCGAGTCAACGAACAACTTCGAATTGAATCTTAGCGGGGCAGATCTTCGTCTATCAGATCTTCGAGGCGCCAGTTTATCCGGCGACGACTTGAGTGACTCTCGACTCTCTGGCTCGCTTATGATGGACGCTGATCTCTCCGGTGCTCACCTTCAACGTGCAGACTTGACCTCACCGAACAAGAGTAGACCCAGCAAAGCGACCAAAAGTGACATTCACGAAGGACGTATTCCAGCAACGACAAGGCTCGACAATGTGGACTTGACGGGCGCGCTGGCTTTGGGTGCGAAGATGCGTGGAGTAATTCTATCCGGCTCGGACCTAAGCGGTGCGAATCTCCCGTTTGTGACTTTGGCTGATTCACTCCTCATGCACACAAACTTTTCCGATGCACATCTATCCGACGCAAACTTGAGCGGCGCGGAGTTGCATGGTGCGAATTTTGCTGAGGCAATGTTATCGGACGCAAACCTCTCAGGGACGGACTTCTCGGGTTCATGTCTGTTTGGACACCCCGTTACACCTCAGCGTCCGGCAATTGGCCTAACTCAGAAGCAATTGGACTCAGCTCGAGCGGATCCAGCCAATCCGCCACGGCTTGATGGGGTCGTAGACGCAGACACCGGCTGTCAACTGGTCTGGAACGGCAAAGTGCTTGACGATGGATGATAAGTAGGCTTGCCGCTTGTGCGGGTACCAGGTGCTGAAGAAGTGGCTGTCGTATCGGCAGCGGAAGGTGCTTGGGCAGGCTTTGAAGGTGGATGAGGTGGGGTGTTTCAGTGAGGTGGCGAGGCGCAATGGGGCGATTCTGTTGCTGCCGCACCAGACTGACTCCGGCTTGAAGCGATGCAGAGATGTCGTTTAGGGAAAATGCGCACGGGAAAGTAAGTCCTATTGCAGCCAGCGAGAGCGAGCCTTCCTGATGGCAGGAGGCGACCGAACATCACAGTCACAGGATCTGCGCACTTTCATGACGATCGGCGATCCGGCCATGAGTGCAACACTATCGGTCGAGGGTCCGGGAGGCTTAAGTGGCCCAACCGGAGAGTCTTTGAGGAGCCGCTGACCCTGCCCTACGAAGTATTCGGCATTTTCTACCGGTGTTCCGAAATTCATGGAGCCCATACCAGTTTGGAGGAAGCCGCTGATTGTTTCGCGCAAGCGACCCAACGCTATGGTGCTGACGTACCGGTACATCCCGTTACTCAGAAGTATATTCACTGGATTGTCGCTATCGATAAGAACGGCAACAAGAGAGATTTATCGAATTCCGAATTGACGAAAGCCGGCAAGCTTTGCCTGGACTGCAAGTCATTCGCGGCCAAGGTCCCTGGAATTACAACATTTTCGCAGCTTGCGGGAATGTATTACGAAGCGTCAAGGCTGATACCAGTGACGCACATTAGCCTGAAAGGCATGTTTGACCGCCAAGCCAAGGTTCGTCACTTCTGGACTTCAGACGCAGGCAAGGGCCAGGCGTTGGCCTTCGCACAGCAGGCAGCGTTTACCCTAGAGCTAGCACTCAAGGCATATCTGGAAGTTCTGGGGAAACTGGCGTCAACAGATGCTGCGGACGTCCGGAAATGGCGAAGGCATGAGCTCGCTGAACTCTTCAAGCTACTCACCTACGATGAGAAAGAGCAGCTGGAAGAATGGTGGCACCAGTCGGACGCTAAGAGAACACACTTTCACCGGAGATTCCAAGACTTCCTTTCGGAGAACAACAGGCTCTACTTGAAATGGCGGTACGTCAACGACCTTGAATCCGCCGACCTGTCAATCGACATACCGATGCTGTTGAGCGCTGCTGACTTTCTGTTGTACGCCGCCCGCCAGGCATTCAGGAAAACCTCACCCACCAATCTCAAAGTCACGACGACAGTGTATCCGCACTCCGACAGGGACAACAGAAGCTCGGCTCCTCGCTACGCACCGACACTAGTAGAGGGTCGCGTTCGCGCTGTGAACATACCCAACGGATATGACCCTTTCAGCATAGTTGAGCTTGTGATCGACTCTGACCACCATGACGACGAAGTGATTGCCCAGTTCTACAAGCGCAGTGTTGAGAATTACTTTGGCCTTGAAGGCAGAAAGGTCGCTTTATTCGGCAACATCAGAGAAGATCGGCCGCATCTGTTGGCCCACCCGCGTCACCTGGACGAACTCGAGAGAGAATGTGTGTACACCGTTGAGCATTGCACGTTGAAGGGATCGATCCATGACGTTAGGACTGTCCATTCCGCACATGGTAAACCTGGGAAACTAGACCTTTCTCTCTGGGACGAAACCTATTTCACCCAAGTCGAATGCTTCTTTGTGACGGACAAGGAGCGTGACCTGCTCAGGGAAGTCAAACCGGGTGATACAATTCTGATAAGTGGTTGGGTCACTGTGCTGAATGGGCGACCAGTGGTGATAGTTCGGCCTACCCATATCGAAAAGGTTGTCGAGTAGGACGATGCTTGGAAGAGTTTTCCTCAGGAAATGCTCGGTTTCTTGATGACCGAATTGGCCTTTACGGAGAGAAAGTAGGACAATTGATGGCGCGTGAGCTTACGCTCTTCGACGACATTGTACGTACGGATCACCGGCACTCGAAGCGAGCGAGATCCGCCTTTGATTTTCTGAATACGTCGGCTTGGTCTGCCTGCCACAACATGCGCGACACGCTTGAGCAGTGGTTCGAGCAGTACCCGGTGATCTCCAAGAACGATCTTCGCTCACGCTTCCGGAAACGCGACGCTAACCACGAGTCCGCTTTCTTCGAGCTCTTTCTGCACGAAGTCTTCCGCCGTTTGGAACTCTCTCCCGAAGTGCATCCCGAATCGCCAAGTAGTCGCGGACGGCCTGATTTCGCAATCACGAGCGGTAGCGGCAGTCTGTACTACGTTGAAGCCAATGTTGTCGGGCTCAGGGGATTCATGGCCAAGGACCCGCTCGAGGATGAGGTATTTGATGCCATAGACGATTTGGCTGTCGAGCGACCGACGAGAATCGCGCTGGATGCTCGAACTTGTGGGACTCTGTCCCAATCTCCGCCAGTTCGTCGAATCAAGGCGAAGGTTCGGCAGTGGGTTGATCGGATCGACGAGGAATACAGAGTCCCGGGCAGGATTGAGGCGGAGCCAAGCATCAGAATCTCTCACGACGAATGGAGTCTTAACTTAGCGGCATTTCATCGATTCGATCATGACTCGAAGAGGATGATCCATCTAGGTCCGAGTAAGGGCGGGGTGTTGAATGACGACGTTGCTCTACGCAAGAACGTACTAGCGAAAGCAAAGCAGCACCGAGACCTCGATCGGCCCCTGATTGTGGCAATGAACACACAGAGCGGCTTCCAGGATCGTGACGACGAGCTCTCGGCGCTGTTCGGCCAGGAAGCGGTGTCATGGCGCGAAGACGCACACGGCAACGTCGTCACGCTTCCGTACGTAACGCGTCAGCCCGACGCAGTGTGGCGCAATCGCGGGGGGAGACGATATAGCCGGCTGCACGGTGTGCTGTTCTTTCGCGGCGCCCGGCCGTCGACCGCGCACAGCGTCACTTCCCATCTATATGTCAACCCATACATCCAGGCTGATGTTCCGCCTGAACTTCTGCAGCTGGGGAGCGCCCGTGTCCGGAGCAGAGAGATGCGATGGGAAGCGGGGATGCCTCTCGGCGACCTGCTGGACCTTCCTGAGGACTGGCCCGGTGAACGAACCCCAGGCTTCTCCGCTGGCTGAGGGTCTGACTTCCCACCCGTGCGCCGAGCTGAGCGCCATACTTAGGTCTCTCTTCTCTTTAGTCGGACTTGTGCTCCTGCGCACGTCCGGGCTCGTCGTCTGTCGCAATGACGGCGTCGCCTCGCTCAGGGAGTTCGTAGTGCTTGGCGTCGGCATTCCACGCCGTCGCGGATGTCTCGTAGGCCAGCACTTAAGAACCCGAGGATCGTCCTCACCGACTTCGTAGTCAGGCCTGGACACGTTCGCGCGCCATGGGGAACTGCTTGCCCCGCGGAAAGTCGGGCGGGTCTGAGATCTCCCGTCGCCCGAACGGATGCGGACGGCGCGGGACTGGCCTGCCACAAGCGGATCAGGATGGTCCTAACTGTGCGTAGTCTGGGCAATTGCCAGATGGTGACGAGGTGGCTGTATTACCGGGAACGGACGGTCTTCAGCCGGGAATCGAAGGTGGCAGAGGTAGGGCGTTTGAGTTAGGTGGCACGGAGGTTTTGGGGCGAACCCGGTGGTCAGGAAGTAGCACTCTCTGTCAAATGACAGGATCGCACACTCCGGGGAGTTCGGGCGTTTCGGACAAGTGCTGCGAGGAGGAGTCACCATCCGTGTCCTATGAGTACATGCGTGCCTCTCCTGATTTGGCGAACTGCGGAAGGCTGCCGAAATCGGCGCGGTCGCCGGCCATCAGTCGTCAGTGGTTGAAGAGCAGTTGGATGCCATGGGAGCCACAGGCGCAGTGAAACGAGCTAAGGCGACGACTATTGGTCCGCAGCCCCCAGGAGGCGAGCGAATCCAGCACATCGCGCGCTTGCGGCTCACTTGGACATTGGAGTATCTTCCCGCAGCATTTTGGTGCGCGAGAATTAGCGTCGCCTTGGGTGGTGCCGCTCGGAAGGGCTTCAGATTCGCGTTCGCGATCCACAGCTTGCAGCCGAATCTCAAAGATCGGCATCAAACGTCGAGTGACGTTCACAGACGCTGAAGAATCCCTGGGCGACTTCCTCGAACGCTACCCACCGCGCCCGTATCGCCGCAGAGGCGCAGCCAACTATCCCGCAGCCGAACTGGAGGCCGTCACGGATGCTGAAGGTCTCCTGTACCTGAACGAGGTACCGGCGCAGATGCCACAGGGGAGCCCACGGCGATCCCACGAGGATGACGGCCAGAACTGTCATATATGGGTAATCGACGAGCGCGGACGACCGTGCATATCGCAGGCACCGCTGCCGCGACTAGGCCCTGAGAAACTGCATCACACAAATCTGACGGGAGGAGGCGAGGCGTCTATCGGCGGCGAAATCTGGTTCGGTTCGCTGCCCTTCGTATACCTGTCCGGCTCATCAGGTCGATATCCGCCTACGGGACGAGATCACCTAGAGTGCGCCGAACGCCTCTTTCGTGCTGTAGGCTTTGATGTCCACTCGCTGGGCTGGGACTCAGAGACCGATCAGCCTCTGCGGGTCTGGCTCGGAAAGTCATCGGCGGTGGGGGAATGAGCGAAGCCACCACGGCGCTATATGTGCGGGGCAAGTACCAACTCGCCCGGTACGAGCCAGGAAGTTCGGCGACGGGCCGACGCCTCACAGAGCACGAGGTTCTTGAAGCATACGGCCGCGATGTACTTGCTGACATTGATGACCGTTTGTCCGCCGTGCTGCTGGCGCGCGCCGGCGCAATCGAACATGCGATTCGCGAACAGCGCGATGCGTTGGGCATGACACGCTCTGAACTCGCACGCGCCGCGAATGTCGATCATGAAGTCATTGATCTAGCAGAGACTGACGCCGAGCAGCTCGAGCTGAGGGAGCTTGAGCACCTGGCGTTCGTACTTGGTCTTGATCCCGCCAAGCTGAGCATTGACGAGCGCGCGGGTTCGGATCCTGATCTGGGCGTCAGGCTGCGCGTCCTGGAGGTCGAGCGCGTCGCGACTCCAACCAATGCTCGGCTAAATGCCCGGACCGTGTTGCGATTCTCAGAAGCCGCTTCGATTATCAGATCGCATCTTCTTCTTCAGCATTGGCTGGGAAAGCAAAACGAAGCGGAGGGATTTGAGACTTCATCCAACTACGGCCCTCCGGCCTGGCGAGCGGGATATGCGCTTGCCAGAAAAGCACGAGAACTCTTGGGTATTGGCATCGAACCCATTGACTCGATGCGGGAGCTCGTCGAAGGCCGTCTTGGCATTCCGATCATTCAGGTTGCACTCCAACCGGAGATTGCGGGCGCCACAATCTCGTCGCGGAGTCAGCGAGGCATCGTCCTCAACATTGCCGGACGGTACCAGAACGTGTGGATCCGCCGTACGACGCTCGCGCATGAACTGGCACATGTCCTCTTTGATCCCGAGGAGCAACTCGAAAGTGTCCGCGTCGACAGCTATGAGCAGATTGTGCGCGACGCCGAGCACGACAGCCAGTTGCCGGACTACGTGGAGCAACGAGCCAATGCCTTTGCAGTCGAATTTCTGGCCCCGAGGGAAGCTGTGAAGCAGTTCGTTCCGAGCCCCGCCCAAGTGAGCGCCGCAAGTGTTGCGCAGGTCATGTCGGCATTCGGCGTCGGAAAGGCCGCGGCTCGCTTTCACGTGGGGAATGCGTGGTGGGGACAGGCCGAGCTTCCTGATGAATCCACAATTCAGGCGTCACCCAGAGGAGACCAGAAGGCGGCCGAGGATTACACGTTGGACTTTTTCCGGCCGAGAGCGACGCCCGAGCAGCGGCGGGGACGCTTCGCTTTCCTCGTGGGAGAGGCCGTTGACACAGGACTAATCACGCGCGATACGGCAGCTCAATACCTTGCTTGCTCCGAAGACGATCTGAATGCTGCAGTGCCGTTTTTGCTCGGTAGAGCATAGTCGTTTGGGAGAGTACTTCGTCCTTGGTGAGTGGGTACGAACCTAGACGATGACAATACCGAGAAACATTCCATGGCGGTCGACCGGAACCACTTTGGGCGCCGGAGGTCAAGGTCAGGTTCATCTCGTTGTTGACGAAAGACAGCCGGAGAGCGAAGAGTACGCTCTCAAGGTACTACGGAACACTTCTTCACAACAGGCGAGGGAGCGCTTCCGCCGGGAAATAGAGGTCGTGAAGAGATTGAATTCGAACTTTGTGGTCAAGGTGATTGATCACTCTCAAGAAGAGGACGAATTTCAGTATTTTGTCATGGAGTATTTTAGCGGGGCAAGAACTCTATCGAGCATCATTTTCGCAGAAGGCAGTCCATTTTATCGCGACGTTAGCAGATGCCTTGACATGTTTGAGCAGATACTGGCAGGCATTAGGGCGTGCGAAGCGTCTCGTCCGCAAGTTGTTCACCGCGACATCAAGCCGGACAATATCCTTGTCCTTCAAGACGGTTCCATTCGACTAATCGACTTTGGAGTCTGCCAGATCGATGATGGGGAAATGATGACCCTTGTGGATGAGAACGTCGGAGCTCGAAATTACACTTCCCCGGAGTGTGAAGCTGGAAGTGACGATTTCATAGGAATCCACTCCGATATCTACTCTGCTGCCAAGATTCTATGGGCTGCCATTACCTCAAGGCAGGCATTTGCTCGGGAGGACCCAGTCTTTACAAATAGGTCGATGGAAGCGATGCTCCCTCAGATTCCGGAGACTTGGCACCTTACCCATATCTTTGAAAAGACGATTCGTCGTAACCCCGCAGACAGATTCCAGAGTGTCGGTGAGGCCCTTGAGCTGGTTCGACACGTGCGACATTTGGTTCAGTCAGGGATTCCACCACTCAAAATACTAAGTCGCTATTGTCCTTCGTGCGGATGGCCGGCTGTGAGCGAGTTTCCCCTGTCACACGAAGTATTCGGCAATCCCAACCCGCCTGGCGTGGCATCTTTGATGTGCAGCTTGTGTGGGTTTGGCTTTGTTAGGAATATGGAGGTATGGCGCGAAAGCCTGGAGCGTCGTGAATCGCTCAGCTAGAGTGGCTAGGAAGAAGAGAGTTGGATCAGATACGAGGGCCGGAGGATTTAGCAGTCCGAGATATTGACGCGTAGAGAAGATAACTCTCCTTAATATGCGGAGTGAACTGGATCCATCAGATGGAGGACCCAGGCTTAGCAGGAGGGAGATGAGTGGTCATCCCAATAGACTTCGTGACCAGTGTGAACCTCCATGACCCTCGGCTGATAGCCGTGACGCGTCGCGGCAACTTCCACACAGGCGAGGCGGACTATGGTTCCGGGAGTTGACGCGGGCTGTGGAGTCTCCGCTGAGCGGCGTCAACAAACCACTCCAACCATCGATCAATAAAGGCTTGCTCTTCACCTTGATCGATTGGTCGGAGCGGCCGCGCATTCTGATACTTTCCGCTGGCCGCTTGGTGGGGATTCAACGCAAATGGACAGATTGAAGGTCTTTGAAAAGTGACCAAAACGACTTGTCGTACCAACGAAAATGCCCTTTATTTTGGGGATCACAATACCAAAGGGAATGTGACCTACCTTCATATCCGCTTGGATTTCTCGGCATTCTGACCGATATCTGTGCATAGGCGACTGTATCAATGCTCCTCCGAGAAGAGTTTCCGGGACTATCATTACTCGCTAGCTTCGGCCGGGCAACGCTCAACTGACCGCTAGCCAGGGACCAATTGAGTGTTCCACCTTTATCCGATAATTTAGTGTTCGGAGCGTTTTGAAGTAACTGATCGTGGAGTAAGTCAATGATTGGTGCTAGTGAGCGTTGAGCTACATCATACAACTCTAAGCGGTGTTCTGCTTCGATTCGGGCAGCTGTACGTCTTCGGGACTCTTCGGCTTCTTGCTGAACGACTTGTGCGTTGATTTCCTGGAGCAAGGACCCGACACCGGAAGTAGGCTGTACACTCCGCGGCCATCGCGCCAGCAAGTTTCGCGGTCGCGGTCGAGCTTCAGGGGATTTGTACAGACATTCGTCAATCAACGAGCGAAGTTGCGTTGGAATCCCGGGAATTGAATCTGGGAGTTCGTTCAGATGCTGACGACGATAATCGTGCTCGGCCGGTCCGACGAATGGACGTCGTCCTGCAAGTAGCTCATAGGCAACGACGCCTAGCGCGTACACATCCGTTGAACTACTGGCTCGATCTCCATTCCACTGCTCCGGTGCCGCATAGGCAGACGTCTTCGCATACTTCTTCGTATCAGGGGCTGTCGTTGCATCGGCGTACCTTGATATTCCGAAGTCTGCAAGGCACCAGCGCCCGTCATGAAACAGCACATTTTCTGGCTTGATGTCCCGATGGACAACTCGGTCCTCAATCTCCACCAGTGCGGTTGTGATATCGACGAGAATCGTGACTGCCTCAACCGGCTCGATCCGGCCATCGGACGCGATGAGATGGTCGCGGAGTGATTGCTCCGCTTCAGGCATTACAAGGAGCCAGCAGTCCGAAGTCTCGCCCTTATCTAGGATTGGTATGACGTTTGGGACCCCGTCGAGATCTTCAAAGAGTAGCTCCCGTTCTGCGCCGGGTGCCTTTGGGATAAACTTCACGACACCTGCCATGTCTTCGTCAGAACGAGCGGCGTAAACGAGTCCAAAGCCGCCGGAGCCTATCTGATGCTCGATGCGCCAGTTACGGTCTAAGCAGACTTCCTCTCCGATGTAGTCTGAAACTGGGTGCATCGACTAGCGTCCCTCGGATGCCCAAACGTTAGTGATCTTTGCTTCCGATGATATCAGCCATGGGCAATTTGATCTCTGGGATACCTCGATCTGGCTGCTGGCTCCAGGCTTGGGCCTGCCTGGCGACCAGGACTCTTGGAGGCGTATCTCGGTCATGGTGCAACACTGTACGGGCGCTGAGTCCCGATGGCGTTCGGCTGGCGGACCTGCACGCGACTGAGCGCGCCGTCGCTGGTCTGCACAAGGATGCCAGCTTCGTTTTCTGCCGGTGGTCGTCGAAGAGGTCGACAACTGGCCCGGAGTTATCGACATCGGTCGATGCCACGAGAATCGCCAGTCAGAATACTCCGAGGCCAAGCTGCAATAGCCTGTCCTGGGCAATATGAGCGCGACTCGTGGCAACTCGCCTTGCTAAGTCCATTGAGACTGTCCTCGGTTCCACCAGTCGTCCAAAACGCCACGCTGTGCACGTCCGGCCGAAGAGGGCCAAACTTCGCTGCGTACAACGTCGTCGAACCTCACTCATGGCCCCGTAGACAGGGTGTCGCCAGCTCCTGTCATCTCTATGTGCACCACTCGGGCTCTGTAGGCGAGCGTGGACTCAATGCGACTGTGTCCTGGGCGCCAGTTGAGCAGGAGTACGGAATCCTGCCTTCCACCCGGATCCTTGGCTCGGCACCCTGAGGTTCGACCGGCCGTGCACCACGAGGAGTCCGATGTCCCAGGCTGCGGTCTCGCCGATCTCCGGGCGGCCCCACGCGCGTCGGACGGCCCGCCGCGGTCGGCGGTCGTTCGCCACCTACTACTGCTGGGTCGATGACGCTCTGCGGCATCGTGCCGACGGGTATCGGCTGCTCGACTCCCCTTTGGTCGGCCTTCCTGGCGTCCAACGGTTGGCGCGTCGGCGCTTTCGCCGCAGCGCCTTCGCCGATGTACATGCGACACGAGCGCTGCTCCAGCAGGCGACTGAGCAGGCCTCGGCGATTCTGACCCCACGGCAGGCCCTGGCGTTGCAGCTCTTCTGCGACGGCCAGCCGATGGCCGCCATCGCAGCGCGGTTGGGCCTGCGCAGCCGCCAGCATCTCTGGGCCGCCTACCGACGGCCGGCCGTGGAGGCGGTGACCCGCGAGTTTCTGGCACTGGCGCAGGCGGATTTTTCCCCGAATTAGGGTAGAATTTCGGTGCCATTGTTCCTGGAAGGGGGCAACGGCCTGCAAATCGGCCTTGAAGCCGTAACAGGTTTGGCACGGCTTGAGGGCGGGGCTTCTGACCGCGGTACTTCGCAGATCACCGACAGGTCTGGCATTAACCGACATCACGTTACTCGACCTTTGGCGGCCACTCGTCACCGACTGCAATGCTTCATTCGCTGTCAGCGTTATCAGCTTTTCCGATAGAGGCGTTTCTTTCGCTATAGACCTTCCCTTCAATAACAAATTCGGTGATTTGTTGACCATCACGGTCGTGCATGACTACGAATCTGTAAGGCACTTCACGCCCGTCAAGGAACAGCGGAGCTGCTCCGCCTTGTTCTCCTATCTTTCCGAAGGTAAGGCGAGGTCTTGACTCTTCCTCCAAGTCCTCGTATCCATGCTCCGAAACTGCAACAATTAGGCGCTCAATCAAGTACTCAAGCCGCCTGATCTGTTCGGATGAAATCACAGGGTCAGTCCTTCCCATATGGAACACTTGGCCTCTCAGCCTGGCTAAATCTCTAACTAACTGAGAATCACCTGAGTGGAGCTGAATACCACACGAACTAGCGAACATGTCGAGTTTATTACGTAGTGGCCACTCGGCTTGGAAAACTCTACTTCTAATGAGATCATCAGATACTTCCAACGGATCGCTTGAGCGGACTGGTAGATTCAACTCCGCAATGAGATTTTGAATTGTAGATTTTACGGAGGATCTCTTACCTGCGAATACTCCTGGATATTCGATGCAGTTCAACACGGACTCCAACGAAATCCAGGTTGCTATGAATCGGTCCGCAATGCCCTCTTCCATTGAGGCAATCGCTAACCATCGCAACGATCGCTGGATACCCGACGAGAGACGCTTTTCTCGTGCGCGGGGTGTTAGTTGACCAGCCTGCTCCAGGAATCCGCCTGCCTCAGCAGCCTCAAGGAAGTGATCAACAAAGTACTTGATCTTGTCGAATCCCGTCTCAAGATCAGTGGCCTCATTCTGGTCGACAAGTGGAATCGTCCTGATCCACCCTTTGACTTCGTACTGCTCCCGCAGGAGCAGCCAAGGGTGCAACCGTACCATGGACCTACCAAGGTCGACATCCCACTGGAGTTCATCTGACGAGTATCGTGTATCAAGTGACTAATCCCAGTGCGGAGAGCGAAGGAGACTAAGTCAGCTGTGAACTGGGCTCGGGTGAGGGCGAGCTTCTCGGCCTCAATTGGGTTGCGGGCGAAGACCATTCCCCACGCCTTTGGGTTTTCGGGCTGCCAGACGGCTTGCTTTTTTCCTATGTCAGCACCGGAAAGGAGAGGCGCGAAGAGGTCGTCGTCGCCCGCTACTACGCCAAAGTCTCCGGCAAAAAAGGACTTTATGTCGCCGGTGGCCGTAAGCCCGCTTAGGGGAACGGCGTAGAGGAATGGGCGGTGTTCTTGATTCAGGGTGAGACCATCGACCTTTACGCCTCGTACAAGCCCTGTAAGTTGGGGAAACCAATAGGCTATTTCCATAGTTGGCATTCCAAAAAACTCGATGTTCTTGACAGACGCTCGCTCTAATTCCCAGATGGCATCTTCAAATGAGAGTTCTATGGAGCCGTCATCGGTCCGTGTAGCCCTGACACATAGTCCCCTATGAAATAGGTCATGCGGGCCCTTCAAGACCGCTTCGCTGTGATAGTCCCAGCGAGCTTCTCCAGATACACTCACTGTAGCTGCGGCCGATTTGACAATGCGACCGTCTTCGAGTCGCTCATTGAAACTTATCTCTCTAATCGAGTCACTTGGAATGGAGTCGTTCGCGAAACAGAGGCTTACTCCGACCTGGCTTCGTTCGTTCGACTCGTGGTCTGTCGATCTTGTATCAGCGTCCAAAGAGTTCCTCTCTAGGAGTGTTTGATGTCGAGACGTGCCCTGACTGCAGCAGCTGGGATTCGGCTACGAGATCGGCTCCGAACAACAGTATGGATTGAAGTGTACGGACGTCGGCCAGCGGTGCCACGAGTATGCTGAGTTTTCGGACGAAGGGGCCACCATTGGCAAGGGTTGGTTGAAGGCACCATCGCGCGATGGCGGTTCGTTCCGTTTGGCCGCCGGCGGCGGGTGAAACAGAGACGCAATCACGCAGCCGTCGATCAGAGCGACCAAGAGGCTGGATCCGACTGCCAGCCTGCGTGAGGCAGCTTCTCGACTGCAACGTCTGGGGACCTACGGCGCCTAATGTCGTCTCGCCGCGCCAGCAACTCGGGCGACGGTCCGAACGTACGGAATCCTGCCTTCCTCTCGGATCCTTGGCTCGGCATTCTGAGGCACGACCTTCCGCGCACCCAGAGGAGTCGGATGCCCCAGGCCGCGGCCTCGCCAATCTCCAGGAGGCACCACGCGGGCCGCGCAGCGCGCCGCGGCCGGCGGTCGTTCGCCGCTTACTATCGCTGGGTCGACGACGCCCTGCGGCACCGGGCCGACGGATATCGCCTGCTCGACTCGCCTTTGCTCAGCCTGCCGGGCGTCCAACGGCTCGCCCGCCGACGCTTTCGCCGCAGCGCCTTCGCCGATGTGCATGCGACGCGGGCGCTCTTGCAGCAGGCGACCGAGCAGGCTGCGGCGATTCTGACCCCGCGGCAGGCGCTGGCGCTGCAGCTCTTCTGCCACGGCCAGCCAATGGCCGCCATTGCAGCTCGGCTGAGCCTGCGCAGCCGCCAGCATCTCTGGGCGGCCTACCGGCGGCCCGCGGTGGAGGCCGTCACGCGCGAGTTCCTGGCGCTGGCGCAGGCGGAATATCCCCCGAATTAGGGTAGAATTTCCGTGCCATTGTTCCTGGAAGGGGGCAACGGCCTGTAAATCGGCCTCGACGCCGTAACAGGTTTGGGATGGCTCGCGTGGGGTGCGTGTCACCGCCGTACTTCTAAGTTCTGAGCCCAGGGTGCAAATCTCGTCTGGTGGATCTCGTCATTTGGTGGTTCGGGCCCCAAACCATTTGATCGTTCTCCTAGACTGGCTGTGCACTCAATCTAAAATTGCCTCCAGTCATTGTCTTCCCATTTGAACAATGAAGGACTCTTCGGGCCGTTCAACCAGTTTTCTGGATGTTCTACAAAACACAAATACAGGTTTCCGTTGCAACAACTGGCAATCTTGGAACACATGGACAGGATCTGTTCCTGGCGAATCCCCTGGTAAGTCGAAACGAACAGCTGGCTCTCTGAGCGCCCCATGACAAGCTTACTAAAGTCCTTGGTGATCTGTCGGCTGTTACTTTTGTCGAATTCGGACTCGACTTGCCAGAGGCACTTTGAAATGTATGGGAGGCATTTCCCTTGCCCGATTGATTCAACCCATCCAATCTGACAAACCGATATGTCGAACAATAACTCATTCAACATAAAATCTCTGTTGTCTCTATTGTTCATCCAAAATGCACGTTGATTCTTACTGGAATAATATTCCCGAAAGGCATCCCCCAAACAGTCTATCCACACGTTAGCGCAGTCTCTATGAATTTGACCCAGAGAATTGTTGGAAGAGTCCCCGGAAGAGGCCGTTAGCTTCACTGCATTCTCCCAAGACTTATGTATGAGAATTTCAAGGTCAATACTTCTGTCCGTCACTTCGATTCCTCCTTAGTAGGTTCAAGACAAGCGTCTCACGGATGGCCACCACATGGGAATGTGTAGAGGCCTCGACACCCAATGTACGCACGACAGATTACGCTTACGTCACGTTCGGCATTCCCGAGATGACGCGCGATGACAGTTCAGTGTCCGCGAGCCAACGTACCGCGAGGGGGCGGGAACACTCACGCCGCTGATTCTGGAGACGCGTCCAACCGCCGCCGTTTACGGCGCGAAGCGAAGGCATCACGGTTGCGGCCGGGTAGTGGTCAAGTTTGATCAGCGGAGGTCGTGACGCCGCTTTGACACGGCGCGCGCGTCCGGTTCCTCCGCTTCGAGGAGGCCCACCACGTCGGCCATCGTCCAGGGGCGCGTCTCAAGGCCGGCAGCCATCGCCGGCGTCGTCGGCGTGCCGTGCGCGGCGCGGGTCAGCGTCGCGTGCGGCCGGACGAAGTTGTAGACCATGAAGTGGAGCGCGACGGCGCAGCTCAGGTTGTAGACCTTCTTCAAGAACGCATTCGTCAGGCGGGTGAACCGCCGCATCGACATGCGCATGGTGGGGTTCTGGCGCTCCACGTGCGACGTGCTGACGTGTGCAGGGCCAGGGTCGCCGGGCACGACGACCGGCCGCGACGCGATGCACACGGGCGGGCTGTACGCGCGCTCGCGGTCCATGGGGACAGCGTAAAGCTTCCGCAGCTGCGCATAGTCCACGGTCGCGTCGAAGGCCTCGATCACGGCCTCGCGGTAGAAACTGGCGGCGTCCGAGGTGAGTTGGAAGCGTCCACGGATGAGGCGGCCCAGGTCCAGCAAGAAGCGCTGCGCGTTGTGGATGTCGCGGTTGCCCACCAGCCACGTCGGCGCCAGCTTCGTGTCCGTGCAGATCGCCGTGAACGTGTACACGTCGCCGATCCCAAACTAGCCGCGCCGCTCGGCGGGCACGTGCTTGGCCTTCATGCCGACGTAGGCCCAGATCTCATCCACCTGGACGCGCGTCAGGGCGAGATCGCGCAGGACCTCGCCCTGGTAGGCGGCCACCACGGGTCCCAGGTCCGTCAGGAGCTTGAGCACCGTAGGCTTGAAGACCGGAGCCACCCGCGTGATGGCATTGATCGCAATGCCCTCGGACAGCAACGCCACGACCTGGGCGCGCGTCTCGCGACTCAACCGGCGCATCGGGTGGCCCGTGTATCAGACTTTCGTAGTATTGCTTAGGGTAGTCAGGTTGTTAACCCGTGGCATACGCGATACGGTTGCAGCACCGGGACACCGACCGGGATGCGAAAGGATGGGGCCATGACGACTGAGGCGGAACGGTTGTCACGGCTGGAAGGGGCCTACGAGCACCTCGCGACCAAGGCCGACATTGCTGATCTTCGTGGCGAGCTGAAGGTCGAGTTGACCAGGGTCGAAACCCGGCTCACGCGATGGGTGATCGGCGCGGCTGGCGCTGCGGCGGCCGTCGTGATCGCGGCCGATCGGCTGTTCGCATGACCCGCGGTGGCCCCGCCAGCCATCGCTATCGGCCCTCCCCAGCCGACGCTGAGCGGCTCCAGGCCGAATTGCTCCGATTCCATGACCACCTGCGCAAGGGTGGCTACGCCCCACGGACTGCGGCGACCAAAGCTGGCGGGGCCGAGTGGTTCGTGCGCTTTCTCAACGGCGAGGAGTTCCGAAAGACTGACGGGCGGTTCCGCCCATGACGCACCGCGGCCCACCGGACCCGAACGAGATGGCCTTCCGCATCGTCCAGGCGGCCGTGGTCGCTGGCCGCAAGGGTGGCCAGGCTCGCGCCAAGGCCCTCACGGCAGCCGAGCGCACGGCGATTGCCCAACAGGCAGCCGCCAAGCGCTGGGAGCAGCAGCCCTCCGCCTAGTTCAGGCTGCGCACCGCTCCACGTAGTCGCGCGTGAACAGGACATAGCTCAGCATGTCCGGCCAGTCCGACACGTCGCTATCGAAGTCGGCGGCGCCCCTGGGATGGGACACCAGCACGTCGTAGGCCCGCCAGGTGGACCATGCGAAGTCGTCGGCTGGCGGGCCGGTGTGCCCGAAGATCCCGTGCCAGGCGAGGCCCTGCGTGATGAAGGCCCAGACCTCGTCCACCACGCAGGCGTCGAAGTTGCGCGGCCACCCGAACGGGGACACTGCGTGCCAGAGCTCGTGCGCGATGGTGACGGCCAGCACCCCAGGATTCGCATGCCGGCGCGCCGGGTTTACCAGGATCGTGTGTGAGCGGGGGTGATAGGCCGCGGACACGATGCCGACCGCAAACCGGCCGTCGATGTCGAAGCGCACGTTCACGGTGTCATGCCCTGGCTGGAGGCGGAAGAAGTCCCACAGCTGGATGCTTCGGAGGATGTCCCACGCGGGCTGGAGCCCAGGATCAATCTGCGGGCCGCGGGCGACGGGCGGAGGGCTCGGCTCTGGTGGCGGCACGTACACCGGGGCCAGCGGGCAGGCGGAGCTCTGCCACGGGCAGGCCCACGCGCCGTAGAGCACGCCGGAATCGGTCCCGCGCAGAAAGGCGTCCACGGCCCCCCGGCCAATGACATCGGCTGCCATGCGGGCGGCCAGCTCGGGCTGCCCGCTTCGCGCCTGGGCGACCTCGTACACCCGCCCGTAGTCGGGATGCGTGGTGGGATCGGGCGCGGCCGGCGGCGGCGGAGCTGGCGTCGACGCGGGCGGGTGTTCGTGTCGCCAGGTGAAGCGGCGCTGGTCCCGGTGCTCGTGCTGGCACACCGCTTCGGCAACACGGACATCGCCGTAGACCCGCGGGTAGATCCCGACATTCTGCTCGCGGCCGGCCGCGAGCTCGTAGGCGTCATTGGCGTTGATACACGGGGTGGCATGGTGGGCTGCCGCACTGGCGAGCGTGAGCACACCCAGGGCGACGGCGAGGGCCAGGGCGCGAGGGATGGCCAGCATGTGGGGACTCCCGGCCAGCCACGCAAAACGCGGCCCCGGATAGACCGCTGAGCAACTGACCTACTACCGGAATATCAGGAGGCTGGGACGCCCAATGTACGCACTGCAGATTGCGCATTCGTGACGTTTGGTCGTTCCGCAGATGTCATTCGATGACAGTTCAGTGTCCGCGGTCTAACTGACAGCGACGGGGCGGGAACACTCACGCCGCTGATTCTGGACACATGTCCGTCGGCTGCCGCGTACGCCGGGCAGCGGAGGCATCACGATCGCGGCCGTGCACGACCACTAGACCTCGGCCAGCTAAGTGTTTGACGGTGCACGGCAGTCACGGCAGCGGCGGGTGCACAACGGCCGCGGTCGCCGTGACCGGGACGGATGTCGCCGACTAGCCGCCACCACACGGCCGGATCCGCCCAGTTCGGCGGAGCATGCAGCGCCCGGCCCTCGCGTTGGGTAGGTTCATCGACTGCCTCCAGTAGCCACCCTGCCTGGCGTCCGACGGGCGTTGATCGCACCTGTGGATGGCCGGGGATAGGTTAAGGCGCAGCGCCACGCCTGCGGCGTGACCGTCGTCATCGCCAGTGGCGTACCGGGCGCGGCGCTTAGGGGCCTCCGTCAGTTCGCAGCGAGACCGTCGCGGTACGGCGGCGCGTCACCCTCGCACCCGGCGAGACTGTGTACGGAATCCTGCCTTCCGCCCGGCACCGTAGCTCGGCACCCTGAGGAAAGGCCGCCCATGCACCAGGGAGGAGTCGGATGCCCCATGCCGCAGCCGCGCCGATCTCCGGGCGGCCTCACGCGCGCCGGGCAGCCCGCCGCGGCCGGCGGTCGTTCGCCGCGGACTAATCGGTGGGTAGACGATGCGTTCCGAGACTTGGCTTGCGGCTATCGCTTGTGTAGCTCAGCACTCGTCGGCCTGCCGGGCGTCCGACGCCTCGCGCGCCGCCGGTTTCGCCGCAGCGCCTTCGCCGACGTGCATGCGACGCGGGCGCACCTGGAACAGGCGACCGAGCGGGCCTCAGCGATCCTGACCCTGCGGCAGGCCCTGGCACTGCGGCTCTTCTGCGACGGCCAGCCGATGACCGCCATTGCGTCGCAACTGGGTCTCCGCAGCCGCCAGCATCCCTGGGCCGCCTACCGACGTCCGGCCGTGGAGGCGTTGACCCGCGAGTTCCTGGCGCAGGCGCAGGCCGAATTTCCCCCGAATTAGGGTAGAATTTCCGTGCCATTGTTCCTGGAAGGGGGCAACGGCCTGTAAACCGGCCTCGAAGCCGTAACAGGTTTGGGATGGCTCGCGCGGGGTGCGTGTCACCGCGGTACTTCTAAGCCGTGGGTCGCAGGTTCGAATCCTGCCGGGGGCGCCGCGGCCGCTTCCGCTCGTCGCGCGATAGCTGTGGCCAGGCCGTCAAAGATCCACGCATGGACCGGATAGAGAACGTACCAGTACGCCAGCCCGGCCAGGCCCTTGGGCACGAACACCGCCGTCTGCTCCAGGTTGGTTTTGCCCTCGCAAGTCGAGGATAAGCGGAACTGGAGCCAGGCCCTCCCGGGAAGCTTCATTTCAGCTCGCAGTCGAAGCAGTGAATCGGCTTGCAGGTCCTCCACGCGCCAGAAGTCCAGAGCATCGCCAACTCGCAGATCATCCGGATGTCGTCGCCCCCGGCGAAGTCCAGCGCCGCCGAGCAGCCGGTCGATCAGTCCGCGAACTCTCCAGGTCCAGTTGGCGAAGTACCAGCCTCGGGATGAACCGATACTCGTGAGCACCCGGTACACCTCCGTGGCCGGAGCCGCAATCCTGCGAGTCCTGCGCTCGACGATCGTGCCTCGATTGGACTCCAAGACGACCCGTGCCTCGAGTTCCGGCGTTGGGCCTGCCGCGTCCGACCAGGACGTGTCGATGCATCCCGCATCGAGATCCTGAATCACCCGATCAATTGCCGAGGCGTAGTCCTGCGGCTCGATGTGAGGAAAGAGCGTGCGAGCGAGGTGGTCGGTTACGACGACGTCGTTGCGAAGCCCTTCCACGAGCGCCCCGGTGATGCCGGCCGGGATGGGCGTAATCCAATGAACCCAGTACGAGGACAATCGAGGGGTCAGAACCGGGACGGGAAGCAGGAATCGACGCAGACCGCGAGCCTTCGCGTAGCCGAGAATCAGCCCCCGGTAGGTCGTCACATCCCTACCGCCAATCTCGACGATGCGCCCGGCACTCTCCGGAACGACCAGCGAAGTGACCAGGTAGTTCAGAACGTCATCGACGGCGATGGGCTGGATTCGAGAATAGATCCACTTGGGACAGACCATTACCGGGAGACGTTCCACGAGATAGCGAATCATCTCGAACGAGATGCTGCCCGAGCCGACAATTACCGCAGCCCGGAACTCTGTGACGGGAACTCCGCCCTCCCGAAGCGCCTCTCCAGTCTCATGGCGCGAGCGCAAGTGCTTGGACAGATGGGCACCGGGCTCTCCGAGACCACCCAGGTAGATGATGCGGCTGACGCCGGCCTGTCTGGCCGCGCGACCGAACGCGCGGGCAGCAGAGGCGTCCAGATCTCCGAAGCGCGCTCCCTTCGACATGCTATGAATCAGGTAGTAGGCGACGTCCACGTCTTCGAGCGCCTTCGAGAGGTCTCGAGCATTGAGGACATCCCCGACCACAACCTCGACTTGACCGGACCAGGGGCGAGAAGCGGCATGCGCCCTGCTTCGCACGAGAACGCGAATTCGGTGGCCTTCTTCAAGCAGCCGAGGCACCAACCGTCCGCCGATATATCCGGTCGCCCCGGTGACCAGGATCATGTCAGAAGCTCCGGTTGCTTTCTTGGTTTGACTTCATCCTAGTCGTGGTTGACCGCTGAGCCGGGTGGGATTGGACACGCTCCGCGAATGTGTGGGGGCAGTGGCGCGAAACAGAGGTCAGGCATCCGGGAGCCTTTTGGCGCACGAAGCGAGGTCGAGCCAGGTTGCACGAGACCGGCCGACTCATGATCCACTCGCCGTCGAATCAATGAGGTACTTCGCCCATCTACGCAATCACCTGCGCATCGCGTGCACGCTCGTAGTCGGTCAGAACCTCTCGCCCATCGGAAGTGACGAGGATCAGATCCTCGATGTGATAGCCGGCGACATCAGGGTCAAGATAAGCCGGCTCGATGCAGAGGACCATGCCCGGCTGTAGCGGTTCGTTCGTGCTGGGCTTGAGCATGGGGTATTCGTGGAGTCCCAATCCGAGCCCATGCCCGATATGCGCTAGTTGAAAGGGCAGGCCGACGTTCCGGTAGGCGGCCTGACACACGGAATACAGTTCGCTGACCAGGAGACCGGGACGAATGGCATCAAGCGTTTCGACGTGAGTCTCATAGAGCCGGCTGTAGATGTCGCGCTGGTGTGGACTCGGAGTGCCAACGAAAGCCGTTCTGGCCAGATCCGACCAGTAGCCGACAAAATTGCCGGCGACGTCCGTGTGAATCACCTGGCCGGCTTCAAGACGCGTTGCTCCCGGTCGGGCGTGCCACTCGAATGACCGCGTGCCGGTCCCGAGGAACATGAAGTTCATGACGTCGGCCCCGGCCGCGGTCACCCCGGCCGTGATGTCGTCCGCGACCTCTTTCTCGGATTCGCCGATGGATGCGCGTTCGAAGGCGCTGCGAATCGCACGCTCGGTTGCTTGACCTGCGGTGGCGAGGGCGTCGATCTCCTCAGGCGTCTTGATCATCCTGGTTCGGTCCATCAGGTTTCCGCAATCGACCATCGTGGCGCCCGGTAGCCGCTTCCGCAGTTGGTTGACATAAGCGGCTGGCAGTAGGTGCGTCTCGAGTCCGAGCCGGCCGGTGGCGAGACCTTTTTCCATGACGACATCGGCCAGGAGGTCAATCGGGGAAGTGACAAACTCGGTGTAGGCGCGCATGTCGTCGATTCGACAGTCGTCCCGGCAAGCGACATCTTCGCCCTTGCATACGACGATCGCCGGATCTCCCTTACCGGGCCACAGGAGCAGCGCCAGCCGGTCCGGAATCAGGCGCTGCATGACCATTCGAGCACCCGACAGGTAGGAAACATTCTCCAACGAGCTGGCGACCACGGCGTCCAGTCCGGACTCGGCGAGCAGGGATTCGAAACGCTCAAGGTTCATTTCGCGACACTCCTGCGCAGCGTCGGGTCAGTGCGACCCGGCAACGGTGGCCGACCTATGGCTCAACTTTGCCATCCCGAGCTCTCCCGGCGCCTTGGTCAGCGCAACTGTCTGTTGGCGGCGTCCATTCGTCGCGAAACACGGCGTAGTACACAAGGTCCACGTGTTCTTCTCGCATTTTCCAATGGCCGCGCAAAACCCCCTCGCGGCTCATGCCCAACTTCTCCATAACGCGCCACGACCGGCTGTTGTCCACGTGCGCCCGTGCGTAGACCTTGTACAGGTTGAAGCGCTGGAATCCCCAGTCGACTACCGCGCGAGCCGCCTCGGTGGCCAGTCCCTGGCCCCACCAGCGCCTGCCGAGCAGGTATCCGAGTTCGGCTCGTTCGTGCTCCGGACTAACGTGCAGGCTGAGACCGCCGACGACCCGGTGCCCAAAGACAATGGCGAACTCCGCATCCGTGGACCAGTCGGTCTGAATCTGGCGTTTGACGAACTCAAGCGCGTCGTTGCGGGTGTAGGGGTCCGGAAGCGGCCGGAAGCGCGAAACGTCGGGATCCGCCGCGTAGGCCCGGACATCGTCGACGTCGGTGATTTCGAATGGCCGAAGCAGGAGGCGGGCGGTTCGCAGAGTGACCGGTCCATGCTGTCCGCTGCTCATCGAACGTCTTCCGACTACTTCTTCAGACGCCGCGCAGAAGCAAACTTACGTCGAAGGCTCAATCGGCGCATGTCGCGACCAGACCTACGCGACGACGGGTCGGGGGCTTTGGTGGTCGGTCGCGTCGGCAGTAGGTGGGATGCGGTTACGACGTGCGACGCAAGACGCGGGCTAGAGGGGCGATGAGCCTGTGGGAGAGGGCGCGAACACGCTGGAAGCGGCGGTAGAGGCCGATGTAGGTGAATGCCAGCATGATGAGGTAGCCCGGCCAGTTGAAGACGAAGCTTGTAAGGGCGCGCATGAGCTCGACGGGACCGTCGCCGGTGGCTCCGCTTGAGAGGGCGGCCAGGAAGAAGAACGGCAGCAATACCAGGGCGCCGATGGCCATCTGGCCCAGCAGACCAACGACGGGCAGGAAGATGACGTACAGAACGGCGCGAATGCGACGCATCACGCGGTCAATGTCGTAATCCTCGACCCGACCTTCGCGGCGATCCTGGTAGGAGTCGTATCCGCAGTGCCGGCAAGTGGACGAACGGGCGGCGGTGTGGCGTCCGCAATTGGTGCAGGTGATGGTGCCCACTACGTGATGCCTCGTGCCAGCGGCCACCTGATTCTGACGCGTAGGGAAAATTCCGACAAGTAGGCGCGCAGGCGGCGCACAGTGTGCCGCTGGTGGTCTAGCCAGGCCGCGGTGGACGCGAGCGCTGCGGTAGTGCCTAAAATGCTCGCTCCGCCGCCTGTTGCCAGGGGAGGCAAGTGATGAAGATCGTCCGCTATGCATCGAACGCCGGGCCGGCACATGGCTCGCTCGACGAAAACGGATCCGTGTATGCCATCAGCGGAGACATCTTTGGCGACGTTGATGTTGGCGGCCGGGTGGCGGACGCGGATGATCTGACGCTGCTGGCGCCGGTGGACCCCCCGAAGCTGATTGGCGTCGGCGGCAACTACCTGGCCCACCTTGAAGAAGGTGGCGACGATGCGTTTGTTCCGCAGTTCCCGATGGTCTTCCAGCTTCCATCGACGTCGGTGATTGGGCCCGGCGATTCAATTGTGATTCCAGATAAGGCTGGTTTCACGCACGCCGTGAACAATCGGGAGCTTCAAGACGAACCGTTCAACCCGGTGGACTACGAGTCCGAGCTGGTCGCTGTGATTGGCAAGCCCTGCCACCGCATCGGCCCGGACGAGGCGCTGGACTACGTGCTGGGCTATAGCTGCGGCAATGACGTGAGCGCCCGCCCGTTGCAGTTGGCGGAAATGGCGACCGGCGTGTTGATGCTGGGCAAAGGCCTGGAGACGTTCAAGCCACTGGGTCCGGTCATTGCCACAGATCTGGATCCCACGAATCTCAGGCTGAGAGGTCGGCACAACGGCGTTGTCACGCAGGACACGAGCACGTCCGACTTGCTGTTCAGCGTGGCCTCGTTGGTTACCTACCTGGCACAGGCCATCCGGCTGGAACCCGGCGACTGCATCTACACGGGGACGCCGTCGGGCGGCGGATTCCTGGTACCGGGCGACACGATTGAGGTTGAAATCGACGGAATCGGCGTGCTGAGCAATCCGGTGGTGGCGGGTTAGGCCAAAGGCCTAGGATCGGCTGCCGTCCACGCGGCGTTCGGCGAGCCAGTCGTCGCGGTATTCGAGGCCGAATCCGGGGCGATCGGGGACCTGGACCATGCCCTCGACAATGCGGATGGGTTCGACCCAGCAATCGTCGTGGGTGCTGCCACCGGCTTCGAGGTAAATGCTGTTCGTCATAGCGGCGAGCAGTTGGGCGTTGTGCTGCCAGCCGCTGTGCGTGGCGATGCGGACGTTGTAGGCGTCGGCCAGAGCGGCCATTTCCATGATTTCCATCACGCCGCCGGCGCGGCGGGCGTCTGGCTGGAGGATGTCGACGCCCCGCTGCGCAAGCAGGTCGAGCACGGCGTGTTTGCCGTAGATGTTCTCGCCGGTGGCAATGGGGACTGAAACGGCGGCGCGGAGTTCGCCGTATTCGGCGTTCATCCAGGGGCGCAGGGGTTCTTCGTACCAGTAGATGTCGTAAGGCTCGTAGGCGTTGCCGCGGCGGATGGCTTCATCCACCGGATGGATCTGGTTGGCATCCACCATGACGTGGATGTCCGAGCCAAGCGCGTTGCGGACAGCTTCGAGGCGGCGCACATCGTCGGCAGGATCCGGCGATCCGACCTTGATCTTTACGGCGCCGTAGCCTGCGTCGATCGCGCGCTGACATTGCGCGACGAGTTCGTTCACGGGGAAGTTGAGCCAGCCGACCATTCCGTAGGCGGGAATCTCACGTCGGTATTGGCCCAGAAGCTGGGCCACCGACGTGTCGCGGGTCTTGCCGAGGATGTCCCAGACGCAATAGTCGATGACGGAGATTCCAAAGACGCCGAGGCCGCTGACGCCGTAATACTCGGTGTGGTCAAACAGGTGTTGACGTAGGCGGCGCGGCATGGAGGCGTCCTGGCCGACGACAAGCTGGCGCATTTCGACTTCAAAGAGCTGACGCGTGAGTTCACCGCCGTAGCCCGCAATGTTGAGGGTGTAGGTGCCGTAGACGCCGCTCTCGGTGTGCAGGCGCACGATGAGATCGCGGCCGGAGGCGATGCGGTGGATGGAGTCTTCGATGACGCGCAGCGGGCCGGGCTGTTGGATGACGATGGTCTCAAGCTCGGTGATTCGCATGTGGCCTCGCAGTGGCTCGGGATACGAACCGAGGGCGCCTTTCGGATGGTGCAGTCTAGTCGCTCAGTCTGTCTGAACACGTTGACATAAATTTCACCTTCGGTGTGAAACAGGCGACCGTCGCGAGTCTGTTCCCGGACGTGCCGCGTGCATGTGACGATGTGGGCCGGGGTTGAAGGGAGGGGTGGCCATGGCGTCGATTGAGGTGCCGCGGGTGGCGTTTGTGGGTTCGGGTCGCGTCGCGATCGACGGAGTGAAGGTGCCGGACCCGCTGCCGAATCAGATCCGGGTTCGTACCACGCAGTCACTGATCAGCGCCGGCTCGGAGCGCAACAGCTTTGAGTTGGCCGGCGCCGAAGGCCGCTTACCTGGATATTCGAGCGTCGGCGTTGTGGACGCGGTCGGGCGGGAGGTGGCCGGCTATCGCGAAGGCGACCGCGTATACGCGACTTCTCCACACCAGGGGGCGCACCTGGTTGAAGTGGACAGCCCGCGGGTGGTCGACCAAAAGGAACGCTACCCACCGCCCAGGATTCCCGACTCTGTGACGGACGTGCAGGCCACGTTTCTGTCGCTGGCCGACGTGGCGCTGCATGGCGTGCGGCGCGGGCGACCGTACATCGGGGACGCGGTTGCGGTCTTCGGCCAGGGCTTGGTTGGTCAGCTGGTGACGCAGTTCGCGCACATGGTGAATCCCTATCCGCTGATTGGGATCGACCTGGTTGACGAGCGGCTGGAACTGGCTCGGCGGAGTGGCGCAACGCATACGGTCAACGCGAGCCGCGAGGACGCCGTGGAACGCGTGATCGAGCTGACGTGCGACGAGGGCGCGAGGGTTGTGTTCATGGTCACGCGCACGCCGGCGATCCTGCCGGACTGCATGCGGGCCACGGCGGCTGGGGGCACCGTGACCCTGACGGGCAGCCCGCCCGGCATTGTGGAGATCCGGCTGCAAGAGGAGCTCCTGCGCAAGGAACTGACGATCACTGGCACCTACCAGACCCGGCTCTACCCGCTCACGGCCTACCACATGCAGCGCTGGACCAGGCCGGCGAATCGCGCCTACATCTACGAACTGATGGGACGGGGCGGCCTGGACGTGAATCACCTCGTGTCGCACCACGTGCCGTACAGCCAGGCGCCGGAAATGTACGCAATGATCTCGGGCGGTCCTACCGGCTGGATCGGCATCGTGTTGGACTGGACCGACACGTCGAACTAATTCTGTTTCGGCGGCGACCCCACGAATCCAGGGCCGCCGCCGGTCAGCCAGCCATCAGTCCGCGGGTAGACGCGGCATCCAGTCGGGTCGAGGGAGACGGCCTTCGAAACTGTAGTAGGGATCGTCGCGGTCGAGGGGAAGCTGGACCGTTGTGCCCGTGGCGGCGGACTTATAGATGGCGCGCGTCAGCTCGACGTGCTGCCGCGCGATGCTCTGGGGGAACGGGATCGGTCGGTCCTCGAGTACGCACGTGGCCCATAGCCGGCTCTGGTGGAGTTGGCTGGGAGCCTCCGGGAACTCCTCGAGACCTTCGCCCAATGCCTCCAGCTCCGCCGCCACGCCCGGCGTGTTGGTGGAACCAAAGGAAAGCGTGTGCTTGAACACGCTCTCGCGACCGGTGTTCAGCAGCACGGTCGGCTGCCCCCAGCCCAGGTGTTCGTGGGTCACAACCATCGAGGCGTTCTGGCCGACAAACTCCCAGCGCGTCTGCTCCGTCTGGGGATGCTGGTGGTGGAGCAGGGAGCCCTGAACGATCCCAACGGCGCCGTTGGCATAACGGACCAGGGCCAGGCTGTAGCTGTCGTGCTCGATTTCGCGCAGGAATCCGCCGGAGTAGGCCGTGACTTCGACGATGGGTGAGCCAAGGGCGAAGAGGAAGGGCTCGATGACGTAGCGGCCGTGGTGGAAAACCGCGCCACCGCCCTCGGTGTCGAACTTCCCGTGCCAGCCACCCATGTAATAGGACTGCTGGTGGTACCAGTTGATTTCAATCTTGGCCACGGCCAGCGGGCCCATGAGGCCGCTGGCGATCGCCCGCCGGGCGTGCTGCAGGCCGCGGGTATAGCGTCCGCCACACTGGGAAGCGTAGGTAACGCCGGCTTTCTCGACGGCCGCCAGGATTTCGTCGGCCTCCTGCACGCTCTTGGCCATCGGGCCTTCGGTGAAGACGTGCTTGCCGGCCTCGGCGGCGGCCACGACGGGCACGCCGCGGATGGGCGGCGTAGTGAGTACGAGGACGGCATCGATTTCGGGGTCCTTCAGAAGGGCCTCGTGCCCGTCGTAGGTGCGGATGTCGTTGTCGGCCGCGGCCTGGGCGTGTGCGGCCATCTGCCGGGCGGCGTCCCGAGACGCTTCGTCTCGGGCGTTGATCGCCAGGGCGCGCTGGCGGGCGGCCTCGGCTGTGTATGCCTCGTGTATGGCCGCGGCGCGATCCTGGGCCATTTGAGGATAGAGATCGGCCGTGGCCACGATCTGGGCCAGGTCGGTCATGCCAGCGTAGATGTCGGTGTAGAGCCGAGAGATTCCGCCGCAGCCGATGAATCCGACCTTGAGCTTGCGGTCCATGCGCGTGAGCTCCCACCAGCGAGATTGCGGGGATGGTATACGAAACTGGTATGGCTGGCGGCCAGGCCGCCGAGGTTGCTTGGGAGTGCCCGCGGCTAGCCGGCGAAGTTTTCGAAATCGATGCCGGCCATCTCTGCAAAGCGGCCTGACATTACCTCCAGGGCCTCAGGGTTGTTGTCGATGAGGATGAAGCGGCGGCCGAGCTCATAGGCAGCCTGGCCCAGGGTTCCGCTGCCGGCAAAGCAGTCCAACAGTAGATCACCCGGACGCGACGAGGCCTGCACGATGCGGCGGACGATTCCCAGTGGTTTCTGCGTCGGATACCCGGTCCGTTCCTTGCCGTTCGTGGGCACGATGGTGTGCCACCAGGTGTCGGTGGGTAGCTTGCCGAGGGCCGCCTTCTCCGGGCCCACGAGCCCGGGGGCCATGTAGGGAATGCGTTCGATTTCGTCGGTATTGAAGTAGTAGCAGTCTGAATCACGAACGTAGACCAGGATGTTGTCGTGTTTGGCTGGCCACCTGCGCTTGGCTCGTGCTCCGTAGTCATAGGCCCAGATGACCTCGTTCAGGAAGCAGTCGCGGCCGAAGACTTCGTCGAGCAAGACCTTGGCGTAATGCACCTCGCGGTAGTCCAGGTGCAGGTAGAGAGATCCGGTTGGCGCCAGCAGGCGGTGGGCCTCGACCAGTCGCGGTTCCAGGAATGCCAGGTAGTCGTCGAACTCGTCGACGAAGGTTCGGGTGACGCCCTTCGCGGTGCGATAGCGGCGTCCCTGGAATCCGGTTCGGTCGCCGTCGGGGTCCTGCTGAGTGCGGAGCTTCGTTCGGGTCTGGTTTCGACCGGTGTTGAACGGAGGGTCGGTGTAGATGAGATTCACGGATGCGGACGGCAACTGCTTGAGGATCGGCAGGTTGTCGCCGTGAACGACACGGCCCACGGCCACATCGGGCGGCTGCTTGCGGTTCAAGGGTGCCCCGGCGTCTCCTCTTCTGGTTCCCACATCTTGCCGTAGGACGAACGGCCGTCTGCACGGAACGACGCCTGGGGACCCCGCGACGTAGCATACGGGCGAGACACCCGTTCGGCTGGAACGTAGTCGGAAAGAGCATCACGCATGTCTGCGCTGGCCCTGCAGGGCGGGACGCCCATCCGAAGCGAGCCGTATAACGCCTGGCCCGAATTTGACGAATCTGAAGTCGAGGCCGTGGTGGATGCGTTGCGAACCGGCAACTGGGCGAGTGGCGAGGGCGACCGAAGCCTCGTCAACTTCGAGCGGTCATTCGCGGCGTATCAAGGCGCCAGGTACTGCCTGGCGGTGAGCAGCGGGACCAGCGCCCTGGAAATTGCGCTCCGAGCCCTGCGTCTTCCGAGAGGCTCCGAGGTGATGCTCTCGCCCTACACGTACATGGCCAGCCCGACCGCGGTGCTGAATGTGGGCCTGGTACCGATCTTCGTGGACATGGACCCGGAAACCTACAACATCGATCCAGGCCTGATCGAAGCGGCAATTACCGACCGCACTGGCGCCATCATGACCGTGCATTTCGGCGGGCTGGCTTGCGACATGGGGGCGGTCCTCGACATTGCGCGCCGGCACGACTTGAAGGTGATCGAAGACGCGGCGCACGCGCACGGGTCAACCTGGAACGATCGCGGACTCGGCACGATCGGCGACGTTGGCTGCTTCAGCCTGGGACCCGGCAAGAACCTGACGCCTGGCGTCGGCGGAGCGGTGATGACGAACGATCTTGAGATCTACAAACACGCCATCGCCTATTCCGAGATGGACATCGGCGGACGCGTGATGCGGTTCGGCGAGATGGGCATCGACGGGCAGGCCGCCGAGCCCGACGAGTGGTTCCCATACAGCTCCGGCAACCGTCGGCTGGGTGGCGTGCTGGCTGCTCTGGCCAGCGCGCAGTTGGATCGGCTGGAGGGCCAGACCCGCCGACGGTCGGAGAATGGCCGGTACGTGGCCGAGCTTCTGGAAGACGTGGATGGACTCTCCTCGCGCCGCGAGGACCCCTTCGTAACTCGCAACGCCAACCACCTGCACATCGTGCGCTACGACTCCGAGGGGTTTGACGGGCTAACGCGGGATCGCTTCGTCGAAGCCATGCAGGCGGAGGGACTGGGAATCCGGTCCGGCTACAGACGTCCCATGAACCGTGCCGACCTGTTCAGCGACCCCAACGGCGAACTATCGCTGGTCTGGCCTCGCGGCGACGGACCGCCCGACGTGGACTACGCATCCATGCCCTGCCCCCACGCCGAACGCGCCTGCGCGACCGAAGACCTGTGGATCACCCAGAACATGATGCTCAGCGGCCCCCAGGCCATGGAGGAAATTGTCGAGGGTGCCGAGAAGGTCCGCGACAATCTGGCGACGCTGAGCGCCTCCTAGAGAGTCAGAGCGCGGATCGACGCAAGTCGGTCAGCCGGGAACTGACTCCGACAAGGTCGTAAGAGTTAGCCCTTGATGCCGGTGAGGGTGATTCCCCGAACGAACTGGCGTTGCGCAAAGAAAAAGACCACGATGATCGGCATAACGGAAATCATGGCAACGGCCATTTGCAAGGTGTGCTGCTGTTCCATGTATTGCCCGGCGGCAAAGTAGCGCAGTCCAACCGGGAGGGTAATGCGGTCGGGCGAATTCAGAACGATAAGAGGAAGAAAGAAGTCGTTCCAGTTGCCGATAAAGGAGAGCGCTGCAACGGTCGCAATCGCCGGTTTCGAGAGCGGCAGGATGACTCGAAACAGAATCCCCAGTCGGGAGGCACCGTCGGTACGCGCAGCCTCATCGAGCTCAATTGGAATAGTCATAAAAAACTGGCGCAATATGAAAATGTAGAAGGCGCCGCCGCCTAGTCCGGGAACAATCAGTGGCCAAAGTGTGTCTAACCAACCAAGATCCCGGAAGATGATAACGACGGGAATGATGGTGACGTGCAGAGGCAACATCATGGTTGAGAGCAAGACCATGAAAATGACTCGACTCCCCGGGAAGTCCAGGCGAGCAAACCCATAGGCGACGACACAGCTCACGAAGGTTCCGACCGTCACACCAATGAAGGTCACAATGAACGAGTTAAAGAGCCACCAGGGTACGGGATGGTGCTGCCACACGTAGGTGTAGTTCTCCCAGGCCGGGGGGAACGGCCAAAACAAGTCAGGGTCATAAACCTGGCTGGTCGTCATGAAGGACCAGCGCACCATGTAGATGAAAGGAATCGCATACATAACGCTGCCGCCGATCAGCAGCAGGTAGAAAAGGGCCCTGACGAGCGCGCGCATCACTCGCACGGACGTCGAGCGCACGGTGACGGGCTTGCTCGAGTACACGACAGGTTGCCCTGGGGCGCCCAGCGGGGCGGTGAGTCCGCCACCCAAACTGGCGGTAGCGGACGAGCCGGTCGGCTGTGCGCGTGCGGAGACCCTCGGCTGTGCAGGCGTCGGCACTAGAGATTCCTTGTGGTTGGTCGATGCCTCATTGCGAAACAGCGCCGAGCTTCGAGGTGCAGCGCACCGAGAGTTCGAACCTCAGCCCTTGATGCCCGTCAGCGCAATCCCGCGGATGAAGTGCTTTTGCGCGAGGAAGAACAGAATCACGACGGGCGCTACGGCAATCAGGGCAATGGCCATCTGCAGATGCAGCCGCTGCGCTTCATACTGTCCGGCCTGCAGCCAGCGCATTCCAACAGCGAGCGTCA
>JAPPKM010000157.1 GCA_028874315.1 Chloroflexota bacterium
GGTAGTTCAGCATGGACCGGCAACTCGCCATCGAAGGCGGTTCCCCCGCCGTAACGGCGCCCATCGGCGACCGCTGGGAGCCGGTCACCGGGCGCGAGCGCACCCTGGTCAACGCCGCGCTTGACGCCGGCTCGGCCGTCTACGACGAAATCGAGAAGTTCGAGGCCGAGTTCCGCCACTTTGTCGGCACCCGTTTCGCCCTGGCTGTCTGCAATGGCACCGCCGCGCTGCACTCGGCCATGTTCGCCGCCGGCGCGTCGCTCGGGCGCGAGGTCATCGTGCCGTCCGTCACCTGGCACGCCTCCATCTCGCCGGCCCTGCACTGCGGCGCCTCGCCGGTGTTCGCCGACGCCGATCCCGATACCTTCTGCATCGACCCGGCCGATGTGCGCCGCAAGCTGACCGACCGCACCTGCGCCATCGTCGCCACCCACGTCTACGGCAATCCGGCCGACCTGGACGCGCTGCTGGACATCGTGGACGGAACCGACATCACCCTGATCGAGGACGCCTCGCACGCCCACGGAGCCACCTGGCGCGGTCGGCAGGTCGGGTCCGTCGGCCACATCGGCTGCTTCAGCATGCAGGCCAGCAAGCCGATCAACGGCGTGGAAGCCGGTGTTGCGACGACGAACGATCCGAACCTCTACGACCGCATGGCGGCCCTCGGCCACTACGGCCGCGTCAACCAGCTGCTGCAGACCGATGCCCTGCGTGACCTCGGCCGCATCGGCCTGGGCGTCAAATACCGCGCCAACCCCTTGGGCATCGCCCTAGCCCGCGCCGGCCTTGAACGGCTGCCCGAGCTCAACGAGCGCCGGGCACGCTGGTTCGCTCGCCTCGACGCCCTGCTGGACGACGTCCCCGGCGTCTACCCCCAGCGCCCCTACCCCCACGCCGAACGCGGCGGCTACCTGCTCTACACCGCGCGCATCGATCCCGACGAAATCGGCGCCCCCATCCAGTCAATCTTGGACGCTCTGGCCGCCGAGGGCGTCGGCATTCATCCCGACCAGCCCTCGGCGCTCTACGGCGCAATGCACCTGCAGCCGCTATTCGGCGAATTTCCGTTCGAGGGCCTCGGCGGCCCCTGGGGCGACCTGCCTGAAGACGTTCGTCCGCCGTTCGGCCCGGGTTCCTTGCCGGTCAGCGAACGCCTCAATGCCACCTGCGTCTGGCTGCCCACGCCTGTCGATCCCTCCGAGGCCTGGGTCGAGCAAGTTGCCGCGGCCTTTGAGAAGGTGATGTCTCAGGGCGAGCGCCTTCGAAGCCTGGCCCGGAAAGGCTCGTGACGCCAGGCACGCCCACCACGCTCCCGTATCGGGTTCGCGGCGGTAACGAACCAGGCAGCCTCGACGTCACGTTTCACCCGGCCGACGGACCAAGCGTCAGTGGCCCAGATTTGCGGCTCACGGCCGGCGCGGTGGGCACCTGGGAGATCCGAATAGCAGTTGAGGCCTCGGTGGCCACCGGCGGCGGCTTCTTCTTCGAGCGCTACGGAATCCTCCTGTCGCACAGCATCCAGGACACCCGCCCACGCGGCCGCGACTACGTCACGCTGCACGCCAAGACCGCCGCCGGCGTGCGCCTGGAGCTAAACGAACTCAACCAGGCGAACTCGCCGCCGGTTGCCCGCATCGTCGTCGAACGTGGAACCTTGCTCCCTGGCGACGAGCTGTGCCTCGTGGTCGGCGACACCAGCCGCGGCGGTCCCGGCAGCGAGGTCTACGACGTCGCCTGCCACGGCCGCCTCGTCGCGTCGGTGGACCGCGCCGGAAGCCTGGCCTATCGCCAGTTGCGGAACGGCGAGGCTCGCATCCAGGTGGTTTCGGACCCCGAACCAATGCTGCTGCGTCTGCTGGGACCCTCCATCGCCCGCCCCGGCGAGCCCTTCGCCCTGCACCTGGCCGTCTACGACCGCAACCACAACGTCTGCACGCAATTCGACGGATCGGTGGCGCTGGGAACGGACACCTCCCAGGTGGCCGGCCTACCGCCTGAGGTCAGGCTGGGACCGGACGACGAAGGCCTCGCCATCATCGAGGGTGTCGCCGCCCAAGCGCCCGGCCTCATCCGCATCGAGGCGCACGACCCCGAGCACGGACTATCCACGCTCAGCAATCCGCTGCTTATCCAGTCCGAACCTGAGTCGCTCTTGCTCTGGGGTGATTTGCACTCCCACAGCTGGGGCGACATCAGCATGGGCCTCATGGACGACCCCACGCCGATCCTTCACCCTTCGGGCCGCCACGCGCAGGCCCGCGGCCAGGCCCGGCTCGACTTCGCCGCCCCCGGCCCCATGGCCCCACCCGACCAAACGCACCGGCCCGCGATCTGGCAAGCGCACCAGGCCGCCTGCCGCGCCAATGACGAGCCGGGAACGTACGTCCCGTACCTGGCCGCCGAAGCCCACCCGAACGTCGGCGGCGACCGCAACGTCGTCTACCGGGACTGGGAGGAGCGCCATGCGCCCACCTGGTCGGAGATGGATGACCTGGTCGATGCCTACGGCGACCGCCAGGATGTCCTGCTCGAAGCCCACGTCGGCGGCGGCCCGGCCGACTGGGACGCCTACCCCACGTCCAGCGAGCCGGTGGTCGAAGTCGCCAGCGGGCACGGATCCGCCGAGTGGTTGCTGCAACGCGCAATGCGCCACGGCCATCGTCCCGCCGTCATTGCTTCAGGCGACACCCACCTGCCCCTGCTCGCCGCGCCCATGTCGGCGCACCTTTATCGCGGACGCTTCGGCAACGACCTCAACATCCGCGACTGCGCCATCGGCTGCGGCCCCGTGGCCGCCGTTCACGCCGCACAGTGCGAGCGCCACGCCATCTGGGACGCCGTGCTGAACCGGCAGACCTACGCGACAACTGGCGCGCGCATCATCCTGGACGTGACTGCAAACGGCATTCCGGCTGGCAGCGAAATCGAAATCGACGAAACGCCCCGCATCACCATCACCGCCCACGCCTGCGCGCCAATCGAACGCATCGATCTGATTCGCAACGACTGCACCCTGGCAACCTGGCGCCCCAGCGGCCTGGACGCAGAGCTTGAAATCAGAGACGACGCCCCACTACCCGAGGCCGCCTACTACGTCCGCCTCCGCCAAACGGATGGCGAGTACGCCTGGAGCACCCCGATCTGGATCGCCTGCCGCGCCGGCATCTTCCGCGCCGATTGCGACCTGCCGGCTTGGAACCAGCACGAACCCGTGGACCTGGCCACGGTCCGGCCCAACGACGCCGAAGCCTACGAGCGACAGTTGCTCGACTACCTGGCCGCCAACGAAGACCCGAGCCTCTTCCACGATCTGGCGCCGATCCGCATCGTGCACGAGGTCCCCGGACGCGCCGCCCTCTTCTACGCCTGCCTCGGCCGGGACCGCGAACCCATCTCCATCCGCTGGTACTTCGACTTCCCCATGCCCCGCCTACGTCTTGACTGGGGCTGGCGCGATTTCGGCACCAGGGACGGCGGCTGACGCGACGGTCTAGACTGCCAGCCGCAGGGTTTTTCGGCCTCTATTCGATCAGGCTTCTTGGGCGGAGAGGTAGAGCATGAAGCGTCTCGTTCTGGCAATGGTTGGCGTGGCCGTTCTCCTCGGAATCACGGGGGCAGCAGCCCTGGCCGAATGGCCAACTACCTGCGTCGAACTCAACGATCTCCTGGAAGCCGGCCGCGGCAACGACCAGAACATCGGCATCTACCAGCGCGTCCACGGCGACAACGCCGAGGCCGCGTGCCAGGCCGACCACGGCAGCGACGGTTTCGTCTTCGGCGGACGGCGCTTCATGACCCCGTCCCGGGACAACCCCGCCGCCTACACCCAGGCCTTCGTCGAGCGCGCCATCGACCGCTACAACAACGAAGGCCTCCAGGCGACCCTTGACTACTACAACTCGCCCGAGAGCATCGACGGGCAGTGGTACGTCTTCATCGCCAACACCGATATCCTGCTCGCCAACGCCGCCGTCCCATCCATCGTCGGTACGTCGAGCCTGGATTCTCGCGGGCCTGACGGCTATCCGATTGGCCGGCACATATCGGCGGTCGTCACCGAGGAAGGCACCTGGGTCGACTACTACTGGGTGAACCCCGAATCGGGCCAGACCCAGACCAAGCACTCCTGGGTTGTGCAGCACGACGACCTCATCTTCGGCTCCGGCTGGTACGAGCCCGGCCCGTCCAAGGATGAGCCCGAAACCTACACGCAGGCCTTCGTGCAGCGGGGCATCGAGCTATACAACGCCGCCGGAGTCGACGTCGTGCTTGACTACTACAACACCGAGCAGAGCCTCGACGGTGCCTGGTACCTCTTCGTCTTCGACGAGAACGACGTGCTCCGCACCCACGCCGCAACCCCGGAAATCGTCGGCCTCCACGCCCGCGATGTTGTCGGCCCCGACCGCTACCCCACCGGTCTCCAGGTCGTGGCCGACGCCACGCCGGAGGGCGCCTGGACCAGCTACTCCTGGGTGAATCCCGCGACCGGCGAAACCCAGACCAAGCACTCCTGGGTCGTCCGCCACGACGGCCTGGTCTTCGGCTCCGGCTGGTACGAACCCGGCCCGTCCAAGGCCGACCCGGCCGGCTACGCGCAAGCCCTTGTGCAGCGGGCTGTGCGTCTCCACGCCTCGCTGGGTACTGACGAGACCCTCGCCTACTACAACACCCCGGAGAGCGCGGACGGCCCCTGGTACGTCTTCGTCCTTGAAGACCGCGCCGGCGTGCTCTACTCAGTTGCCAACGCCAACCGCCCTGACATCGTCGGCAAAACCCGCGAACGCATCGACTCCACCGGCTTCAATTACGGCGAAGCCTTCGCCGCCATTACCGAGGAGAGCGGCGGAGCCTGGGTGAGCTACCTGTTCACGCACCCGCAGACGCGCCAGGACGCACGCAAGCACTCCTGGACGGTTCGGGTCGGCGATCTGATCTTCGGCGTGGGCTGGTACGAAGGGATCTAGTGAACCGCTGCATCACGCCGCTGGCCTGATCGTCGCAACGCAGGCCGGCGTGGTGGGTACCGGCGGCCCGCAGCGTTCTCCGTTGCCGGGATGCCGTAGGGTAATCACGGCTTGCCTCACCCAGAGCGTGAACTCATGGCGAACCCCGAAGCGGTATTTCAACGACATTGGGACGCGGTCCAGTCTGGCGATTTCGACGCCATTGCCGCCGACTACGCGGCTGACGCGCGACTCATGCAGCCCAACCAGGTACACATCGGTCACGCTGGCTGTCGAGCCTTCTTCGAGGCCCTATTCGCCGACCTCGCCGGGTTCGCGGCACGGCAAGAATCCGTCACCGTCAAAGGCGACGCCGTCCTGCTCACCTGGTCCGGCGCCCACGAAGACGGCCGAACTGCCCAGGGCGTCGACACCTTCGTCATCAGCGACGACCTGATCCACGTGCAGACGCTCGTCTACGAGATCCGCTAGACCGAGCTGCGTCGCGATCAAATGGGGCAGGGCTAGACTCAGGCCCTTCCCGATTGCGTCCAGGGAGCAAGACGTGACCGTCGACGACACGCAACGTGCGCGAGTGCGAGCCGAACTGCCCGAGGTCGAGTGGATCGAGGACTCTGACCTGGCCGCCAAAGTCGTCGAAGCCTGGGCGCTGGCCTTAGCGCAAAGCTCCTTTGGCGCCATCGCCGATATCCGCGGCTCCGGCAACCCCGACACGCCGCCGCTCGAGGACGGCACCCAGACCGACCACATCCGCGGCGTCACCCGCCTGGCGGTATCCATTGCAGACGAGCTGGGAAGTCTTTTCCCAGGCCTGGAGTACGACCGCGATCTGCTGGTTGCCGCCGCCCTCTGCCACGACGTCGGCAAGCCCTGGGAGTTCGATCCCGAGAACCAGGCGCGCTGGGCCGCCGAACGCGGCCGCACCGGCTGGCCCTCCATCCGCCATCCCGGCTACGGCGTGCACATTTGCCTGACCGTGGGCCTGCCCGAGGAAGTCGCCCACGTCGCCGGCGGCCACTCCGGCGAAGGCGAACTCCTCCAGCGCAGCCTCATCAACCAGATCGTCCACCAGGCCGACTACGCCTTCTGGCGCGTCTTGCAGGCTGGCGGACAGCTGGTCGAGGACTAAGGCGCCGGCGTCGCCGGCTGAATCTCCAGCCGCTGATCGCTATTCCGCACCGCTTCACCGGCCAGCCCGGCAATGTCCGGGCCGGACAGGTCAAACGTGAACCGTCCCGCCATATCGATGCGCGGCTGCCGCTGCTCGACGTCAAAGACGCCGATCCGCACATCGGTCCCATTCACGCGCAGGTCGGATCCCTCACGCGTGTAGGTCACGGTTCCGTCGGCCTGGATTTCGTTCTCCACCGTCGCCTGGGGATCGAGTATCAATACATAGGCGTCGAACATGATTCGCAGATCGATGCGGTCACCCTCCACCACGCGCCGCACCGTGGCCGTGCCGCCGCTGCCGTCGAAGACCTGCGTCCCCTCCAGTTCGGCGACCCGCGGCCGCAGTTCCTGCTCGACGACGCGCGAAAGGAATGTCCGCATCATTCGTGCGGCGCGCTCCTCGGGCGTGGGCGTTGGCCCGGCAGGCGCCGGGTCCACCGCCGTCTCGTCCACGTCAATGGCGACAACCACGATGGCCGCCGCGATCAACGCCGACGCCAGCCCGGCCAGGAGCCAGTTTCGACTCACCCCGTCGAGCCCGGCGCCAGCTCAGCCACCAGTTCGCGCACGCGCTCGGCGATGTCGTCCCGAACGCGCCGTACCACCTCGATCGGCTGTCCGGATGGGTCGTCCACCGCCCAATCCCGATACTCCGTACCGGGCACCAGGGGACAGGTGTCACCGCAGCCCATCGTGATGCAGACGTCGGCCGTCGCCAGCTCGTCCGTCGTCAGCCGCGACGGCGACGCGTCGCTGATGTCGATTCCAATCTCCTGCATGGCCTGAACGGCCAGCGGATTTACGCGTTCGCCGGGGGCCGTGCCCGCCGACCTGACCTCAATCCGGCCGCCGGCCGCCTTGAGAAGGCCCGCGGCCATCTGGCTCCGCCCGGCGTTGTGCACGCAGACGAAGATGACCGACGACGTTGGCGCGACGCGCTTGGGGGATGCGGACACAGAGTCACCGGGAACCAGGAATCCAGTACCGCGCCATCATAGGCGCGCTTCGGCAGCATCAGGCTCGGCGGTCAACCGCTGAAGCGTTCGCCGGCGTCTAGTAGTGAACGACGACCTGCGTCCCGTGGTCGCAGAAGTCCCACGCCCACTCCGAGTCGTGCAATCGCAGATTCACGCAGCCCGCGCTCCGCGCCGTGCCGAACTCGCCGTGCCAGTAGGCGTAGTGAAACCCGATCCAGTTCTCCGTGAAGTACTGGATGTGCAACACGTCGTCCAGGTCGTAGACGGCGCTGGTACTGCCGTTGGAGATCATGCGCGCCCGTGGCACGCGGACGAAGACGCGATAGCGCCCCGCCGGGGTGAAGTCCGGATAGATGCCGGTTGACGTGGCCGCCATCCGCACCGGCTGGTCGCCGTCGAAGAACGTCACGACCTGCCGAATCAGGTCCACCGTGGCGTGACGGTCGGCCAGCGGTCCGTATACCGGGTCCAGCGCGGCCAGGTCCACGATCGGCGCATGCCGGGCACGCGTCGCCGGCTCGGTGGGCAAACGCAACCGCTCTGCCTCCATCAAGCCCAACCGCAGGTCGGTTACGCGGCCGCCGCTTTCGGACAGCACCGCTCGCTCGAACACTTGCCAGAGCCCGCCGTCGCCGACCACCGCCGGTCCCAGCGGATACCCGAACCGGTAGACCCCGCCGTTCTCGCGGTGAAATGGCCACACGGCCGGATGCACGCCATGACCCGTCTGGGGAAAGAAGTGGGCGAACTGCGCCTCGGGCTGCGGTGCGGTCGAACGACTGACATAGGGACGCCCCAGGTTCACTGGCACGATCCCCAGCGGATCGCGCGAGGTCGGCGCCAGCGCCAGCGCGCCCCGTTCGAAGTACTGCATGCGGCGGTTGCCGACATCCAGTTGCTCGGTTATCGGCCAGCCAAGCCCGTCTTCTCGTCCATATTGCAGCCACCAGGCCAGGAATGGCCCGCCAACGTGATGTCCGGTCTCGCGCAGATAGACGGCCGGAACCGGAACGTCCGGAGTCGCCGGATCGGCTCGCACCACGCCGGCGCCCGCGCCCGCGACTGCGCCAATCGCCACCGAGAGGCGACCAAGAAACGCCCGTCGTGAACTGCGGTTGTTCGCGTTAAACGCTTGGCGTGATATGGCTCCACGCTCCCCGGCGGCCAAACCTCGCCCACCGGCCTTCCCGGCGAGGTCGCAACGCCACTCGCCCCCATGTTAGGGCATCCGCGCCGTGCGGCAATCTCCGGCTAGTGGAACCTGTAGCCGTACACGCTGGCCCGCGCCGCCGTGACGTGCAGCCGCACGCGACGGCCACGCAGCGCCGCGAGGGAGTCGCCCGTGTCCCAGGTAACCCGCGCCTCGATCGCGTCGCGTTCAATAGGCACGGCCTCCTCGTGCCGGAAACCCTCAAGCACGCCCCCATACGCATCCAGCACCGCCACCCGCACGTCTCCGAACTCCGCGTCAACGTTCAGGCACAAGCGGTCGCCCGTAACCTCCGCCGGCTCGGTCACGAACTCCCCACCGTCCTGCCCCGCCGTCAGCGCCGCCCAGCGGTCGCGCCCGAACTCCAGCAGGCCAATGCTGCAGCGCGCCGGCCGCATCCGGTAGCGCCGTCCGGCGTGCGCCGTCCCGCGCCCGCCAAACGGCACCAGCATCCGGTCCCCCACCACCAGCGGGTCGTTGCTGGACGGAAACACCCACATGTCATCCCATGCGCCCTCGGTTCCGCGGTCCAACCACGGCGTCCGCTCCAGCCGCTGCCAGTGGTCCCCGTCGCGGCTCACGACCAGCTCCGTGTGCAGGCGTTCCACGAACCGGTCGTAGAACTCCAGGTATCCCAGGTAGCCGTTCCCGGCCGTCATCGGGTACATGCTGTAGAACTCGGTGTCCAGCAGGTCCGCGTCGTCCGGCCGCATCAACATCTCGGGACCGGACCAGACGCGCAGGTCCGGGCTGCGCCAGCGCTCCACGCTGCGGATTCGAGGGATGGGTGGATCGGCGTTGAAGTCCTTGTCCAGGTCCGCCCGCCGTGACGTCAACCAGTACTCGCCGCGCCGGTCGTCGTGAATGCAGTGGAACCGGTCCCCCGTCTCGGTCAGAAACGGCTCGTCATGCCAGGTCCAATGCACCCCGTCGGGACTCGTCAATACGAAGAACGCGTGCCGCCGAATGGCCGCCACCCGCGCATAAATCACCATCCGATAGCGCTCCGACTCCGGAGCCTGCGGATCGACGAGCACCTGCGGACTGTCCAGGTAGTCCCAGGGCGCGCTGTCTCGCATCATCCAACAGATGTTGTTCGCGCGGCTGCCCTCCCACTCGAAAAGCCCCAGGTCCGGCTTGTCCCAGGTCACGCCGTCGGTTGACGTCGCGTAGCAGACCAGCGAGACCAGCGGATGCGGACGCTCGGCATTCCAGGCCTCGTACCAGAGCTTGAAAAGCCCCGTTTCCGGGTCGCGGTGGGCTGTGCCCCAGGTCACGATCGACGTGCCTTCCCACGGCTCGGTCGGCGCCAGCACCGGCGCCATCTGCACCCGCGCCGGACGGTTCCAGGTCCGGCGCATGTGCACCACCGTTTGCAGTTCCCAGGGGTGACAGAACAGATGCAGCGAAGGGTCGTACGGCATCATCCAACCTCGCGACCGCGAACCGCCCCGCCAGCATACGCAGCCGCGCGCCGCGGCCGCCCGTGGACTAGCGCTGTCTCAGGCTCTTGCCAGTGGGCGGCTGGGCAATAGGCCCTTAGCCAAATCTGTAGCCGTACACGCTGGCCCGCGCCGCCGTGACGTGCAGCCGCACGCGACGGCCACGCAGCGCCGCGAGGGAGTCGCCCGTGTCCCACGTGACCCTTGCCTCGATCGCGTCGCGTTCAATAGGCACGGCCTCAGCGTGGCCGAACCCCTCCAGCGCCCCGCCATGCTCGTCCAGCACCGCCACCCGCACGTCCCCGAACTCCGCGTCCACGTTCAGGCACAGGCGATCACCCGTAACGGCCGCCGGCTCGGTCACAAACTCCCCGCCGTCCTGCCCCGCCGTCAGCGCCGCCCAGCGGTCGCGCTGGAACTCCAACAGCCCAATCCGGCACCGCGCCGGCTCCATCCGGTATC